>NZ_KB906888.1:0-39142 GCF_000381685.1 Nocardiopsis sp. CNS-639
ATTGTGTGCGACAAGGGCTTCGCCGGGGCCGGGATCGAGGCCGCTGCGGCGAAGCTGGGCCATCCGCTCATCCGTCCGGTGCGCGGGGACGAGCCCGAACCCGGGGTGGAGGTGTTCCCGTCCTGGCTGCGGCAGCGGATCGAGGCCGTCATCTGGACGTTGAAGAACCAACTCGGTCTGGAACGCCACGCCGCGCGCACCAGCGAGGGGCTGTGGGCCAGGGTGTGCCAGCGTATCTGCGCGCTCAACGCCGCGATCTGGCACAACTGGCTGGTGGGTGCCCCGGTCAAGCGGTCATTGATCGCTTACGACCACTGACCAGGACACCAAACCCCCATCAACGATCTAGACGGCGGGGTCCCCGTCCCAGGTGTGCAGGAAGACCCGCGAGCCCGGCGTGGTCCCGGTGAGCGCGTCCACCGCCAGGATCACGGCGGCCGAGGTCCACGTGCTGCGCTCCACCGGCCAGCGCACCCGCTCGGCGAACTGGTAGCCCGTCCAGTACGCGCCGTCGTCGGCGTCGCGCAGGTGCTGCACGTCCCGCAGGAGGCGCACGCCCGCGTCCACGTCGCCGACGGCGGCCAGGGCCAGCACCAGCTCCGAGGTCTCCGCCGCGGTCACCCACGGCTGGTCGCTCACGCAGCGCACGCCCAGCCCGGGAACCACGAAGCGGTCCCAGCGCTCGGCGATGCGCTCCTTGGCGGCGGCGCCGCGCACGGCGCCGCCCAGGACGGGGTAGAACCAGTCCATCGAGAAGCGCCCGCGGTCGGCGAACAGGTCCTCGTGCCCGTTGATGAGCACCGCGAGGCGGTCGGCGGCGGCCGTCCACGCGGGGCGGGAGCGGCCCAGGCGCGCGGCCAGGGCGGCGCCGCAGCGCAGCGCGTGGTGCACGCTCGCGCACACCGTCAGCAGGGCGTGGTCCCCGGGGTCGCCGTTCTCCGAGCGGGCCCACAGGATCTCGCCGTGCTCGCCGCGCAGGGCCAGGACGAACTCCAGTCCCTCCTCGACCACCGGCCACATCCGCTCGGCGAACGCGGTGTCGCCGGTGACGAGCAGGTGGTGGAACAGGCCCACCGCGGGGTAGGCGGCGTGGTTGGCCTCGCGCAGCCGCGTCACCGGGGCGCCCTGGCGGAACTTGGCGGGCCACCCGCCCCCGGGCGTGCGGCTGTCGGCCAGCCACAGGTAGGCGCGTCGGGCCGCCTCGGCGTGTCCGGGCGCGTTGCGGCCGGTCACGGTCAGGGCCATGGCGCACTCCACGTGGTCCCACACGTCGGTGTGCCCGCCGGGGAACCACGGGATGGCCCCGCTGTCCTCCTGACAGCGCGCGAGGTAGGAGGCCGAGCGGTGCAGCTGCCCGGCGTCGAGCACGCCGGGCAGGCTCAGGGCGTCGTGAGGGGCCGGTCCGGCGGTGGGCGCGGGCGCGGGGGTGACGGACATCAGGCGTCGTGCGGTTTGCGCACGTACACGACCACGCTCTTGCCGATGACCGGGTTGAGCAGGCGCTCGGCGACGCGGGTCACCGCTGGGGCCTTGAGCATGTCCCACACCAGCATGTCGTGGTAGGCCTTGGCGAGCGGGTGGTCGTCCCGGTCGGTGCCCACCGCGCACTTGATCCACCAGTAGGGCGCGTGCAGGGCGTGCGCGTGGTGGTGCGGGCCGATCTCGAAGCCGGTGGCCTTGAGCTTGGCCTCCAGTTCGGCGCGCGTGTAGATGCGGATGTGCCCGCCCTCGTTGGTGTGGTACTCCTCCGACAGGGCCCAGCACAGGCGCTCGGGCAGGAAGCTGGGCACGGTCACCGCGGCGATGCCGCCGGGCCGCAGCACCCGGAAGAGTTCGGCCATGGCGGCGGTGTCGTGCGGGATGTGCTCGAAGATCTCGGCCGCGACCACCCGGTCGAAGCTGGCGTCGTCGAAGGGCATGTCCAGGGCGTCGCCCTTGACGGTCTCGGCCCTGGCCTCCTCGGGAGCCTCGCCCTCGTGGCGCATCGCGGCGAACATGGTCTCGACCTCGGCGAGGTCGGCGACGTTCTGGTCGAAGGCCACGATGTCGGCGCCGCGTCGGTAGACCTCGAAGGCGTGGCGGCCGCCGCCGCAGCCCAGGTCGAGCACGCGGTCGCCCGGGCCGACGGGGAACAGGTTGAAGTCGACGGTGATCAGTGGAGGCTCCCTGGGGATCTGGCTCGGGGATCTGGGTTCGGGGCTCCGCGGCCGCGGACGCGGGGCGGTGGGTCGCCGCGTGGCCCGACGGGGCGGCGCGCGGCTCGGGCCGGTCAGGCGCCGTTCGCGCGGGCCCGCTCGGGTGCCGGCGCGGACGCGGGCTCGGCGGACGCGGCCTCGGCGGGCCCGGGGCGCGTGTCGCCGTCGACGGGGCGGTTCCCCCGCACGGCGTCGATGGTGGAGGCGTAGCGGCGCGCGGTCAGCTCGGCGACGGCCCTCCAGGTGAAGCGTTCCTGGACCCGGCGCCAGGCGGCGGCGCCCATGCGCTCGCGTTCGGCGTCGTCGTCGAGCAGGGCGGCGAGCGCCTCGGCGAGCACCTCGGGGTCGCCCGGGGGCACCAGGCGCCCGGCGTCCCCGTCGGTGCCCACGACCTCGGGCAGCGCTCCGGCCTGGCTGGCCACCAGCGGCGTGGCGCAGGCCATGGCCTCCACCGCGGGCAGGGAGAACCCCTCGTAGAAGGACGGGACGACCGCCACCTGCGCGCTGGCGATGAGTTCGGCCAGGGCGGTGTCGTCGATGCCGCTGACGAACTCGACGCGGTCGCGCAGGCTCAGCTCGTCCACCAGCTGGTCGGTGGGGCCGCCGGGCTTGGGTCTGCTGACGACGGTCAGGGTGATGTCGCGTTCGGTGGCGAGTTTGGCCGCGGCGCGCAGCAGGACCGCCACGCCCTTGAGGGGGCTGTCGGCGCTGGCGGTGCACACGATGCGTCCCGGTACGCGCTCCAGTGCGGGGCGCGGGTGGAAGTGGCGGGTGTCCACGCCCAGCGGGGTGACCTCCATGGCGGAGGGGGCGACGCCGAACTCGCGGGCGATGTCGTCGGCGGAGGACTGGGAGGGCACCAGGATCGGGTCGAGCCGGCGGGCGACCCTGGCCTGCATGCCCACGAAGCCGTACCAGCGGCGCTTGGTGAGCCTGTGCAGGCCCCGGGCCTCGGCCAGTTCGATCCTGCGGTCCACGCTGATGGGGTGGTGGATGGTGGTGACCAGCGGCAGCCCGGCGGACCTGATGCCGAGCAGTCCCCAGCCCAGTGTCTGGTTGTCGTGGACGACGTCGAAGTCGTCCAGGCGGCGGCGCAGTTCGCGGTTGGCGCGCAGGGAGAAGGTGAGGGGCTCGGGGAACCCGGCGGTCCACATGGTGGCGACCTCCAGGGCGTCGATCCAGTCGCGCCACTCGCGTACGGGCGGGGCCTTGAAGGGGTGGGCGTCGTTGTACAGGTCCAGGGAGGGGATCTTCTCCAGGGTCACGCCCTCGTCCAGGGTGGGGTAGGGCTGGCCGGAGAGGACGGTGACCTCGTGGCCCAGGGTGGCCAGTTCGCGCGAGAGGTGGCGGACGTACACGCCCTGTCCGCCGACGTGCTGCTTGCTGCGGTAGGACAGCAGGGCGACGCGCAGGGGGCGCTCGGCATGGGGCCGTGGGCTCGGTGTGGTGCCCGACTGGGTCAAGAGTCCACCTCTTCGTTGGGTCGCGGGCCCGGTCGCCGTGGGCGCGGATGCCGTCGGCCGGTGACAGGCGTGCGCGTGCCTATGTTACTCGGCAGTTGTGTTCGGACCGGCGTCGGGCCGGTTGGTAAGGGATCCTATGTCGGGTGCCCTGCGGTGGCGCTCCGGCGGGGCGCGTCGCCGTCTTCGGCGCGGCGGGCGCCCGGACGGCCGGGGGAGGGGTGGTGTTCATGCGCGGTACACAAATGAGAACAAATTCTACAAAGCCTGTCAGGCGATCCGAAAACCCCGGTCCTCTTTTCGTATTGCTACTGCTACGTCGGGCGATGAGGTGAGGATCATGGGCTTGACCGGCCGTCTTCGGGGGAATCCGTTGGATAACGTGTTCTCGTAACAGTCGCCGCCTCCGGGTGGGCGTCGGCGACGGGCATCAGTGCCGCGGCGAGCGGGCAGCGCGCGGGCTGACGACGAAGGGGAGATCCTGTGGCGGTGCGGGCGGCGAGTGGAACGATGTCACGAAGTCAGACCCAGCGCCGCAGGCGCATCGTGCAGACCGCGGCCGCGCTGGCCGTGCGCGGTGGTGTCGAGGCCATGCAGATGCGTTCGGTGGCCGAGCGCGCGGGTGTCGCCCTCGGCACGCTCTACCGGTACTTCCCCTCCAAGATGGACCTGGTGGTGGCCGTGGTCACCGAGGAGCTGGACCTGTTGGAGGGCGGTATCGTCCGCCGCCCGCCCACCGCCGACACCCCCGCCGAGCGCGCGGTCGACGTCCTGCTGCGGGCCACGCGCGGGCTGATGCGCGAGCCGGAGCTGGCCGACGCGCTGGTGCGCTCGCTCATCATGGCCGAGGTCAAGATCGAGCTCGACGCGCGCATCTCCGACCTGGTGTGGCGGGTGGCCACCGGCAACCTGGAGGGAGCCGAGGAGGAGGACAGCACCGAGGTGGACCGCGACAGCACCGGCTACGTCCTGGTGGGCTCGTTGACCAGCGTGTGGATCTTCGAGCTGGTGGAGGTCCTCAAGGGACGCCGCGACGTGGACGAGGTGGAGCGGCGGCTCCAGACGGCGGCCGAGCGCCTGCTCGCCCCGTTCTGACCCGCTCACCCTCCCCCCGCGCCGGCGGGGGACCGGCGTCAGCCACCGCCGAAGAGCAGCCCCAACAGCCCGTCGAGCAGTCCTGTGCCGCCCCCGTCGTCGTCCCCGTCCTCCTCGGGCGGGCCGCCGGGGGCGTCGTCGTCTCCGGGCTCCTCCCCCTCGGGCGCGTCCGGACCGCCGTCGGGGCCCTCGTCCCCGGGGGGCGGGCTCGGCTCCTGCGCGGGCGGTGCGGGCGTGGTCCGCTCCGGAACCGGGTCGGGGGCCTGGTGCCCGCTGCCGCCGCCGTCCTCCTGCCGCGGCTCCGTCGCGGCCCCGGGTTCGGTGGGCTCCGTCGGCGCGGTCGTGGACTCCACGGTCGGTCCGGCCTCCGGTTTGGTGTCCGCGCTGGTCGCGTCGGTCTCCACCTGCGGGACCAGTGGACCGCGCTCGGCCTCGTCGGGCCCGGAGCCGATCATCGTCGAGGGGCCGCCCACGGCGCTGGCCCAGCCCCACAGCGCGACCGCCAGGACTACGGTGGCGAGGCCGGAGACGGCGGGCAGCGGCCAGCGGCGGCGGGCGGTGCGCTGGTCGTCGGGGTCGTCACCGGAGTCGGGTCCGGTGGGGGGCCGGGGTCCGGCCAGCGGGGTGACCGTTTCGTCGCGCACCGGGTGGTCGCGCGTGGTCAGCCGGTCGCCGGGCAGGGCGCGGGGCGGCGCCTCGGGGCCGGGCTCGGCCGCCTCGGCCTCCTCCTCGACCGCCCCGGCGGCGCGGGAGCGGTGCATCGGGTACCCCTCGCCGGTGAGGGGGTGCATCTGCGCGGCGATGCGCTCGCGGACAGCGGCGAGGCCGGGGTCGGTGCAGGTGCGCACCACCGCCTCGCGCAGGCCGGGCGGCGGGCCGGGCGGGCGCAGCAGGGCCAGGGCCTGGGAGACGTCGTGCACCTGGGCGCGCCAGGCGGCGGTTCCCGGGCCGCCGGTGTCCCCGGCGCCGTCCGGCGCTCCCGCCTCCCGGGAGGGGCGGGGGTCCGGGACGCGGCGCCCGCCGTCGCGGCCGTCCAGGTTCTCGGCGGCGCGGCGGATCGCCGAGCGCGACAGCTCGCCGCAGATCTGGGGGTCCAGGCCCAGGACGCGCGCGACCGCGGAGGTGGGCAGCGCGTGCCGCAGGTTCAGCTCCACCAGTTCGCGGTGGCTGGCGGGCAGCCGGGCGAACATGCGGGCCACCGGCTCCTCCGCGGGCACCGTGGCCAGCCGGGTGTAGGGGCTCACGTGGGCCAGGCCGCGGCGCTGGCAGGCCGAGCGGACCAGGGCGTACAGCCAGGAGCCGAGGTCGGCCGGGTCCGCGCGCCGCGAGTCGAGGACGACACCGGCGACGAGGCCGTCGTGCACGGCCTCGGCCGCCTGCCCGGTGTCCTCCTCACCCAGTAGCGACCAGGCGTACCGGTACAGGGACGGGGCGAAGGCGTCGTAGAGCGCCTCGACCGTCGACGGTTCGCCTGGTTCGCTACCTCTGGTCACTTTTCTAACCCCCCGTTTCCCGCGACGGTAGCGAGGGGCGCGGCGACGCGTGGGTGAATCGTCTACCTGTGTCTTGAAGGTAAGACTTCTGTAACCTCGGGGCCGGACGCGGGACCCGTCGGTCGCGGATCGGCTACTCTCCGCCGCGTGACGGCGACCCGATGGCGATCATCCTCTCGACGGAGCGGCGGGCGCGCGCGGAGGTGTCGGCGTCGACCGTGATCTCGGTCGTGCCGAACCGCAGCGCGTTGAGCAGCTTGTCCGCGTCGATCATCTTCATGTAGTGGCACTCGGCGCGCGAGTTGACCGCCTCGAACTCCGTGTTCGGGTTGGCGTTGCGCAGCTGGTGCAGCATGCCGGTCTCGGTCGCGATGAGGACCTTCTTGGCGCTGGTGTTCTCCGCGGCGGTCAGCATCCCGCCAGTGGAGAGGACCTTGACGCGCTCCTGCGGTACGGCGCCGCTGCCCACGAGGTAGAGGGCGGAGGTGGCGCAGCCGCACTCGGGGTGGACGTAGACCTCGGCGTCGGGCTCGGCGGCGACCCGCTCGCGCAGGGTGTGCCCGTCGATCCCGGCGTGCACGTGGCACTCGCCCATCCACACGTGGATGTTGTCGCGGCCGGTGACCCGCTTGACGTGGGCGCCCAGGAACTGGTCCGGCAGGAAGAGGATCTCGCGGTCCTCGGGGATGGAGCGGATGACGTCCGCGGCGTTGGAGGAGGTGCAGCAGATGTCGGTCTCGGCCTTGACCGCGGCGGTGGTGTTGACGTAGGCGACCACGACCGCGTCGGGGTGCTCGGCCTTCCAGGCGCGCACGTCCTCGGCGGTGATGGTGTCGGCCAGCGAGCACCCGGCGTTGGGGTCGGGCAGCAGGACGGTCTTGTGCGGGGCGAGGATCTTGGCGGTCTCGGCCATGAAGTGCACACCGCAGAAGACGATGGTGCTCGCGTCGACACCGGCGGCCAGGCGGGACAGCGCCAGGGAGTCGCCGGTGTGGTGGGCGACGTCCTGGATTTCCGGGCGCTGGTAGTTGTGCGCGAGGATGACAGCGTCGCGCTCCTTCGCCAGGCGGTGGACCTCTGCGGCCCATTCCTGCCTGGTCATGGTGTCCGCCGTAGCGGTGACCGGTGCCATGTCCAACTACTTCCTTGAGGCTGTGGGCAACGCCGCGCGGGCGCCGTGCCGGGGAGGGTCGGTGCGGATGAGGACAAGTTTTTGTCTGTCAGGCACAAACCTGATGAAGCTTAACATGACGAGTAACGGAAGGGACAGGGTGGACATCCCTCAGGAAAACGGACAGGTCGCGGCGTCCGTCTGCTCCGCGTCCGACCACGCGGAGCTGTCGGTGCACGAGGCGCTCGCGGTCGTGCTCCAGATCCGTGCCGGAGAACTGTGCGTCCTGCTGTGGCGCAGGGCCCTGCCGCCCTGCGAGGGCGCCTGGGCGCTGCCCGGCGGCAGGCTCGGCCGGGGGGAGAACCTGGGCGCCTCCATCCGGCGCCAGCTCGCCCAGAAGGTCGACGTGAGGGATCTGTCACACCTGGAGCAGCTGGAGACCCGCAGCGACCCCGACCGCGTCCCCCGGCGCCGCACCCTGGCCACCGCCTACGTGGGGCTGGTCCCCGCCGACGTGGACCCGGTCGTGCCCGACGACACCGGCTGGCACCCGGCCGCCGACCTGCCGACCATGGCCTTCGACCACGCCTCCATCGTCCGCTCCGGACGCCAGCGGCTGCGCGCCAAGCTCAGCTACACCAACGTCGGGTTCGCCCTCGCGCCGCCGGAGTTCACGATGTCGGAGCTGTCCGGCTACTACCGGGCCGCGCTGGGCCACGACGTGGCCGCCACCAACCTGCGCCGCGTCCTGCTGCGCCGGGGGCAGATCGAGGAGACCGGCCGCTCGGTGCCCTCGGGCCGCTCCGGGGGCAGGCCCGCCGCCCTCTTCCGGTTCCGCGACCGCAGCCTCCAGGTCACCGACGCCTTCGCGGTGCTGCGCCCGCCCAGCTGAGGCCTCCGCGGGCGGGCCCGGCCGGTCCCGCCCCGTGAGCCGGTCCTCCCGGCCGGACACCGCGGTCGGGCCGCGCCGTCGGGAGCGCGCGGCGCCCGCTCGGTGCGCGCCGGTCCCGGGTCGCGGCCCCCGCCCCTGCCCGGGGACCGTCGTCGGCGGCTTGTACACTCCCTGACCGTGGCAATTCGTACTGCGGTCTTCGACGTCGGCGAGACACTCGTCGACGAGACGCGGATCTTCGCTCGCTGGGCCGACCGCTTCGGCATCCCGCACATGGCCTTCTTCGGGACCATCGGCGGCGTGCTCGCCTCCGGCGGCACCCTCACCGACGGCTTCCGCCTGCTCGTGCCCGGGTTCGACCTCGCGGCCGAGAGCGCGCGCTGGCGCGCCGAGGACCCCGACGGGGAGCGCGAGCACTTCGGCGAGGCCGACCTGTACCCCGACGTGCGCCCCGCCTTCGCGGCCATGCGCGCGTCCGGGATCTCCCTGGTCATCGCGGGCAACCAGCCGCCCGAGGCCGGGCCCGCCCTGACCGCCATGGACCTGGGCGTCGACGGCATCGGCATCTCCGACGACTGGGGCGTCAAGAAGCCCGACCCCGCGTTCTTCGACCGCGTCCTGTCCCTGGTCCGGGCCGCCAGCCCCGGCACCGAACCCGGCGAGATCGTCTACGTCGGCGACCGCGTCGACAACGACGTCCTCCCCGCCCGCGCCGCCGGGATGCGCACCGTCCTGCTGCGCCGGGGCATCTACGGCTACCGCCACGCCGCCGCCGAGGAGGCGGCCCGCGCCGACGCCGTCCTGGACGACCTGCACCAGCTCGCCGACTGGATCGGCCGTCAGGACTGAGGCGGCACGCCGAGGGGCCGGGTCCCACGACCCGGCCCCTCGGCGTGTCCGCGCCACCTTCGGTCCCGGTACGGTCACGGCCTCCACCTCACGGTTTGAGCAGCACGCGCGGGGGTAACGTGCGAACGGCCTGCCCCTCGCCACACCTCACCTTTCCGGACCCTCCGGTTCCCCGAATGGAGACGACACCGCCGATGATCGCGTTCGAGGGCGCCGCCAAGCTCTATCCCGACGGCACGGTGGCCGTCGACCAGCTGGACCTGACCGTCGAGACCGGCCAGACGACGGTCTTCGTGGGTCCCTCCGGCAGCGGCAAGACCACGTCGCTGCGGATGATCAACCGCATGGTCGAACCGACCGGGGGCACCGTCCGCATCGACGGCGAGGACGTGCGCGAGCGCGACCCCGCCGCGCTGCGCCGCTCCATCGGCTACGTCATCCAGCAGGCCGGGCTCTTCCCGCACCGCACCGTGCGCGACAACATCGCCACCGTGCCCCTGCTGCTCGGCTGGGGCCGGGCCAGGGCCAGGGCGCGCGCCGCGGAGCTGATGGAACTGGTCGGTCTGGAGCCCGCCCAGGCCAGGCGCTACCCCCACCAGCTCTCCGGGGGCCAGCAGCAGCGTGTCGGCGTCGCCCGCGCACTGGCCGCCGACCCGCCCATCCTGCTGATGGACGAACCCTTCAGCGCCGTGGACCCCGTCGTGCGCGCCAGCCTCCAGGACGAGCTCCTGCGCCTGCAGAAGGAGCTGCACAAGACCATCGTCTTCGTCACCCACGACATCGACGAGGCCGTCCGGCTCGGTGACCGCATCGCCGTCTTCCGCCCCGGCGGGAGGCTCGCCCAGTACGACACGCCCCAGAACCTGCTGGCCGCGCCCCAGGACGCCTTCGTGGAGTCCTTCATCGGCTACGACCGGGGAGTGCGGCGCCTGTCCTTCTTCCCGGCCGACAGGCTCTCCCCGCGCCAGGACGCCGTCCTGGAGGAGAGCGTGCGCGCGGGCGCCGCGGTCGCCCCGCTCGGGAACGAGCCCTGGGCCCTGGTCGTCAGCGGCGACCGCATGCCCCTGGGCTGGGTCAGCGCGCGGCAACTGGCCGACGCGCCCGCCGACACCGCCCTGGGCTCACTCGAACTCGCGCCCTTCGGCCACACCTTCGACGTGGGCACCGACTCCCTGCGCGCCGCCCTGGACGCGGCGGTGCTCTCGCCCGCGGGCCGCGCGGTCGGCGTCGACGCCGACGGCCGGGTGGTCGGCGTGGTCTCGCAGGACGACCTGGGCGCCGCCCTGTGGTCGGTGACCGAGTGATCGCCGAGGCCGTCGCCGGGGTCTGGGACGCCGGGTCCGCGGCCGGATCCGGCACCGGGGCGTGGGACTGGGTCGTGCGCGTCGTGGACTGGGGCGTCGAGAACTGGAGCCACCCCGGCGACCCGGACCGGGGCGTCCTGCCCCGCCTGACCGAGCACATGCGGCTGTCCTACCTGTCCATCCTCATCGGACTGGCGGTCGCCCTGCCCCTGGGCCTGGCGTGCGCGCGCTGGAAGCCCCTGTACCCGCCGGTGCTGACCGGTGTGAACGTGCTCTACGCGGTGCCCTCCATCGCCCTGTTCTTCCTCATGCTGCCCTACACCGGGTTCAGCGACTGGACGGCCGTCGTGCCGCTGGCCCTGTACACCCTGGTGATCCTGCTGCCCAACGTGGTGGACGGGCTGCGCCAGGTTCCCGACCACGTGCGCCAGGCGGCCGTCGCCATGGGCTTCGGTCCGCTGCGGCGCCTGCTGTACGTGGAGATGCCGGTGGCCGTGCCGGTGGTCATCGCCGGGCTGCGGGTGGCCTCGGTGGCCACCATCAGCATGGTCAGCGTCGCCTCGCTGGTGGGCCTGGGCGGGCTCGGCCGGCTCATCCTCAGCGAGGGCTTCCGGCGCCAGTTCGACGCGCCCATCGTGGTCGGCATCGTGCTCACCGTGGCCCTGGCGTTCGTCACCGACGCGGTGCTCGTGCTCGCCCAGCGCCTGCTCACCCCCTGGTCGCACCGCGACGGCGCCGTACCGCGCCGCAGGCGCCGGGCGGTCGCGGCGGAGGCGGCCGCGGCGGACCCGGCAGTGGGTTCGGCAGCGGAGCCACAGGCCGCGACCCCGGCGGGGGGACGGTCGCCAGCGGACCCGGGCACCGGTGACACGGCGGGGGAGAGGTAGCCATGGACATCCTCAACGACCTGGTCGCGTGGTTCGCCGACCCGGCCCAGTGGACCGGCGGCGCGGGCATCCCCGCGCGCCTGGGCGAGCACGTCTACTACTCGCTGCTCGGGCTGCTGCTGTCCGCCGCCGTCGCGGTCCCCCTGGGACTGCTCACCGGGCACACCGGTGTGGGCGGCTTCCTCACCACCAGCCTCGCCAACTTCGCCCGCGCCCTGCCCACCATCGGCGTCCTGTTCCTCATCGTGCTGGCCGCCGGTATCGGGATCGTGCCCGTGCTGTGCGCGCTGGTGGCGCTGGCCGTGCCCCCGATCCTGGTCAACACACACGAGGGCGTGCGCGGTGTGGAGCCCCGGCTCAGGGACGCCGCCGTCGGGATGGGTATGCGCGGCCACCAGGTGCTGCTGCGCCTGGAACTGCCCGTGGCCACGCCGCTCATCCTCATCGGGATGCGCACCGCCGCCGTCCAGGTGGTCGCGACCGCGACCATCGCCGCCTACGTGGGGGTCGGCGGCCTGGGCCGCTACATCGTCGACGGCCAGGCACGCCAGGACCTGACGATGATGCTCGGCGGATCGGTGCTGGTGGTGCTGCTCGCGGTCCTGACCACGCTCGTGTTCGCCGGACTGCGGCGGCTCCTGGTCGCCCCCGGTCTGCGCCAGGCCGCGCCGCAGGGCTAGGCGGAACCGGACCGCGCCGCGGATCCGGGCCACATCACAGAACCGGGCCGGGTCACAGGGCCAGGCCATCCCAGAGAGAAGGTCCCATGTACAAGAGAATCGCCCTGCCCCTGGCCGCGCTGCTCCTGACCGGGTGCGGCGCCAGCGACCCCTACGCGGAGGAGGGCGGCGGCGGGTCCGGAGGCGGCTCCGGCGACGCGGTCGTCATCGGCTCCGCCGACTTCCCCGAGTCCACCCTGCTCGCCGAGATCTACGGCCGGGCCATGGAGGCCGAGGGCGTGGAGGTCGACTACCAGCT
Organism: Nocardiopsis sp. CNS-639; assembly: GCF_000381685.1. Lineage (NCBI taxonomy): Bacteria > Bacillati > Actinomycetota > Actinomycetes > Streptosporangiales > Nocardiopsidaceae > Nocardiopsis > Nocardiopsis sp. CNS-639. The sequence goes on from NZ_KB906888.1 coordinate 12,265, forward strand.
CGGCATCGGCAGTCGCGAGGTCTACTACTCGCAGATCGAGTCCGGCAACCTGTCGGTGTTCCCCGAGTACAACGGCGCGATCCTGGCCTATCTCGACGAGAACGCGCCCACCGGCAGCAGCGAGGAGACCAACCAGAGGGTCACCGAGGCGCTGCCCGAGGGCCTGGAGATCCTGGACTCCTCCAGCGCGGAGAACAAGGACTCGGTCACCGTCACCAGCGAGGTCGCCGAGGAGCACGGCCTGGCCAGCCTGGAGGACCTGGCCGGCGTCGCGGGGGAGCTGACCCTGGGCGGCCCGCCGGAGTTCGAGACCCGCCAGCAGGGCGTGGTGGGCCTGGCCGACGTCTACGGGGTGGAGTTCGGCGAGTTCCGTTCCCTGGAGGTGGCGCTGCTGACCCAGGCGCTCCTGGACGGTGACATCCAGGCGGCCAACCTGTTCACCACCGACCCGCAGATCACCGCGAACGACTTCGTGGTCCTGGAGGACCCGGAGAACCTGTTCGGCGCGCAGAACATCACCCCGCTGGTCAACGGCGAGCAGGTGGACGAGACCGCCCGGGGCGCGCTGAACGCCGTCTCCGCCGCCCTGACCACCGAGGCCCTCACCCAGCTCAACGAGCGGGTGGTCATCGGCAACGAGAACGCCGCCGACGTCGCCCAGGAGTGGCTGGAGCAGGAGGGGCTGGCCTGAGCGGTCGGGTTCTGGCGGTCGGTTCCCGGCGGTCGAGGGGGAGCCGGGGTCGAGGCGGCGGCGGAGTCCGCGCGCCTCGGCCCCGCGGGGGTGAGCCGCCCGCGCGCGCCCACCCCCGGGGCCGCGGCCCCTCGCCCACCGAACCGGCCGCCTACTCCACCAGCCGGTACCGGCCGGAACGGCGGGCCAGGGCCGCGCCCTCGCCCCGCACCCCCGGCAGGTTGGTGACGTCGGCGAAGAAGACCACGTGGTCGCCGACCGCTACCCGCTGGCGCACGGAGCACTCCAGCGCGGCCAGGGCCTCGTCCAGCACGATCGCGCGGGTGTGCTCGCCCCGGTGGTGGGGCTGGTCCGTCACCAGCAGGCGCGCGCTGGGACGGCCCTCGGCGGAGAAGCGCCCGGCCACCGCCCGCTGGCCGCCCCCCAGCACGTTGACGGCGAAGGCGCCGACCTCCTCGATCACCTCGGCCATGTAGCCGCTGGCGTCCACGCTGACCGACACCACGGGCGGGTCGGCCGAGACCGACCCGAAGGCGCTGACGGTGGCCCCCACGTCGTCGCGGCCGTCGGCGACGGTCACCACCGTGACGCCGACGGGCAGCAGGGCCATCGCTTCCAGGTACGTCAACGGATCTCCCACAGCCCCGGCATCATCAGCGGGCCGCCGACCGGCAGCCCCATCGCCACGGCCACGTGCTCCAGGGGACCCCAGGCGCTGACCACGGTCTGCGGGCCCGAGGCCCCCACGTCCTCGCTGGACTCATGCTGGCGGATCCGGTCGAGCGGGTTCGGGCGGGGGAAGGGCCGCACCGGGAGCGGCCCCGCGCCGGCCTTCTCACGGGCCAGCCGGACGGCGGTCTCCAGGCCGCCCAGTTCGTCCACCAGACCGCGCTCGTGGGCGTCGCGGCCGGTCCACACCCGGCCCCGGGCCACCTCGTGCACCTGCTCGCGAGTCATCCCGCGCGCGGCGGCGACCTTGCCGGTGAAGTCCTCGTAGATCTCGTCCAGGAGCGCGTTGACCCGCTCCCACTCGGACTCGGTGAAGGGCCGGTCGGTGTCGAACATGCCGGCGTGCTCGCCGGTGCGCACGGAGTCGCTGGTCACGCCGTACTGCTCCTTCAGCGCGCCCAGGACCGGTTTGCCGGTGATCACGCCGATGGAGCCGGTCAGGGTGCCCGGCTGCGCGACGACCGCGTCCGAGCCCAGGGTCACGTAGTAGCCGCCGGAGGCGGCGACGTCGCCCATCACGGCCACCACGGGGATGCCCGCCTTGCTGGTCAGCTCGGTCTCGCGGCGGATCGCGTCGGAGGCGGTGGGGGAGCCTCCCCGGCTGTCCACCCGGAACACGACCGCCTTGACCCGGGGGTCCTTGCGCGCGGCGCGGAAGGCCGCCGCCACGGTGTCCGAGCCCATGACGGTGCCGCCGCCCAGGGGCGAGCGCCGGGTCCGGCCCAGGCTGATCGTTCCGGTGGCCGAGATCAGCGCGATGTGGCCCCCGGTGTCGCGGGACAGCTGCTGGGGCGCGGTGTGCTTGCGGTGGTAGCGGGTGACGAACTGCAGCTGCGGCTCACCGCTCAGCTCCCCGAACAGCTGCGCGTACACCTCGTCCCGGTGGGCGAGCCCGTCCACCAGCTTGTGCTCAACCGCCTCGCGGGCCAGGAAGGGGCCCTTGGAGACCAGCGCGCGCACCTCCTCCCGGGGCAGCCCCCGGGCCAGGGAGACCGCCTCGACGATCTGGTCGCCCAGCGAGGTGACGATCCGGTCGCTGGCCTCGCGCTGGGCGGCAGTGTAACCGGTCTCGGTGACGCTGTTCATCGCGTTCTTGTACTCGTGGCGCGCGCCCACCTCGTAGGACACGTCCAGCTTGTCCAGGGCGCCCTTGACGAAGGTCGTGCGCATCATCAGGCCGGTCAGGCCGAGCACGCCGGTGGGCGCCATGACCACGCGCGAGAACGCGCAGGCCAGGTAGTAGGGCAGGTTGCCCTCGCCGGTCTCGCCGAAGGAGTCGGCCCAGGCCACCGCGGGCTTGCCCGCCGCGCGGAAGTCGGCGACGGTGTCGCGCAGCTCCTGGACCTTGGCGAATCCCAGGGACCGGGCGTCCACCCGGACCAGGAGGGCCGCCACCCGCGGGTCGCGCGCGCCGCGGCGGATCCCCTCCAGGACGTCCAGGTACTGCTGCCTGCGCCGGTTCATGATCTGGCTGAACGGATCCCCGGGGGCCTGGTCGGCGACCCCCTCCGTCAGGTCCAGCTCCAGCACCAGCGGCCCCTGGGGGCGCTGTCGGGTCTTCATGATCTTCGCGAGGTCCACCATGGGCCCAGCGTAGTGCTCCGGGGTGCGGAACGCCGTCCGGAACGGGTTGAATCGGGCGATGCGGTCGTCGGGCGCGCTAGGGTCAACGGTGGTTCGAGCACGGGATCCACGAGAGGGACGACGGCATGGCGGGCATCCACGGGCGAGGGCGGCGGTCGCGCGCCGCACGCGTCGGCACGGGAACGGTCGCGGCTGCCGCGGCGCTGCTGCTCCTGTCGGCCTGCTCCGGAGGGAGCGAGGCCGAACTGCAGCTCGGCGAGAGCGGGCCCCTGCCCGCGGCGGAGCCCCCGGCGCCGGAGGAGTTCGCCACCGAGAGCATCGAGGGCGTGTCCCTGAAGGTCCCCGAGGGCTGGCAGACCCAGAACGAGGGCGGTGTGCTCTGCGTGAGCCCGCCCGGACAGGAGCCCTGCGGGTACGGCTCCGTGCAGTTGACCCCGCACGCGGCGGAGAAGCACCCCCAGGGCTGGCCGGGCGAGGGCGAGGCGTTCAGCAAGGAGGGCGGCTGGGCCGCCGACACCGGCAGCTGCCGCAGCCTCAACACCGCCGCCTCCGGGGGCATCGGCGTGGAGGGGGCCGAGCTCGCGGTCTCCGACTTCACCGACCACGCCGACGGCCTCACCTCGCACCACTCGGTGTGGAACGTGGCGTGCGTCAACGGCGACACCTTCGAGGTGCGCATGTGGTTCCTGCCGGTCAGCGACGTCCTGCTCTACGTGTGGTCGGCCGACTCCCAGTACTCCGCCGTGTACGACGAGATCGCCCTGTCCATGGACACCAGCGAGTACCAGAGCTGACCGCCACGGTTTCGGTTCGACCGATTACCCGATCGGGTGTCCCCGTGGTCCGATGAGGCCGTAGGGTCGTACTCGTTACGACGACGGCCGCCCGCGCGGGCGGCGCGGTCGCAGGCGACGTGAATCGGGGGCAGCACTGGTGACCACCATCGGAGCGGCGGGACGTGTCGTTCAGTACACGCTCGACAACGGATTGCGTCTGGTGACCGCTGCGGCCTCCACGGGCCAGGTCGCCTCCGTGAACCTGTGGTACGGCGTGGGGTCCCGGCACGAGGTCCCCGGGCGCACGGGGTTCGCGCACCTCTTCGAGCACCTGATGTTCCAGGGCAGCGGCGGTGTCGCCAAGGGCGAGCACTTCGAGGAGGTCGAGCGGCTCGGCGGCGACATCAACGCCTCCACCTCGACCGACCGCACCAACTACTACGAGACGGTCCCCGAGCACGCCCTGGACCGAATCCTGTGGCTGGAGGCCGACCGGCTGGCGACCCTGCGCGAGGGCATGACCCAGGAGGTCCTGGACAACCAGCGCGACGTCGTCAAGAACGAGCGCCGCCAGCGCTACGACAACCAGCCCTACGGCACCGCCCTGGAGCGCATCCTGCGCCTGGCCTACCCCGAGGGCCACCCCTACCACCACCCGACCATCGGCTCCATGGCCGACCTGGACGCCGCCGACCTCGACTACGTCAAGTCGTTCCACAGGGCCCACTACGGCCCGGACAACTGCGTGCTCACCGTGGTCAGCGACCTCGACCCCGAGGACGTCCGGGGCCGCGTGGAGAAGTTCTTCGGTCCCATCCCGGCCCGCGAGAGCGTCCCCGAGGCGCCCGACGCCGCCCTGGAGGCCCCGCTGGGCGGCCCGGTCCGCGACGCGGTCACCGAGACCGTGCCCGCCGCCGGGGTGTTCCTCGGGTTCCGCGTCGCCCCCTACGGCGAGCGCGGGTTCGACGTCATGCACCTGGCCTCGGCCGTCCTGGGCCAGGGACAGGGCAGCCGCCTGTACCGCTCCCTGGTGGTGGACCGCCCCATCGCCGCCGACGACGGCGGCGGCGCCGCCGACATCCTGCCGTTCCGCTACACCGACAGCCTGATGCTGGTGAACATGCTCGCCCGCGAGGGCGTCAGCGGCGACGTGCTGGAGGAGGCCATGCGCGAGGAGATCGCCAAGCTGGCCGCCGGCATCACCGAGGAGGAGCTGGACCGGGCCCGCGCCGTCCTGGAGCGCGACCACCTCCAGTCCATCTCCAGCCCCTCCGGACTCGCCGACAGCATCAGCAGCTGCACCCAGCTGTTCGACGACCCCGAGCTGGCCTACACCTGGCCCCGGCGCTGGGACGACATCACCGCCGAGGAGGTGCGGGCCGCCGCCGAGCGCGTGCTGGTCGACGACAACCTGCTCGTCGTCCGCTTCGACCCCGAGGAGTCCGGGGCCGACACCGTCGACGCCTGATCCGGGTTCCGTTACCGCAAGCCGCAGAAAGAGCCGCAGAGCATGCCGCACAAGTCGCGTCCGGACCTCGGTGCCGTAGCGTCCTACACCTTTCCCAAGCCCCGCCGCCTCACCGTCGGCGGCGGCACGGTCGTCGCCATCGACGTACCCGGCCAACAGCTCGTCTCCCTTCGTCTCGTGCACCCCCACGGCGGTGCCGCCGAGCCGCTCGACGCCATGGGCGTCAGCGCTCTGACCAGCGAGGTCCTGGAGGACGGCCCCAACGGCAACAGCTCCCTGGCGCCCGCCCTGGAGCGCCACGGCGCCGAGTGGGTCTCCCGCGTCAACTGGGACGCCTTCATCACCGGCCTGGACGCCCCCGCGGGCCGCCTGCCCGAGGCGGTGCGCCTGTTCGCCGACGCGGTGCGCCGTCCCGCGCTGAACCCCGACGACGTCGTCCGCCGCCGCGACCAGCTGCTGGAGCGGTTCTGGCTGGAGGCGGCCTCGGCCAGCACGCTGGCCATGCGCAGCCTGGGCGGGCAGCTGTTCACCGGCCGCTACGCCACGCCGCTCGCGGGCGGCCCGGTCAAGCTGGCCGACGTCACCCCCGAGACCGTGGCGGCCTTCCACGCCGACTCCGTCGCCTCGGTGGCCGGAACCCTCGTGGTCGTCGGCGACCTCACCGGGATCGACCTGGAGGACCTGGGCAAGACCGTGTTCGGCGACGCCGCCGCCGTGCGCGCGCCCGAGCCGACCGAGCCCGCCCCGCCGCCCGGGGAGCTGCCCCGCGTCCTGATCGTGGACCGGCCCGGCTCCGTGCAGTCCGCCCTGGTCATCGCGCACCGCGCCCCCTCCCGCTCGCAGGTGGACCTGCCGCGCGCCGAGGGCGTCAGCGAGGTCCTGGGCGGCATGTTCACCTCCCGGCTCAACCTGGAGCTGCGCGAGCGCCTGGGCTACACCTACGGTGCCGGGTCCCGCTTCGACCTGCGCCGCGACAGCGGGGTGTTCTTCATGTCCGCCCAGGTCGAGGCGGACACCACCGCCCACTCGGTCACCTCCTCGCTGGAGCAGGTCGCCAAGCTGCGCGAGTCGGGGGTCACCGAGGAGGAGCTGGCCGCCGTACGCGACTCCAACACGGTGGGCCTGCCGGTCACCTACGCCACGGCGCGCGCCATGGCCGGGGCCCTGGTCGACATGGTGGTGCACGACCTGCCCGAGGACCACGTGGACCGCGTCCGGGCCGGGTACGAGAGGCTCACCAGGGAGTCCCTGGACAGCGCCGCCACCGAGTACCTGCGCCCCGAGGAGTCGGTCGTGGTGGTCGTCGGCGACGCCGAGCGCCTGCGCCAGCCGCTCACCGACACCGGGATCGGCCCGGTCGAGGTGCGCACCCCCGACTCGCTCTGGACCTGAGGCCGCCGGGTGCGCGGGCGGACCGCCCGCGCACCCGCGCCACCCCGGCCAACAGGCACGGGAGTCTCATAATGAGACCTACGTCACTGCATGCTCGGGTCGTCGTCGGACATAACGAAAGCGAACCTATGTGTCCGTGATGTGGCAACCACCAGCATGGATCCGGCGTCCTGCTGGTATAACGAGTGATCCGTGCACCTACGTGGTGACAGCGACCGCAATGCTCCCGCAGGAGGCCACCATGGCCGGTGAATGGACCCGTGGATAACCGTGTCCTCCCTAGAGAACCCCCACACGCAGCGCCCTGAGGCGTCGCGCTCCTCCGCACGGGCGGAGGCGGCCGACGCCGCCGAGCCCCGTCCCGAGGGACGCCTGCTCAAGGGGCGCTACCAGTTGGTGTCGGAGATCGCCCGCGGCGGTGTCGGCACGGTCTGGCGCGCCACCGACCTGGTCATCGACCGCGAGGTGGCCGTCAAGGAGCTGCGCCTGCCCGCGGACCTGAGCCGCTCCGAGCGCGAGTCGCTCCTGCAGCGCACCACCCGTGAGGCCCGCGTCGCCGGACGCCTCACCCACCCCAGCCTGGTCACCGTCCTGGACGTCGTGGACGAGGACGACCGCCCCTGGATCGTCATGGAGCTGGTGGAGGCATCCACCCTGGAGGAGCTCATCCAGGTGGGCGGCCCGCTGCCCTACCAGCGCGTGGCCGAGATCGGCCTCCAGCTCATCGACGCCCTCAAGGTCGCGCACGCCGAGGGCATCGTGCACCGCGACGTCAAGCCCGACAACGTGATGATCAGCCAGGCCGGGCGGGTCGTGCTCACCGACTTCGGGCTGGCCGCCTGGAACGGCGAGTCGGCGCTGAGCGCGTCCGGGCGCATCATCGGCTCCCCGGCCTACATCCCGCCGGAGCGGGCCAAGGCCGGCCCGGTGGGACCCGAGTCCGACCTGTGGTCCCTGGGCGCCACCCTGTACGCGGCGGTGGAGGGACACCCTCCCTACGACCGCAAGGGCTACATCAAGATCCTGCGCCAGGAGCAGCTGGACGAGCCCGCCGAGGCCGCCAGCGCGGGCCCGCTGGCGCCGGTGCTGGCCGGTCTGCTCCGGGTGGAGCCCTCGGAGCGGTTGACCGCCGAGAACGCCACCAAGATGCTGCGGATCGCCGCTCTGGCGCCGTGGGCGCCCGAGACGAGTCCGGAGACGGCCGCGCAGGGCACCGCCACGCCGGCCGAGCCCCGTCCCGAGGGCGAGGAGCGCGAGTCGGCCCGCGAGCACTTCAAGGCGGGCGCGCACGTGCTGGCGGAGTCCATCAACGAGCGGCTGCGCAACAGCCCCGAGGCGATGAACTCGATCATGACCTCGATCCGCGAGTCCACGGACACGCTGGGGCTGACCAGTTCGGGCAAGCACGCCGAGCGCAGCCGTCTGCCCGCGGTGGCCACCATCGCCGCGGTCTCCCTCGGCGTCCTGGTGCTGCTCGCGGTCATGCTCTGGGCGCTGCTCGGCCGCTAGCGCCGCCGCGGCGGGATCCTCCGCGCGGGCCGAGCGGGGTGGGCTGAGTGGGGCCGGCGGGATTCGAACCCGCACTGTACAGCACCTAAAGCTGCCGTCTCCTGCCAGTTGGACTACGGCCCCTCGCGGACAACTGTACCGGTGCCGGGCGCGGGGCCCGGCCGCGGCGTGCACACGGGCCCGCCGCGCCCGGGGGCCGCCCCCGGCACCCGTGTCACAGGCCCAGTTCCCTCTTGATCCGGTCGACGTGGCCGGTGGCCTTCACGTTGTAGAAGGCCTTCTCCACCCGACCGTCGGTGCCCACGACGACGGTGGAGCGGATGACGCCCTGCACGACGCGGCCGTAGTTCTTCTTCTCACCGAAGGCGCCGTAGGCGCGCAGGGTGTCCTTGCCCGGGTCGCCCAGGAGAGGGAAGGTCAGCCCCTCCTTGTCGCGGAACCTGGCCAGCTTGTCGCTCGTGTCCGGGGACACGCCCAGGACGGTGAGGCCCGCGGAGTCGAAGTCGCGCAGGTTGTCGCGGAAGTCGCAGGCCTGCGTGGTGCACCCGGGGGTCATGGCCGCCGGGTAGAAGTACAGGACGACGCGCTTGCCGGTGGAGGCCAGCACCTCGCTCAGGGTGACGGGCTTGCCGTCGGCGTCGTCGAGGGTGAAGTCGGGTGCCTGGTCGCCGGGCTCCAGGCGGATCGGGTCGCTCACGTGGTGTCCCCCTTGGGTTCGCGGGCGGGGCGCCGCCCCGCCGACTCTCGCCCTCACCCTAACCACACCCGCCTTCCGGTGCCCCGTGAGTCGACGCTTCGCGGGCTGTGCCAGGCTGGGGGTACGGTGTTCGGTTGCGATTCCGGTTCGGTTCGCCCGCATCCGGAGTGACCAGCGACGCGATCACCTATTGTTGACCGCACTCGTCCCGTCGTTCGGCCCCGGCGACGTCCGCCGCGCACCGGGGACGCCGCGTCGGCGGCGCCCGGCGGGCCGGAACACACCCGCTTCGCTTGGAGAGTATTGGCGACGATGCCTGGATTCACACTCGACGAGGTCAGGGCCCGGACCCTCAAGGAGCGCGACTCCTGGTGGACGGTCTACCTCGTGGACCCCATCGCGGTCCGGCTCGTGCGCCTGGTGGCCAACCGCACCTCGATCACACCCAACCAGCTGACGGTGGTCGCGCTCTTCCTGGGGCTCGGCGCGGCCGTCTGCTTCTCGCTGGGCTACCGCCACTTCCTGGCGCTGGGCGCGCTGCTGTACCTGCTGTCCTTCCTGATGGACTGCACGGACGGCAAGCTGGCCCGGCTCACCGGCTCGGAGTCGCTGTTCGGGTCGTGGATGGACTACGTCTCCGACCGGTTCCGGGTGCTGGTGTGCGTGGTCGCCCTGATGGGCGGGCAGTACGTCGTCGCCGAGAACGCCGAGGGCGACGGGCCGGTGTGGTTCGTGTGGCTGGCCCTGGCCGTGGTGTTCCTGGACATGCTGCGCTACCTCAACGCGCTCCAGGTGTACAAGGTCCGCAGGGAGATGCGCTCGCACCTGGCCGCCGCCCTGGAGAGGGCCCGTGCCACCCTGTCGATGCTGGAGCCGGAGGAGGACGACACCGGCTCGGCCACCGGCGCGGGCGGGCGGACGATGAGCGACGGCGGCGAGCAGGCGGTGCTGCGCCACGGCATCGGCGTGCTGGAGCAGATCCTGCACAGCCAGAACGAGCGCGAGGCCCGCAACCAGCGCACGGCGGGCAAGCAGCCCGACCTCACCCTGCCCAAGGTGGACCTGCACCAGGAGTTCCGCAGCCGCTTCCCGTGGTACCAGAGGTTCTGGTCGGCCCTCAACGCCAGACGGGTCAGGACGCACCTGGTGGGCGGCATCGAGTTCCAGATGTCGGTGTTCGTGATCGCGCCGCTGGCGGCCGCCGCCTTCGGCGCGCCGTCCCTTATCGGGTGGATCACCGCCGTGGCGGGTGTTTTGCTCCTCGCCTTCGAGATCGCCATCATCTATAAACTGTGGTTGTCCACGCGGGACTTCTTCCGCGTGGTCGACGGAATCGACAGCGCGCTGAGATTCTCCGGTCCGTCCGACGGCGCGGAGGAAGGGAGCCGGGACACCGGCTCGGACACGGGTTCTCAGACGACCCTGCGCTAGTGGAGAGAGGCACCCATGACGGGACGTGACACCGAACCGCGCCTGACCCCGGCGGACGTCGTCGCCGAGATCAACCGCGAACAGCGCCAGCTCGCCGAGACCCTGGACGAGTTGAGCGTGCAGGCCCGGCCCGCCAACATCGCCCGCAAGCAGATGGAGAGGGTCCGCGAACGCGGCGCCCGGATCGTGGACGAGGCGCGCGCCCTGGTGGTCGGGGGCGGCGCGGTGCGCGTGGAGAGCCACCCGGTGGAGCCCGAGGAGGGCAGCATCGTCGTCAAGGGCGACGGCCACGTCGTCACCACCTACCAGTCACGCGGTCAGCTCCCCCCGGAGGCGCTGCTGCTCGCGGTCGGCGTCGGGGCGGTCGTCGCGGTGGGCGTGGTGGCCTGGGCGGTGCACCGCAGGAGGAAGTAGCGCCGGAGCGGCGCACGTTCGGAGGGGTCCGCGTCAGCGGGCCCCTCCGTGTGTGCGGCGACCGTCGGGCCGGGTGTCCAGGGGGCGCTGGGGCGGTGTCCGGCACGGGCCCCGGGCCACGCGCGGGCCCCGGGGGCGCCGCCTGTTTCCCTCGCGGGAGTGCCACCGGCTTCAGCCGGTGGGCGGACCGCGGGCGCCGGTACGTGGAGCCCGCGCCGCCCGGCGGGCTTTCAGGCGTGGGCCACCAGCGGGCGGGTTCCGTCAGCCGGCTTCTCCCGCCTTCGGGCGGGAGGGGAGGTCAGAGGAAGGTCTGGCCCTCGCCCCGGTAGGTGGGCACGGCGCCCGCGTACTCGCCGGTGTCGGAGTCCACCAGGTGCAGGGTGTCGAAGCGCTCGCACAGTTCTCCCGCCTTGGCGTGGCGCATCCACACCCGGTCGCCGACGGACAGGCCGTCGGCCGCGGCGCCGAGCAGGGGCGTCTGCACCTCGCCCGCGCCCTCGTTCACGCTGTAGGAGAGCCCGGCGGGCAGGTGGGGGAGCGGGGCGCGGTGGGCGTTCACGGGGCCCGAGGCGGGGTAGCCGCCGCCCAGGGCGGTGGCCACGCCCGGTCCGGGCCGGCGCACGACGGGGAGCGCGAACAGGGCGGCGGGGCGTCCGCCGAAGGAGCGGTAGTGGTCGAACAGGTGCGGGTGGTAGAGCCCCGAGCCCGCCGCCAGCTCGGTCACGGCCCTCTCCCGGCCGGTGGTGTGCAGGCTGCCGGTACCGCCGCCGTTGACGAAGCGCAGGTCGGTGACCTCCCTGACGGCGTGGACGATGGCGGCGCGGCGCTTGGCCAGCTCCACGGCCGAGCGGCGCTGGACGGCGCGCAGGAGGCGTCCGTAGAGCGGCCTGCCGGGCGGGGCGTCGCCCACCCCGGCGATCTGGCCCTCGTAGGCCATGATCCCGTCCAGCTCCAGTTCGGGGCGGGCCGCGACCGCGCGGGCGAACGCGGCGGCCTGGGCCGGGGTGCGCACGGGGGAGCGGTAGGTGCCCACGCGCAGGCGCGGTCCCACGGGCTGCCAGCTGGTGTCGACGTCCAGGCACACCCGGACCGGCGGGGCGTCGGGGCCGCGGGATTCGGCGGCGTCGGCGACGGCGGCGCCGATCAGGTCCAGGTGCGCGGTGTCGTCCACCATCAGGGTGATCGCGCGGGCGGCGCGGGGGTCGCGCACGAGCCTGGCCAGGGCCTGGCGGTCCACGGTGGGGTAGGCGACGAGGACGTCGTCGCTGAGGGGGCGGTCGTCGGCGGCCAGCCAGAGGGCCTCGGGCAGGGTGAAGGCCATGACACCCGCGTAGCCGGGCAGGGCGAGGACGGTGCGCAGCAGTTCGCGGCTGCGCACGGACTTGCTGGCGACTCGGATGGGCCTGCCGTGGGCGCGGCGGGTCAGGTCGGCCGCGTTGGCGCGCAGGGCGGCGAGGTCGACGAGGGCGAAGGGGGCTTCGAGTCCGCGTGTGGCGGACTCGTACGTTTCGCGCAGACTTGTCATGTCCTGAGCATGCCAGAACATGAATGTCTTTCATATTCTCGGCGGAAAAGAGGACCCGGTACCCCCGCGGCGGGCGGTCCGCGGACGGTCTCGCGATAACCGGCCCCCGGTGTCGCGGGGGCGATACCCTGGGGTGTCACGGCTGATCAGCCGTCCGACCCCGGGAGTGGTTCTTTCCATGAGTGAGCGTGAGTACGTCCTGACCCTTTCGTGCCCCGACAGCCGGGGCATCGTCGCCGCTGTGGCCAACCTGCTGTCCGACCACGGTTGCAACATCACCGAGAGTCAGCAGTACGGCGACCACTACACGGGACGCTTCTTCCTGCGGATGCAGTTCGTGGCGGAGCGGGGCGGCGACGGCGTGGTGGGGGAGGACGTCCTGCGCGGCGCCTTCGCGGCGCTGGCGGGCGACTTCGGCGGCCGGGGCGGCGACGCGTTCGTGGAGTGGACCCTCAACCCCCGCGACGTGCGCCCGCGCATGATCGTGATGGTGTCCAAGTTCGGCCACTGCCTCAACGACCTGCTCTACCGCCAGCGCAGCGGCCTGCTGGACGCCGACATCGCCGCCGTGGTCTCCAACCACCCCGACCTGGAGTTCCTGGCCGACTCCTACGGCGTGGACTTCCACCACCTGCCGGTCACGGCCGGGAGCAAGAAGGAGCAGGAGGCGCGCCTGCTGGAGCTGGTCGACTCCTACGACGTGGACCTGGTGGTCCTGGCGCGCTACATGCAGGTGCTCTCCGAGCAGCTGTGCGCCAAGATGTCCGGCCGGATCATCAACATCCACCACTCCTTCCTGCCCAGCTTCAAGGGCGCTCGGCCCTACCACCAGGCCCACGCGCGCGGTGTGAAGCTGATCGGCGCGACCGCCCACTACGTCACCGCCGACCTCGACGAGGGCCCGATCATCGAGCAGGAGGTGTCCCGGGTGGACCACACGCACAGTCCGGAGCAGCTCACGGCGATCGGCCGGGACCTGGAGTCGGTGGCGCTGGCGCGCGCGGTCAACTGGCACGCTCAGCGCCGCGTACTGCTCAACGGGGATAAGACGGTCATCTTCGGCTGAGCCGGACGCCCGCCGCGCGGCGGCGGGGTGCGGTCCGCGCACGGGGGCGCCCGGGGGCGCCCCCGTGCGTTTTCCTGCCCCGACCAGATTCTCGACGCTGTTTTGGGTCGGAGACGGGACTGACCTTGCCCGTTCCGACCAGGAAAAATTACTCACGGTGCTTTGTCGGATACAGTGTGTATGTATATGGTGTGGTCAGTTCGACATCCTTCCGGCCAGGACACGGGCCCGGGTTTCGGTCCGGCCCTCTGGGAGGGCACATCCGCCGGGAAGGCGCGGGGAGCGGTCCGGGGGCGCCTTCGGCGCCGCGACCGCCCGTGCGGCCCGCACACTGCGTAGGGGGACCCAGTGACGGACATGAGAACCGAGACCAAGGTGCCGGGAGCCCGCGAGTCGGGCCGGATCAGCCGGGGGGACTCCTCACGCGAGGAGGGCGGGCGCACCCAGATCGCGGACGGCGTGGTCGCCAAGATCGCCGGCATGGCCGCGCGTGAGATCGGCGGCGTCCACGCCATGGGCGGCGGGACCGCGCGTGCGGTCGGCGCGGTCAGGGACGTCGTGACCCGGGGCGGCGACAGCGGCTCGGTCGCGCGGGGCGTCTCGGTCGAGGTGGGCGAGCGCCAGGCCGCCGTCGACATCGACCTGGTCGTCGAGTACGGAGCCGCCATCCAGGACCTGGCCGCGGCCGTGCGCCGCAACGTCACCTCGGCGGTGGAGCGCATGACCGGGCTGGAGGTCACCGAGATCAACATCCGGGTGGACGACATCCACCTGCCCGACGACGACCGCGGCGAGGACGACGGCGGGTCCGCGCCCCGGGTGCAGTGATGGCGGCCGCCGACGGGGACCCGGGTGAGGTCGCCCGGCGCCTGGTGCGGGAGGCCGAGCGCTTCCCGGACGTGGTGGAGCTGTCCTCGGGGGGTTTCGGCACGCTGGCCACGCCCGTCCCCGGAGGACGGGTCCTGGGGGTGGCGGTACGCGACGACAGCGTCGAGGTCGGCGTCGTGGTCCGGTTCGGGCGGCCCCTGCCGGAGATCGCCGCCGAGCTGCGCCGCGGTCTGACCCCGGTCGCCGGGGGCCGTACCGTCCACGTGTCCGTGGAGGACGTGGTCGCGGGACTGCGGGACGGCGCCCGCACGGGTGGTTGAGCAGGCAGCATCGGGTGCTGGACAAGAGGGGGAAGCCATGTGGCCCATCGTCGGACTGTCCTACGGGACGGTGCTGGGTCTTGCCGCCGCGTTCGGCGGGTTCACGGCCTTCGCGCTGGTCCTGATCCTGGGGCTCGCGGGGTTCGTCGCCGGTCGGGCGATGGAGGGCGAGATCGACCTCACCGCGGTGTTCTCGCGGCGCTCCGCCTGAGATGTGAGGGAGCGGACGTGGCCGGAGTGCGGACCAGTACGGTTCCCCGACAGAGGGAGCGCCCGGGCGACGAGGTCGCCCGGGAGCGGAGCGGGGGCGAACGCGACCCCGGCGGTCGCACCGTCATCGAACCCGGTGTGGTCGAGAAGGCGGCCGCGCGTGCGGTCCGCGAGGTCCCCGGCGCCCTCCCCGCCCGGTCGCGCACGGCGCGGGCCCGGGTGAGCGGCGAGGTCGTGCTGCTCAGGCTGAGGGTCGGCGTCCGCTACCCGCACTCGGTGCGCGAGGTCGCCGCACGGGTGCGCGGGCACGTCGGGCGGCGGATCGAGCAGATCACCGGAAAGCGGGTCCACCACATCGACATCGAGATCGCGGAGTTGGTGCGCTGACATGACCACCGTGGAAGAGGTGCTCGGACGCCCAGACCAGGGCGTCGACCGCCGGGCCAGGCGGGTGGCCGTCCACACGTTCCGTCCGCGGCGGTCCTGGCCCGCGGTGATCACGGGCTTCGTGATCCTCCTCGTGGCCGTCGTGGCCGCCGCCGAGGTGATCTCGGCCCTGGCGGGAAGCCCGCTGGGGCTGATCCCGGTCGGCGCGGCCAGCGGGTACGCGGCGACCACGACCTGGTCGATGCCGTCGGTGCAGATCGCCTCGGCGGTCCTGGCGCTGATCGGGCTGGCCCTGATCGTGGCCGCCCTGGCCCCCGGACGGGGGCGCTGGACGGCCCTGCGCACCGACGACCCCGCTCTGGTGGTGGGGCTGACCCGGCCCGCGCTGCGCCGGGCGGTGGCCGCCGCGGCCGAGGGCGTCAGCGGCGTCGACGGCGTGCACGTGACGGTGCGCGGCAACAGGATCCGGGTGCACGCGCGCACCGGGATGCGCGGGTCGGCGGGGCTGCCCGCCGAGGTGACCGCGGCCGTGGAGCGGCGGTTGGAGGAGCTGGCGCCGCTGCGCAGCATGCGGATCGCCACCCACGTGCGGTACGCGGAGGGTTGACCATGGCTGGTGACAGGTCGCGCAGGTCGGCGCGGGGAAACCGGTGGGGGCTGGCGGTCGTGGGGGCGGTGCTGCTCGTGGCCGGGCTGGGGTCGCTGGCCGCCGGGCGCGGCCTGTTCGGCGGGGGAGCGGCCGACAGCGTCCTGCTCGGCCCCGGGGCCAGGGAGGCGCTCGACCAGCAGTGGGTGCCCTACGCGGTGGTCGCGGTGGCCTTCGTCGCCGGTTTCCTGGCCCTGCGCTGGCTGATGTCCCAGGGGCTCAACGACACGGTGGGGCGCCTGGTCCTGGAGCGCGGGGAGCAGGGGCGGGTGGAGATGTCCGAGAACGTGGCCCGAGGGGCCCTGGAGCAGGAGGTCGCCGACTACCCGGGCGTGCGCCGCGCCCGCGCGAGGCTGACCGAGTCCGCCGAGGCGCCGCACCTGCGCCTGGCGCTGACCCTGGACGACGACGCGGACGTGGCCGGGGTGTGGCGGCGGGTGAGCTCGGAGGCGCTGGCGAACCTGCGCCGGGCGCTGGACCTGGAGCAGGTCCCGGCCGTCGTGCGGATGTCGATGACGGCACCTGCCAAGAACCCGCGGCGCAGCCTGGCCTGAGCCGCTGCCGCCGATTGTCGGTGTCTGCTGTTAGCTTCGCCACATGACTCGAACGACTTTCGTGAACCTGCCCGTCAAGAGCGTCGACGCCACCCGGGAGTTCTTCAGCGCGCTGGGCTTCGGCTACGACGAGGCCTTCTCCGACGACAGGGCGCTGTGCATGGTCGTCAGCGACACCTCGCGCGTCCTGTTCCTGTCCGAACCCTTCTTCGCGGAGTTCACGCCCTCGGGGATAGCCGACACCTCCGCGGGCGCGGAGGTGATCACCTGCCTGAGCGCCGACAGCCGCGAGGACGTGGACCGGATCGCGGAGGCCGCCGCCGTGGCCGGGGCGACCCACGCCAGGACCACCGAGCACACCGGCATGTACTCGCGCTCCTTCGCCGACCCCGACGGCCACCTGTGGGAGTTCCTGTACATGGACGCGTCCGCCACCATCTCCTGAGCGACGGCGGGTGCGGGCCCCGGTGCCCGCACCCGCCGACCGCGTCAGCGCACGGCGTCGCGCTCGTGGCGGATCCGGCCGTCGCGCAGCACGGTGCGCACGCTCGTCTCCGGCGAGGCCAGGACCCCGATGTCGGTGAGCGGGTCGCCGTCGACCACGACGAGGTCGGCCCGCGCCCCGTCGCGCAGGGTGCCGACGACCCCCTCCAGCCCCAGCAGCCGGGCGGCGTTGACGGTGGCGGCGCGCAGCACGTCCGCGGCGGGCTGGACCCGGCCGCGGATGGCGAACTCCTGGCTCTGGCGGTCCTGCATGCCGCCGAGCAGGTCGCTGCCGAAGACCAGGTTCACCCCGGCCTCGTGGGCCATGCGCAGGGCGTCCAGCCCCCGGTCGAGCACGGTGTCCACCTTGGCCTGGCTGGCGGCGGGCAGCCCGTTGGCGGCCCCCTGCCGGGAGAGTTCCTGGTAGGTGACCAGGGTGGGCACCAGGTAGGCGTCGTGCTCCAGGAACAGCTCGATGCTGCTCTCGTCGATGAGGTTGCCGTGCTCGATGCAGCGCACGCCGAGGCGGAGCCCGCGGTTGACGGCGCGGGCGGTGTAGGCGTGGCCGGTCACGTAGCGGTTGGCCGCCTCGGCCTCCTCCACCACGGCCCGGATCTCGTCCTCGGAGGACTGGGTGGAGTCGATGCGGTCGGTGGGGGAGGCGACGCCGCCCGAGAGCATGATCTTGAGGTGGTGGGCTCCGGTGCGCAGCTGCTCGCGGGCCGCGCGGCGGAACTCCACGGGCCCGTCGCAGACGATGCCCGCGCCGGGGCAGCAGGCGTGGGTGTCGTTGCCCTGGCGGCCGGGCGTGCGGAAGTCGCCGTGGCCGCCGGTCTGCGACAGCGCCTTGCCGCCGAACATGAGCCGGGGGCCGTCGACGAGCCCCTCCTCGACCGCCCTGGCCAGCCCCCAGTCGCCCCCGGCGACGTCGCGGACGGTGGTGAAGCCGCGCCTGAGCATGTCGCCCAGGGACCGTCCCGCGTAGCTGGCGACGTAGGCGGGCGACTGGTCCATCGCGGCGCCGAGGTCGGCGCTGAAGGCGGTCGGGTGCACGTGGGCGTCGATCAGGCCCGGCATGAGGGTGGCCCCCGCCAGGTCCACGGTCGGCACCCGCGGCCCCACCTCGGGCGGTGTTCCCTGGCCGCTGCCCGCGACGAGGCCGTCCCGCACCAGGAGCCAGGAGCCGGGGGTCCTCGTGCCCGCCTCGGGGTCGAGCAGCCCGGCGCCCGTGAAGAGGATGTGCGGTTCTGACTGGCGGGTCATGGATACCTCCGTCGGGGTTCGCGTTGTTGCAATATATGTTGCACCACGGGGAGGGGGCCACCCCGCGGGGGTGGTATCGCTTGGGGGTGCGGCGCGGTCCGGGGCGCCGGGACGGAGGGGTGATGGCGGACTGGATCGAGGCCGCGCTCGGCGGCGGACGCCTGGGCCGCGCGGCCGAGCGCGTGGTCAGGGTGCTGCGGGACGAGCCGAGGTTCGCCTCCTACGCGAGCACCGCCGAGCTCGCCGAGCGGGCCGGGGTCAACGTCGCCACGGTCGTGCGGGCCGCGCAGGCCCTGGGGTTCACCGGCTGGCCCGCCCTGCGCGTCGAACTGCGCTCGCGCTACCTGGCCTCGCTCAGCGCCGGAGAGGTCCTTGCCGAACACGCCGGGTCCGACGCCGACCCCGTGCGCGAGGCCTTCCGCGCCGACCGCGAGGGGCTGCGCGACCTGGAGCGGACCCTGGACCCCGCCCGGGTGCGCGCCCTGGCGGGCGCGGTGCACGGGGCGCGCCGGACGCGGGTGGTGGGTTCGGGCACCTTCGCGGCGCCGGGCGTGCAGCTCGCGCACGCCGCGGGGATCATGGGCTACGACGTGGAGCGCCTGGAGCTGGGCGGCACCGGCCTGGTCAGCGCGCTGGCGCGGATGGGCCCCGATGACCTGTTGCTGGCGTGCGACCTGTGGCGGCTCCCGGTCGCGCTGCGCTCGGCGGCGCGGGTGGCCCGTGAGCGGTCGGTGCCGGTCGCGGTGATCACCGACCGCAGGGACTCCCCGTTGGCGGAGGGGGCGGCGCACGTGCTGCTGGTGCCCAGCGAGGGTGTGGGCATGTTCCCCTCGCTCACCCCGGTGATGGCGGTCGTCCACGCGGTGCTGGCCGAGCTGGCCCGCCTCGGCGGGGACGAGGTGCTGACCGCGGTGCGCGACACGGAGCGGCTCTGGGAGAGCACGGAGCTCTTCTGAGCGACGCCGGGGGGAACGACCTGGGAAGACGCGGTGACACGACTGTGACGTGATCAGGGTCACGTTCGCTGCAATAAGTGTTGCACTTCACGCGGCGGGGCTGCTTACATGGCCCGGTCGGGCCGCCCCGCGGGCGGCCCCTCCCGTGCACGTCCCCCGAACCCAACCTCGCCGCGAAGGTGGCCCATGCAGACGACCCATCTCGTGATCCTCGCCGTGTACATCCTGGCCATGATCGGGATCGCCCTCTACTTCGTGCGCTCGGGCAGGCTGCGCGGCGGTGACGACTTCCTGTTCGCCGGACGCAGCCTCCCCCGCCCGGTCATGATCGCCACCATGCTGGTCACCTGGGTCGGCTCGGGCACCATCATCGGCGGCGCCAACTTCGCCTACACCTACGGCCCGACGGCCGGGATGATCTTCTTCGCGGGGACGCCGCTGGGCATCCTGGTCCTGCTCCTGGCGGCCCGCCGGATCCGCCGGGCGTCCCGGCACACCATCCCCGAACTGCTGGAGGTCCGCTTCGGCATCGGGGTGCGCACCGTCGCCGCCGTGGTCACCACCATCGCCTTCCTGGGGCTGACCGCCTCGCAGTTCGTCGGCGGCGGGTACGTCGTCAGCCTGGTCACGCCGCTGTCCGCCACCCAGGGCACCGTGCTCATCGCGGTCGTCGTGACGCTGCTGACCGTCACCGGAGGCCTGTTCTCGGTCGCCTACACCGACTTCGTCTCGGCCATCCTCATCCTGCTCAGCCTGTTCGTGTCGGTGCCGCTGGTGTTCGCCGCGATCGGCGGCCCCGGCGCCTACTGGGACGGCCTGCCCGAGCAGGCGACCACCTTCAGCGGCGGACTCACCGCCCTGCAGCTGCTCGGCTACTTCCTGCCGCTCTTCCTGCTCCTGCTCGCCGACCAGAACATGTACCAGCGCCTGGCCGCGGCCAAGGACGAGCGCGAGGCGCGCTCCTCCACCCTGGGCATGTTCGTGGGCAGCTTCTTCGTCTTCGTGCCCGTCGTGCTGCTCGCCACCTGCGCCGCCATCCTCATGCCCGGCATCAACGGCGACATGGCGGTGCTGAGCCTGGCCTCCGAGGGCTACCTCCCGGTGGTGCTGGGCGGTTTGATCCTGGCCGGGGCGGTCGCCTTCGTCATCACGACCGGGTCCTCGTACATGCTCTCCTGCGCCTCCAACGTCGCCTACGACCTGTACGCCCGTTTCGCCGGGGACGGTGTGGACGAGCGCCGCAAGCTCGTGGTCCAGCGCCTGTCGGTCCTGGGCATCGCGCTCGCGGGCCTGGCGCTGAGCCTGTTCTTCCCGACCGTGCTGGAACTGCAGATGTACTCCTACACGGTCTACGGCGCCGCGATCACCCCGGTGGTCCTGTCGGTGCTGTTCTGGAAGCGCGCGACCACCGCGGGCGCCGTCGCGGCGCTGGTGGTCGGCGCGGCCACCACCATCGGCTGGCAGGTCGCCGGGACCCCGGGCGACCTCAACGCGGTCATCGTCGCCCTGCCCGCCGCCCTGGTCGCGCTCGTCGTGGCCAGCCTGGTCACCAAGGCCCCCGACCCCGCGCGGGTGGCCGCGGCCGAGGCGCCCGCGCCCACCGGAACCGACGCCTGACACACACGGGGACCGCTCCCGACCGGGCGCGGTCCCCGTACCCTCTCCCCGCGCCCCGGCGGGCGGGCCACGTCGGCCGGGAGGAAGACGGATCCCTCAGCACTCGATGACGTTGACGGCCAGGCCGCCGCGCGAGGTCTCCTTGTACTTGTCCATCATGTCGCGGCCCGTGTCGCGCATGGTCCGGATGACCTTGTCCAGCGACACGAAGTGGCTGCCGTCGCCCCGCAGCGCGATGCGCGCGGCGCTGATCGCCTTCACCGAGGCCAGCGCGTTGCGCTCGATGCACGGCACCTGCACCAGGCCGCCGATGGGGTCGCAGGTCAGCCCCAGGTTGTGCTCCATGGCGATCTCGGCGGCGTTCTCCACCTGCGCGGGGGTGCCGCCCAGCACCTCGGCCAGCCCGGCGGCGGCCATCGAGGAGGCCGAACCCACCTCGCCCTGACAGCCCACCTCGGCGCCCGAGATCGACGCGTTCTGCTTGAACAGGATGCCCACGGCCCCCGCGGTCAGCAGGAACCGCACCACGCCCTCGTCGCCCGCCCCCGGGCTGAAGTGCAGGTAGTAGTGCAGCACGGCGGGCACGATGCCCGCGGCCCCGTTGGTCGGTGCGGTCACCACACGGCCGCCCGCGGCGTTCTCCTCGTTCACGGCCAGCGCGTAGAGCGTGATCCAGTCGCTGCCGCGCATGGGGTCGGAGTCCACCCCCGTCGGCGCCAGCAGGCCCGACTCGTCGCAGTTGCCGCCCAGCTGCCGGTACAGGCGGTGCGCCCGCCGGGGCACCTTCAGCCCGCCGGGCAGGCTGCCCTCGGTGGTCACCCCGCGGCGCACGCACTGGCGCATCGCCTCCCACAGCACGAGCAGCTCGGCCCTGATCCGCTCGGGGGAGCGCCCGAACGCCTGCTCGTTGGCGAGCATCACCGCGCTGATCGACATCCCGGTGTCGGCGCAGATCCCCAGCAGCTCCTCGGCGCTGGAGAAGGGGTGGGGCACCCGGGTGTCGTCGGCCTTGATCCGGTCCGCGCCCGCCGCGCGCTCGTCCACGACGAACCCGCCGCCCACCGAGTAGTACACCTTCGCCGCCAGTTCGGCGCCGGAGGAGTCCAGTGCCACGAACCGCATCCCGTTGGGGTGGTCGGGCAGGCTCTCCCTGCGGCGGAAGTCCACGTCCACGGCCGGGTCGAAGGCCACCGGCGGCCCTCCGTGCCCGCCCAGGTACAGGGTCCGCTCCCGGCGCACCCCCTCCACCAGTCCGGGCACCGCGTCCACGTCCACGTGCTCGGGGGTGTGCCCCATCAGTCCCAGGACCACCGCGCGGTCGCTGCCGTGCCCCTTGCCGGTGAGCGCCAGGGAGCCGTACAGCTCCGCGCGCACGCGGGCCACGCCGTCGAGCAGGCCCTCCTCGCGCAGTCCGGCCACGAACGTGCGCGCGGCCTTCATCGGCCCGACCGTGTGCGAGCTGGACGGTCCGATTCCGATCTTGAACAGGTCGAACACGCTGATGGCCATGGCTGTCCTCCTCGTCGAGTACAGGGCCCGGGCATGGGATCGCCGTGCGGGGCCGCCCGGCCCCGCACGGCAAGGCTCTACAGGTTCGGGTAGAGCGGGTACTTCGCGGTCAGCGCCTGGACCCGGCCGCGCAGCGCGGCCTCGTCGAACTCCGGCTTGAGCACCTCGGCGATGACGTCCGCGACCTCGGCGAAGTCCTCGTCGCCGAAACCGCGGGTGGCCAGCGCCGGGGTGCCGATCCGCAGACCGGAGGTGACCATCGGCGGACGCGGGTCGTTGGGCACCGCGTTGCGGTTGACCGTGATCCCGATCGAGTGCAGGCGGTCCTCGGCCTCCTGGCCGTTGAGCTCGGAGTTCACCAGGTCCACCAGGACCAGGTGCACGTCCGTGCCCCCCGAGAGCACCTTCACGCCGACCTCGGCCGCGTCCGGCCGCGTCAGCCGCTCGGCGAGCAGCCTGGCGCCCGAGACCGTGCGGCGCTGGCGGTCGGCGAACTCCTCGCCCGCGGCGACCTTGAGGGCCACAGCCTTGGCCGCGATCACGTGCTCCAGCGGCCCGCCCTGCATGCCGGGGAACACCGCGGAGTTGATCTTCTTGCCCAGCTCGGCCTTGGCCAGGATCATGCCGCCGCGCGGGCCGCCCAGGGTCTTGTGCGTGGTCGTGGTGACCACGTCGGCGTGCGGCACCGGGTTGGGGTGCAGCCCCGCCGCGACCAGACCGGCGAAGTGCGCCATGTCCACCATCAGGAGCGCGCCGACCGAGTCCGCGATCTTGCGGAAGCGGGCGAAGTCCAGCTGGCGCGGGTAGGCCGACCACCCGGCGACGATCATCTTGGGCCGGTGCTCCTCGGCGAGCGCCTCGACCTCGTCGTAGTCGACGGTGCCGTCCTCGTCGCGAACGTGGTAGGCCACCGCGTTGAGGATCTTGCCGGAGTAGTTGATCTTCATGCCGTGGGTCAGGTGGCCGCCGTGGGCCAGGTCCAGGCCCAGGATGGTGTCACCCGGCTTGAGCAGCGCGAAGTACACGGCCGTGTTGGCCTGCGCGCCCGAGTGCGGCTGCACGTTGGCGTGCTCGGCGCCGAACAGCGCCTTGGCGCGGTCGATGGCGAGCTGCTCGACGACGTCGACGTGCTCGCACCCGCCGTAGTAGCGGCGGCCCGGGTACCCTTCCGCGTACTTGTTGGTCAGGACGGTGCCCTGAGCCTCGATCACCGCCTGGGGGGCGAAGTTCTCCGAGGCGATCATCTCCAGGGTGTCGCGCTGGCGGGCCAGCTCCGCGTCGACCGCGGCCGCCACCTCGGGGTCCAGTTCGCCCAGCGTCTGGTTGAGCGTGTTGTCAGTAGCCATCGGGGGCCTACTCCTCGCCTTCGGTCAGCTTGGTGTACTCCTCTGCGGAGAGAAGGTCGGAGGGCTCCTCGGAGATCCGGGCCCTGAACAGCCAACCGTCCTCGAAGGGCGAGGAGTTGATGGTCTCGGGCTCGTTCTCCAGGATCGCGTTGACCTCGGTGACCTCACCGCTCACGGGCGAGTAGACGTCGCTGACGGACTTGGTGGACTCCACCTCGCCGCACGGCTCGTCCGCGGTCACCTCGCTGCCGACCTCGGGCACCTCGACGTAGACGATGTCGCCCAGGGACTCGGCGGCGAACGAGGTGATCCCGACGGTCGCGATCCCGTCCTCGACCACGACCCACTCGTGTTTGGCGGTGTAACCCAGCTCCGTGGGAACGCTCACTTCAACTCTCCTTGGAGGTGTTCCATTTTCCTGCCGCGCGCCCGTACGGCTGCCCGGCCCGGCCTACGCCCGGTCGCGCCCCGTGCGTGCGGGTCCCCTGTGTGGGGATCCCGCCGCGCCGGGGCGTGCGGGCCTTCGGGGTGTGAAGGCCCCTGCTCCTACGACTGCCGCTTGTAGAACGGCAGCTCGACCACGTCGACGTCCTCGCCCCGCCCGCGCACGTCCACGGTGAACGCGCCGGTCGAGGTGTCGAGGTCGCCGTCCACGTAGGCCATGGCGATGGGGCGGCCCAGGGTGGGCGAGGGCGCGCCGCTGGTGATGGTTCCGACGGGGGCGCCGTCACGCAGGACCTCCTGGCCCTGGCGCAGCGGGCGGCGCCCGCGCGCGACGAGGCCGATGAGGCGGCGGGGGCGGGAGGAGCGGGAGGCCTCCTCCAGGGCCGCGCGGCCCACGAAGTCGCCCTTGTCGAACTTCACGACCCGGCCCAGACCGGCGTCGAAGGGGGTGAGGTCGGCGGTCAGCTCCTGCCCGTACAGCGGCATCCCGGCCTCCATGCGCAGGGTGTCGCGCGCGGAGAGCCCGGCGGGGACGAGGCCGTGCCGCTCACCCTCGGCCATGAGGGCATCCCACACCTTGGGGGCCCTGTCCGCGGGGCTGACGAAGATCTCGAAGCCGTCCTCACCGGTGTAGCCGGTACGGGCGAGCAGGACGGGCTCACCGGCGACGGTGTGCTCGTACCCGGCGTAGTAGCGGATGCCGTCCAGGTCGGCGTCGGTCAGCGGCGCCAGGACGTCGACGGCGCGGGGTCCCTGGACGGCGATCAGCGCGTACTCGGCCGACTCGTCGCGGACCTCGACGTCGAAGCCCGCGGCCCGCTCGGCCAGGGCCGGGGCGACGACCGCGGTGTTGGCGGCGTTGGCCACGACGAGGTACTCGTCCTCGCGCAGCCGGTAGACGATGAGGTCGTCCAGGACACCGCCGTCCTCGGCGGTGATCATGGAGTAGCGGGCGCGTCCCACCTTGACCTGGGACAGGTGGCCGACCAGCGCGTGGTCGAGGGCCTGGGCGGCCTGCGGGCCGGTCAGCCGGATCTCGCCCATGTGGGAGAGGTCGAACAGGCCCGCGGCCTCGCGCACCGCACGGTGCTCGGCGGTCTCGCTGCCGTAGCGCAGCGGCATGAGCCACCCGGCGAAGTCGACGAGGGTGGCGCCGGCCTTCTCGTGGACCTCGCGCAGCGCTGTCGCGCGCGGCGCGTATGCGGCATCTGACATGGGCACTCCCGAGAGGATGGGCGTCGTGACGTGCGTGGCGTTGCCATCCTCCCCCTCTGTCATCTGTGCCTGAGAGCTTCGCCGCGCGCTCGGCGCGGCTTGCACCTTCGGCGAGGGACGGCTGTCCCTGCTTTCCAGAGTGGTCTCGCCCGTACGGTCCGCTGTGCCTGAGAGGTTGTCTTCGGGGAGGGATTGCTCCTTCGGCGGCCCGCGCTGGATACGCGGGCACTCTCCCGTACGGGGTCAGCAACACGTTCAGCCTAGCAGCGGCCGTGAACGGCGCCCAAGGGTGCCCGGTGCCGCGCGGGAGCTCCCGCGCGGCACCCGTGAGCGGCACCGTCGCGCGCCGTCCGCGCCGTGTCCGCCGCGCTCCCTCCGGTCTTCGACACTCCGGCCGCCTCCACCCTGGAGCGGGAACGCGGGGATTAGCGTGTGCGGAGAGTACCGACCGGGGAGGGAGACGGATGCGAACCGACACCGGGAGGACGGCGCGCTCGCTCGCGGCCGGATGCGTCCTGTCCCTGGCCGCGGGCACGGGGTGCGCCGGGGCCGTGGACGGACCGCGGGAGCCGGACGGGCACGCCCGGGAGGGGACGGAGGCCGGGCCCCCGCCCCTGACGCGGGGCGACGTGGCCGCCGTCGAGCGCGAGGACCTGGAGGCGGTGTTCGCCGACGCGGGCGTGGAGGGCGCCTTCGTGCTCCACGACGTGATGGAGCGGGAGGCGACCGTGGTGGGGCCGGAGCGGGCCCGCGAACGCGCCGTTCCCGCGTCCACCTTCGACCTCGTCAGCACCCTGGTGGGGCTCCAGACGGGCGCGGTCGGGGACGTGGACGAGGTGGTGCCCCACGGGGACGGATCCCAGCCCGTCGACCGGCGGGAGCGGGACATGGCCCTGCGCGAGGCACTGCCCGCCTCGAACGTCCCCGTCTACCAGGAGGTGGCCCGCCGGGTCGGGCACGGGCCGATGGCGGCCTGGGTGGACCGGTTGGACTACGGCAACCGTTCGGTGGGCGACGCGGACGCGCTGGACCGGTTCTGGCTGGAGGGGCCGCTGGAGATCTCCGCGATGGAGCAGACCGCCTTCCTGGCCAGACTGGCCCGCGACGAACTGCCCGTGGACGACGAGCACCAGGAGGCGGTGCGCGCACTCGCCGTCCTGGAGGAGGGCGAGGGCTACGCCCTCCACGCCAGGGCCGGGCGGGGCCGGGAGGCCGACCCCGCGCCGGGCTGGTGGGTCGGCTGGGTCGAGCGCGGCGAGGACCTGTACACGTTCGCGCTGCGCGTCGAACCGGAGGGGGACGAGGACGCCGAGCTGGGCGAGTCCCTGGGACGGGAGATGCTCGTGGAGCTGGAGGTCCTGCCCGAGGAGGGGCGCACCGCCTGAGCGCCGCCCGGGCCCCGCGACGCGCGTCGGCCCGCCCCCGTCACGGGGGCGGGCCGACGCGCGCAGGGGAGTCCGTCCCCGGACGGGCCTCAGCGAAGCGGAGGACCCAGGACCACCGGCTAGATCGTTGATGGGGGTTTCTCGGAACCCCTGCGCCCATGGCGAAGGGCGTCGAGGATCAGAGTGTGACCAATGACCTTGACGCCCTTCTGACCGCACTCTACGTCCATCTGGACGACCACGTCCTGCCTTCGCGTGAACAACCGGTCAAACGCGGCCCGAACCGGCTGCTCACCGACGCCGAACTCGTCTGTGTCGCGGTGGCCCAGGCCCTGCTGCGCCATGACTGCGAACGCCGCTGGATGCGCGCCGCCCCCGCCCGGATCGGGCACCTGTTCCCCCGCCTGCCCGGCCAGTCGGAGTACAACCGCCA
>NZ_KB906889.1:0-35975 GCF_000381685.1 Nocardiopsis sp. CNS-639
CCGTCACCGTAGAAGGCGGCCTGCTCGGCGATCTCGGGGCTGCGGATGGAGCCGTGCCAGACGAAGGGGGGCACCCCGTCCAGGGGGCGGGGGGTGGAGGTGAAGCCCTGCAAGGGGGTGCGGAACTTGCCCTCCCAGTCCACCACGTCCTCGCGCCAGAGCCGGTGCAGCAGGTTGTAGTTCTCCAGCGCCAGCGGGATGCCCTGGCGGATGTCCTGGCCGAACCAGGGGTAGACGGGGCCGGTGTTGCCGCGGCCCATCATCAGGTCCACCCGGCCGTCGGCCAGGTGCTGGAGCATGGCGAAGTCCTCGGCGATCTTGACCGGGTCGTTGGTGGTGATCAGCGTGGTGGAGGTGGACAGCAGGAGCCTGTCCGTTCGGGCCGCGATGTAGCCGAGCATCGTGGTCGGTGAGGAGGCCACGAAGGGCGGGTTGTGGTGCTCGCCGGTGGCGAAGACGTCCAGGCCGACCTCCTCGGCCTTGAGCGCGATGGTCACCATCGCCTTGACGCGCTCGGCCTCGGTCGGCGTACGGCCGGTGGTGGGGTCGGTGGTCACGTCGCTCACCGAGAAGATTCCGAACTGCATGGCCCGCTCCCCTAGTTATCTTCCAAAGAAGTAGTTTCCAATTAAACTATCATGCGGAACGCCTCGCGGCCGCCCCGCATTCCCCCGCGCACGCTGCCCGGTGGGCCCGCGTTCATCCACAGGCACGCTCCGTACCCACCGAATGTCACTCTCCCCTGGTATCCCTGGAAAAGCCGACAACGGCACGGTCACCGGGCGTCACGGCGACCGGAACGGCTGAACACGTGAAGGAGGAGGGCGCACACCCCCGGCCCGCGCGCCCGCAGCCCCATGGCCACCACCCTCGATCCCCGACGCCGCCTTCCCCACCAGGACCGAGACCGGACCGACCGCGACCCCGTGGTGCTCGCCGACGCGCTCGGCGACGTCATGACCGCCCTCACCGACGTGGACCCCGACCTGCTCGTCGTCACCGACCCCAGAGCCTGAGCTCCGGGCGCAGGGCCGCGAAGGACCCTCGCGCCGGGGCGGTTCCCGTCTGGTGGGACCGCCCCGGCGGCCGCCGGCGTGCACCGCTCCCGCCCGGCGGCGACCCGCTCAGGCGTAGACCACGCCCTCGGGGTGATCGGGCAGGAAGGAGCGCACCAGCTCGATCGGACCGACGAGGTGGGCGTTGAACGCGGCCAGCTCCCCGGCGGGCACCCACAGCTCCAGGATCGTGCGCCCACCGGCCTGCCGCACCGGATAGCGGGAGGCGAAGTCCGCGTCCACGCGAAAGCGTGTGACGTGCCCCTCGCCGTCGCGTGGCAGGTTCCACTCGCGGGCGATGCGCACCGCGTAGTCCTCGTTGAGCACGGGGTAGAAGATCGGCTGCTCAGGCAGGCGCGGCGGCCACTCCCGCCAGCCCGAATCCCCCACCAGGGCGAGTTCGGCGGGCCCGGTGGGCCGCCACAGGGTGAGGGTCGCGGGCATGGGAACCGTCTCCTTGGGTAGGGCGTGGTCAGGAGCTTAGGAAGAGCGGGGACAGTCCGCACCCGCTTTTTACCGGACGATCCGAAAATCGGTCCGTCCAGCGGGAACACCTCCTACAGACGAAGCGTTCTTACAGGTGAAGCGCCCCAGACCGAACCCCGATCCCCACCACCCGCACCCAACCCGCAGGTCCTGTGAGGCGCACACCACAATCCATGCGCGGATGTCAGCGCTCGTGTCGGCAATGGGGGTTTCCGGCACGTACTCAGCCGCTACATCCGCCTTCCCAGCGGCCAGACCGCACTCAGTGCACCCTGGCCGCGCCCGCTGTGGCCCGCGTTGGGGGACGCGGGCCACAGCCATGTCCGGGGGCTTTCACCCCCCTCCCCCGCAATCCTCCTCCGCCCCAACGGGCTCCGGCACCCCACGGCCACCAGAAGTGACGCGGCGGGATGAACACACGCATCCCGCCTCTCTGGCTTCGGGCCGTCCCCACGCGCCGGGCCGCACCGGCCCGTCCCCCTCCTCCCGGCACGGACGGCCGCCGAAAGCGTGCCCGTCCCATGACCACGCGAGGGACCACGACCGCGGCGGCGACGGGACCCCGGACCGGTCCGCGAGGGGCACACGGCCAAGGAGCCCTCCTCGAACAGACCGAACGGGGCCATCGGGCCGGACTGCGCGCCCTCGTCGAACGCCGCCGGGACAACGACGCGTTGGGGACGGCCTTCGACGCCACCGGCGACCCGGAGTTCCCCCGAGAGGCCCGCCTTCGAGGCCGCCCGTGACCCGGGGGCGTCCCTCAGCGCCCACGCCGGGGTGTGGGGCGCCGCAGGCCACGACGGCGTCCGGCTCATGCAGGAGCACGGCTTCATGGGGACCGGGTGGGCGCGACGCCCGCGCGGCGACGGGCCGGTGCCAGAATGTGGGTCCGGGCCCGAGGAGGCCGGGCGGCCCCGCGACCGCCGCCGGTCGCGGGGCGGTCGGCGTCCCGGGGCACCGGGCGGCGGCGCGAACCGGAGGAGGCAGATGTCGGAGAACGGGACGGGCGCCCATCGGCACCCGACGATGGCCGACGTGGCCGCGCACCTGGGGGTCTCGCGGCAGCTGGTCTCGCTGGTTCTGGGCGACCGCCCGGGCCCGAGCGCGCGGACCCGGGAGCGGGTCCTGCGCGCCGCCGAGGAGATGGGGTACCGGGCCGACACCGCCGCACGGCTGCTGCGCCGGGCGCGCAGCCGACAGGTGGGCGTGCTCTTCGGCCTGGAGTACCCGATGGACGCCCACCTGGTCGAGGAGCTCTACCCGGCCGCCGCCGAACTCGGGTACGGCGTGGTGCTGAGCGCGATGGCCAGCACCCGCAGCGAACGCGAGGCGATCGACGAGCTGGTGGGGCTGCGCTGCGAGGCGCTGATCCTGATCGGTCTGTCCGCGGAGGCGCCCGCGGACCTGGCGCGGGTCGCCGAACGGGTCCCCGTGGTGGAGATCGGCCAGCGCACCGGCGCGGAGGGGACCGACAGCGTGGGCACGGACGACGCCGTGGGCGTGGGCCAGGCCGTCGGGCACCTGGTGGAACTGGGCCACCGCGACATCGTGCACGTCGACGGCGGCGGACTTCCGGGGGCCGGCGGGCGCGCGCGGGGCTACGCCGAGGCGATGCGCGGGTACGGCCTGGGCGGGCGCGTCGATGTCCTGCCCGGCGACTACTCCGAGGAGGCGGGCGCGCGGGCGGCGCGGGTGCTCCTGGCGCGGGAGGCCCTGCCCACGGCCGTGGTCGCGGCCAACGACCTGTGCGCGTTCGGGCTGCTGGCGACCCTGGTCCGCGCCGGGGTGAGCGTGCCCGGGGACGTCTCGGTGGTGGGTTACGACGACAGCCGGACCGCGCGGCTCTCCTTCCTCCAGCTCACGTCGGTGCGCCAGGACGCGGCGCGCATGGCGCGGCTCGCCGTCCGCTCCGCGTCCGAGCGCCTGGACGGCGGGCGCACCGAGAGCAGGCACCTGC
Organism: Nocardiopsis sp. CNS-639; assembly: GCF_000381685.1. NCBI lineage: Bacteria > Bacillati > Actinomycetota > Actinomycetes > Streptosporangiales > Nocardiopsidaceae > Nocardiopsis > Nocardiopsis sp. CNS-639. The sequence goes on from NZ_KB906889.1 coordinate 3,499, forward strand.
TGCTGGAGCCCGCCCTGACGGTGCGCGGCAGCACCGCTCCCCCGCGCTGAAGGCCCTGCGGCCCGGGACGGTCGTGGCCGGTGGTCCGCTCCGCTACCTCCGTGGCGGCGGGGCGCGACCCGACGCGCGAAGGACCCGTCGGCGGGGGCACCGCGTCCTTCCGCGACGGCAGACGCTGCCGGGACGCCCGTGGCCGGTGTCCTGCGACGTTTCCGACGGCGGGCGCGCCGCTAAGAGCCACATCACACGCGTGGATGGTTGGCACAGGTCCGGAAAAGTCCGACACTGGAATTGGCACGTGCCAAATCACCCTCCGCTGTCATCCGGCCCCGCCGGGCCCCGGGAAGCCCGAAACCCCGCGCCCCGCCGCGCCCGGCGCCCGTGAACCCCGACCGACCCTTCGAAGGGGACCCACCCATGCCTCTGGCCCTGCTCGCCCTCGCCGTCGGCGCGTTCGCCATCGGCACCACCGAGTTCGTGATCATGGGACTGCTGCCCGAGGTCGCCGCCGACCTCGGCGTACCGGTTCCGACCGCCGGATACCTCATCTCCGCCTACGCCCTGGGCGTGGTGGTCGGCGCACCGCTGCTCACCGCGCTGAGCACGCGGCTGCCCCGCAAGACGGCGCTGCTGGTCTTCATGGGGCTCTTCCTGGTGGGCAACCTCGCCACCGTCCTGGCCCCGTCCTTCGGCGCCGTGTTCGCCTCGCGGGTCCTGGCCGGGCTGCCCCACGGCGCCTACTTGGGGGTGGGCTCGCTGGTCGCGGCGCACCTGGCCGGTCCGGGCCGGCGGGCCACGGGCGTCTCGCGGATGTTCCTCGGCCTGACCGTGGCCAACATCGTCGGCGTGCCCGCGGGCACCTTCCTGGGCCAGGCGATGGGCTGGCACGCGGCGTTCCTGGTCGTGGCCGGGATCGCCCTGCTCGCCGTGCTCGGCGTCGCGGTGTTCGTGCCGCACCAGCCCGCGGCCTCCGGCACGGGCCTGCGCCACGAGATGCGCGAACTGGGCCGCTCCCAGGTCGTCCTGGGCCTGGTCACGGCGGTCTTCGGGTTCGCCGGGGTGTTCGCCGTCTACAGCTACGTCTCGCCGATGATGACGGAGCTGGCGGGCATGTCCGCGTCCGGGGTGCCGATCGTCCTGGCCCTGTTCGGCACCGGCATGACCCTGGGTTCGCTGATCGTGGGCCCCCTGGCCGACCGGGCGCTGCGCCCGACGGTCTACGGGTCGCTGGCCGCGCTTGCGGTGGTGCTGGTGGTGTTCACGGTGACCGTGCACAACCCCTGGACGGCCGCGGTGACGGTGGTGGTCCTGGGCGCGGTGGGGTTCGGCGTGGCCACCCCGCTCCAGGTCCTGGTGATGAACAAGGCCGTCGAGGCGCCGACGATGGCGGCGGCCTCCAACCACTCGGCGTTCAACCTGGCCAACGCCGCCGGGGCGTGGCTGGGCGGCATCGGGATCAGCGCGGGCCTGGGGTACACCTCCCCGGCCGCGATTGGCGCGGTGCTGGCCGTGGTGGGCCTGGGCATCGCGGTGTTCGCGGGCGTCCTGGACCGCCCGGGGCGGCGGCGCGACCGCGAAGGCCGGGCGGTGGCGGCCCCGGAGCCCAGCGCCCTGCGCTGACCCCGGGACCGGGAGGGAGCCCCGTTCCGAAACCCTGGGCGGGACGCGCCCTCGGTCCGGGAACGGGGCGAAGGGGGGCGACGGAGGCCTGCCCGGTATCCTTCGACGGCGCGGACCTTCCGAGGGCCTGGGCACGCGGCCCCGCCCGCGGGCACCCGGCGGCGCGGTCCCCCGACGAAGGCCCGCGCCCTCCGGGCCGACCGTCCGCCTACTCCACCCGGACGAACCGGATGAGGACGGGCTCCCCGAACTCCAGTTCCTCCCAGCCGAACTCGCTCTCCCCGAGGGAGGTGAAGGACGTGCAGGAGAGCAGGGACCAGGGGGACTCCGCCCCCGACAGGCCGGGGACGAACTCTCGCACCCCCACACAGGCCAGCTCGCCGTCCACGAGGTAGGTGTGCACCCCGCTGCCGGTGTACCCCGCGGCGAACTCCGAGCGCCCGCCCTCGCTCCCCAGCAGCCCCGCCACCTCCAAGGCGCGGTCGCACGACATCTCCCAGGCGTCCGCGCGCACCTGCCAGACACGTTCGTAGAACTCGAACTCTCCGCAGGCGGGCGCGTGGAGCACCTCCAGGCGTCCACCGCCGGACTCCTCCCCCTGCTGGGGGTCGACCACCTCCACGGGGCCACCGACCTCGGTGAAGTCGGCCCGCACCCGCCACAGAGCTCCTGTGTACTCCATCCGCACCGGGCCGCCCCCCTCGTCGACCTCCACGAAGCCCTCGGCGTCCTCCTCGACCACCTCGCCGTCCACCACGAGCCGGGACGTGAGCGGGCCGGTGTACACCCGGCCGCCCTCCTCCCCGGCTCCGCCCGCCTCCAGTTCCTCCGATCCCGCCATGGCGCGCAGCGGGCCGGTGACCAGCTCGGGACCCAGGTCCTCGGCGGTGGCCTCCCACGCGGGCTCCACCGGCTCGGAGGCCTCGCCCTCCGCCAGGGCGGGCCCGTACACGTACAGCCGTCCGCCGTTGTCGGCGGCCGCGACGGACCCCTGCCCCATCACCTCGCCGCTGGCCAGGAAGACGTCGCGGTCGGCCGCGTAGCGGTACTCGACGGTGGCCGTGCTCTCCTCCAGCACCGCCTCGACCGCCTGACCGGTCCGCGCGGCGACCTCCTCGGCGTGCGCGTCGCTGAAGCGGCGTTCGACCTCGACCACGAACCCGCCGCCCTCCTCCAGGGTGGTCGCGGCGGCGGTGACGGCCTCCGCCGGAGCACCGCTGACCCGGTCGTAGACCACGTACCCGCCGGTCGCGAGCCCGGCGGCGACCAGCACGCCCGCACCGGCCACCGCCGCCTTGGACCCGGCCAGGGCGGTGAGGGGGCCGCCGGCGGCCCCCGCCGCCGTGGTTCCGGTGGCGGCTCCCGCGGCACCGCCCGTACCGGCTGCGGCACCGCCGGTACCGACCGCGGCACCGCCAGCGCCCGTACCGGCCCCCGCGCCGCCCAGCGCGCCCGCGGTGATCCCGGCCGCGGAGAGCACGCCCACGGCGGTCGCCCACGCGGCGGGGTCGTGCCCCGCGGAGTCGACCCCGCGCCAGTAGCCGCGCAACAGGGCGCGCAGGGTCTCGGCGGCCGGGACCGGGCCGCCGCGTCCGCTCAGGCCGACCTCCTCGGGTTGGGGCAACAGGGCGCGCATGAGCTCGACCGCGCGTGGGCGCCGCGCGGGGTCGGTGGCCAGGGCGGCCTCCACCAGCGGCAGGACGTCGTCGGGCACGCCCGCCAAGTCGTGCTGACCGGCGGTGACCCGCTGGCGCAGTTGTTCGGGGGTACCTCGGCCGAAGGGTTCGCGTCCGGTGGCCGCGAGCGCCACCAGGGCGCCCCAGGCGAACACGTCGGCGGCCGGATCGGCGACCGCCCCCGTGTAGCGTTCGGGCGCCACCCAGCCGGGGGTGCCGTAGGAGGCGCCCCGGTCGTTCGCGCGTGTGGTGCCGACGGCGGTGGCGATGCCGAAGTCGACGATCTTGGGGCCGTCCGGGGACAGGATGACGTTGCCGGGTTTGATGTCGCGGTGCGCGATCCCGGCGGAGTGCAGCGCGGCCAGGCCCTCGGCGGTGCCCGCCGCGAACGCGCGCAGCATCTCCCCCTCCAGGGGACCGAAGGCGCGTACGTGGGCGCGCAGGTTCCGGCCGGGGACGTAGTCGAAGGCCAGCCAGGGCACGCGTGCCGTGGTGTCGGCGTCGTACAGTCGCGCGGTGCTCACACCCCGGGCGCGGGCCAGCATGTCCACCTCGCGGGCGAAGGCCTCGCGGTGGCCGCGTCCGCGCGCGAAACGGGCGTGCACGGTCTTGACGGCCACGCACCGCCCGCCTCCGTCGATTCCGCCGTAGACGGCGCCCATACCGCCCGCGCCGATCCGCCCCACGATCCGGTAGGGGCCGAGCGTTCTCGGGTCGCCCTTCTCCAGGGGTTCGAGGCCGGGCGGGAGGCCGGTGTCGCGGGGCGGCGGGGGGACGGGGGCGGGCGTGACGCTCATGGGGTCCTTCTCGTGCGGCGGAGGACGGCGCCCTCCCTACGCCCGTGGGACGCGCGATCGCCCCCGTGTGTTCGCTCCCCCTGCCCGGCGCCGACGACACGGAATCGCCCAGGACGAGACGGAACCAGGCCCTGGTGGGGGCTGATACATGGCCCTTCCTCGCACAAGCTGGGGCCGGGACCGTCCTGTGACGGCCCCGGCCCCAGCTGGTCATTGCGACGGGGAACCGGAACAGTCCGACCGTCTCGCTCCGCCGGTCCTCCGGTCCTGCGGTCCTGCGGTTCCTATGGCAGGAAACCCATCTGGATCATGGTCACATCGTGATCGAGCGCCACCCCCTGGAAGAGGTGAGCCATACTGAGTCCCCCCGTCCAGGAGCGGTCGACGCCGTCCGCGTGCCCGGCGCCTCCGATCACCACGTCGCCGTCGGCCTGCCAGACTCCCTCGCGTTCCGCGTCCTGCTGCCGGATACCGTCGACGTAGAGCGTGAGTGTTCCGTCCACGTGGTCGTAGACACCGGTCAGATGGGTCCACCTTCCCGCCTGCGCCCAAGAGGAGGCGGCGCGGCTGACCTCAGCTCCCTCGGAGTCCCCGGCCGATGTCTCGAAGACCCACGCCTCCAGTTCGGCGTCGTACCCCAGAGCGAACCCACCGGTGTGTTCACCGCTCTGGGAGAGCGCGACGGCGTCGGACCCGGTGTCGTCCAGCCACACCCACGCCGCGGCGGTGAAGCTGCGGTCGGTGCGTACGGCCGGGCCGTCCGTGCGCAGGTGCTCCTGATCGCTTCCGTCGAGGAGGACACCGGAGTCGAAATACCAGCCCTCGGGCGCCCCGCCCCACACCGTCGCGGGGTCGCCGTGCAGTGTCGCGTCGATTCCGCGGTCCGAGGAGTCCGCCGCAGTGGCCCCCTCAGCCTCGTCCATCCTCCACCGTCCCTCCAGGGCCAGCGGCAGGTTGGCGTGCTGCCACACCTCCGACCGTTTGGTGTCGGTGTAGGGCTTGTCCTCGTCGATGAGGGTGCGTTGCCACACCTTCACGTCGTCGACCGCCCCCGGCCAGGTGTCGGAGAAGGTGCCCGCTTCCCGGCCGCCTCCGATGACGAACGGGCCCTCCGCGTTCCAGGCGGAGTCCCACGCGGCGCTTCCCTGGTGGGCGCCCTCGACGTAGAGGGCGATCTCTCCGGCGGCGGGGTCGTACTGACCGTTGAGCTGGGTCCACACACCCGTCTGCACCGGAACGGTCGAGACCACGCGGTGGTCGAACCCCGCGTCCGGGACGTCCTGAGAGGCTGTCTGGAACACCCAGGCCTCCTCGGAGGCGTCGTAGCCGAGCTGGAAACCGCTCAGGTGCTCTCCTTCCTGGGAGAGGGCCACGGCGTCGGTGCCGGTCTCGTCCAACCGAACCCACGCCGACACCGTGAACGCGGCGGTGGTGTCGAGAAGCGGCTCATCAGTCCGCAAGTGCCCGTCAGCAGTGGCAACGGCCGCGCCCTCCAAGCGGTAGCCGTCGCCTTGGCGCTCACCCACACGGCCCCGGGTCCAGGCGACGTCACCGTTTCCCGTAGCAGCGCGGTCCCGTGTCAGGACGTCCGAGGCACTCGTCCCCTCACCCTCGTCGAGGGGGAAGTAGGCCACGGGGTCAGCCAGGGGAGCGACCATGAAGGAGTGGACTACCGAGCAAGGCGATGAATTGCCGTAGGCGTCGACACTCCTGGCGTAGACCGACTGGGGCCCGCTTCGCTGGGGTGTGATCGAGACGGTGACGGAGCCCCCCGGCTCCTCGACGTCCAACCGAGTGGTGCAGGTGTTGTCCAGACCGTAGTAGTAGGCGACCGCATCCTCCACCCCGTTGTTGGTGAAGGTGAAGTCACCCGACTGCCCCGGGGCTCCGTGGAAGCGGTCGTCATCGGGGTAGTCGTCGGAGGTGACCTGCGGTGGTGCCTCCGGTTTGCTCGTGCTGATCTCGATCCAGCACCGGTCGGACCACTCGCCCCAGGCCTGGCCGTCGTGGCCGCGCGCCCGGTAGCCGATCAGGACCTCTTCGGGCAGGTCCCGGGCAGTGACCGCACGGGGATTCGGCGTCCGGCCCGGAGACTGCCAGCTATAGGGCGAATCAGCCGTACCGAGGGGTTCGTCAGCGCCGTCGAGCGCCCATTCGAACTGGCCCTTGACCTGCTGGGACACCGTTTCGGCGTCGGGGTCGACGAAGACACCGCTCAAGGTGAGCTCGGTGCTGTTGAGGAGCGTGGGGGCGTCCTTGTCGGTGGAGCAGGCCTCGCCCCGCGCGGTGAGCGTGGCGGTGTCGGGCCGGTCCGGGGGACGGTTGTCGTCGGCCAGTGCCTGCGACGGGGAGAGGAGTGACAAGGCCAGTACCGAGGCGGCCGAGACCGCCGTCGTACGGGTCAGGGAACGACGCATGAGGGGGATTGCCTGTCTGGTCGAGGGCCGCCTCGTGGGCGGACCCGGGACACGAACGGGAAAAAGCTATCCATGTGCTCACATAAGCCACAAGGTTCGCTTTTCTCCATCAAGGCGCACACATGTACTGACCTCACCCCAAACGCGGGTGACCGCTTGTGGACACCCGGTTCCGGCCCGGCCGCCACGCACGCGGGCCGGAACCGCCCTCGCGGTCCCGGCCCCGTACCCGCCTCTCCCCGGCAGCTAGCCGCGCGGGGGCAGCGTGCGGCTGCGGCCCCGGAACTCGGCGACGACCTCCTCGCCCCGGCGCACCGTGACGTCGTACAGGCCACTGCGGCCGAACAGCGCCCGCTCCCGGGCGGTGGCCACCAGCACGTCACCCTCCTTCGCAGGGGCCACGAAGGTCACGTCCGCGCCCGAGGCCACGGTCACCCCTCCCCCGTCCACGTTGCACGCGCACGCGAACGCGGTGTCGGCCAGGGTGAACACGAACCCGCCGTGGGCGATCCCGTGACCGTTGAGCATCAGCGGCCCCACGGTCATCTCCACGACCGCCAGTCCGTCGCTGGCCTCGATCAGGCGCATCCCCAGGTTCTTGGACGCCATGTCCGCCTCGAACATCCGCCAGGCGGTCTCGTTGCGCGCGCTCACGCGTCGTAGTCCACGGTCACGGCGTCGCTCTCGGGCAGCGCCTGGCACGACAGCGCGTACCCCGCCGCCACCTCGGCCTCGGTGAGCGCGTAGTTGCGCAGCATCCGCACCTCGCCCTCGCACACCTTCACCCGGCAGGTGCCGCACACCCCACCCTTGCAGGCGAAGGGCAGGTCGGGCCGGTAGCGCTGCGCGGCGTCCAGCACGGGCACCCCGCGCGGCAGCGTCAGGGTGGTGGTGCGCCCGTCCAGCACGAGGGTCACCTCGCTGGCGGGCCCCTCCACACCGGGCTCCTCGTGGCGCGCCTGGGGCGGAGGCTCGGCGCCCTCCACGAAGAACAGCTCTTGGTGGATCCGCTCCCCCGGCACGCCCCGGCCCGCGAGCACCTCCTGGGCGTCGGTGACCATGCCGTACGGTCCGCACAGCCACCAGTGGTCGACGGCGTCGGCGGCCACGACCGTGTCCAGCAGCGCCTCCAGCTTGGCGCCGTCCAGGCGCCCGGTGAACAGCTCGGCCTCGCGCGGCTCGCGGGAGAGCACGTGCACCAGCTCGAAGCGCGTTCCGAACGCGTCCTTGAGGTCGGCGATCTCGTCGGCGAACATCACCGTGTCGCTGCGGCGGTTGCCGTAGAGCAGGGTGACGCGCGAGTCGGTGCGGCGCAGCAGCGAGGAGGCCATGGACAGCACCGGGGTGATGCCCGAACCGGCGGCGACCATCACGTGGCGGGCCGCGGTGTCCAGGTCGGGGACGAAGCGGCCGGTGGGCGCGCCCACCTCCACCTCGTCGCCGGGGCGCACCTCGTTGACCAGCCAGTTGGAGAACAGGCCGCCCGAGACCAGGCGCACGCCCACGCGGGGCGCCTGGCCGACGGGGGCGCACACGGAGTAGCTGCGGCGCTCCTCCACGCCGTCCACCTCGCGGCGCAGGGTCAGCGACTGTCCGGGGGAGAACGCGTACTCCTCGGCCAGGCGGTCGGGGACGTCGAAGGTGACGGCGACGGCGTCGTCGCACAGGCGCTCGACGGCGGCCACGCGCAGCCGGTGGAACGCGCCCCGGCGGCGCGCGGCCGCGGGCGCGGTCTCGGTGACGGGTGTGGTCACGGTCAGATCTCCTTGACGTGCTCGAACGGTTCGAGGCAGGACCGGCAGCGGTGCAGGGACTTGCAGGAGGTCGCGCCGAAGCGGGACAGTTCCTCGGTCCGGCCGGACCCGCACAGCGGGCAGCGCGGGGCGGTGCGGGTGGGCAGCAGGGTCAGCGGCACCGGCCCGGCGGCCCGCGCGGGCGCGCCGCCCGGCGGGGAGATGCCGTGCTCGGCGAGCTTGCGCCTGCCCTCGGCGGTGATCCAGTCGGTGGTCCAGGGCGGGGAGAGCTCGGTGCGCACCTCGACCCGGTCGAACCCGGCGGCGCGCACGGCGCGGTCCACGTCCGCGCGCATCTCGGCCAGGGCCGGGCAGCCCGAGTAGGTGGGGGTGATCCACACCGCGGCGGTTCCGTCGCCCTCGACCTCCACGCGGCGCAGGATGCCGAGGTCGGCCAGGGTGAGCATGGGCAGCTCGGGGTCGGTGACCGCGGCGGCGGCGCGCTCGGCGCGTTCGCGGGCCCGGTCCCGGGTGGTGGTCACCATGTCGCCTCCGGGTGCTCGCGGGCCACCTTCTGGAGTTCGTCCAGCAGGGGGGCCAGTTCGGCGGTGTGCTCTCCCCGGCGTCCGGCCAGGGCCGGTGCGGGGAAGGGCGCGGGGGCGTCCAGGGTGGCGGTGGTGAGCACCTGCGCCAGGACGGCGTGCACCTCCTCGCGCACGGTGGCCGGGTCCACGCCCACGCCCTGCTGAGCCATGCGGGCCTCGACGGGGTGGGTGGCGAACAGCTCGCCGGTGAGCGGCCACACCTCGGCGACGGCGGCGGTCATGCGCTCGCGGGAGTAGGGGGTGCCGTCGCCCAGGCGCAGGGCCCAGGAGACCGCGTACTCGCGGTGGTAGGCCAGCTCGTTGACCGCCTTGGCCGCGACGGCGGCCAGCACGGGGTCGCGGCTGTCGGCCAGGCGGGCGAACACGGCCAGGCGGGCGCTGGAGAGCGTCAGGAGGGTGACGACGGCGCGGGCGAAGTCGCCGCGGGGAGCCTCGGCCAGGTGGACGTTGCGGAACTCGGCGGGACCGCGCCGGTAGGCGAAGGCGTCCTCGTCGCGTCCGGTGCCGTCGGCCTGTCCGGCGCGGGCCAGCAGCAGGCGGGCCTGGCCGAGCAGGTCCAGGGCGATGTTGGCCAGCGCGACCTCCTCCTCCAGCTCGGGGGCGTCGGTCACCCAGTGGACGAGCCGCTGGGCCTGGACGAGCGCGTCGTCGCCGAGCATCTGGCAGTACAGCGCCAGGTCGGCCCCGTCGACCCCCTCGGGCAGGGTGGTGTCCACCCCGGCGAGGGCGTCGGTGAAGCCGGTGCCGAAGGCCCAGCGGGTGTCGCCGCCGTGCTCCTCGCTCAGGGCCGAGTAGATGTGGTCGCCACTCAATGTCGTTTCCTTTGGCCTCGTGTGCGCCGGTCGTGCCGCCGCCCTAGATGTGCGGGACGTCCTCGGGGATGGGGTAGAACGTCGGGTGGCGGTAGACCTTGTCCCCGCTGGGCGCGAAGTAGGGGTCCTTCTCGTCGGGGCTGGAGGCGGCGATGTGCTCGGCGCGCACCACCCAGATGCTCACGCCCTCGTTGCGGCGGGTGTAGAGGTTGCGGGCGTTGTGCAGGGCCATGTGGTCGTCGGGGGCGTGCAGCGAGCCCACGTGGACGTGGTTGAGGCCGCGCTTGCCGCGCACGAAGACCTCGTAGAGCGGCCACTCGGGGCGGGCCGCCCCGGAACCGGCCGTGTTGTCGTCGCTCATACCGCTGCCTCCTGGGCGCTGGTGTGCTTGCGGGCGTAGGCGGTGGCGGCCTCGCGCACCCACGCGCCCTTCTCGTGGGCGGCCCGGCGGCGCTGGACGCGCTCGGCGTTCTTGGGTCCGGCGCCGGAGATGACCTGCTTGAACTCCACCCAGTCGGGTTCGCCGAAGTCGTGGTGGCCGCGCTCGGCGTTCCAGACCAGCTCGGGGTCGGGCAGGGTGACGCCGAGCTTCTGGGCCTGGGGGACGGTCATGTCCACGAACTTCTGGCGCAGGTCGTCGTTGGTGTCGCGCTTGATGCCCCAGGCCATGGACTGCCGTGTGTTGGGCGAGTCGGCGTCGGGCGGGCCGAACATCATCAGCGACGGCCACCACCAGCGGTCGACGGCGTCCTGGACCATCTCCCGCTGCCGGGGGGTGCCCTCCATCATGCGCATGAGCAGTTCGTAGCCCTGGCGCTGGTGGAAGGACTCCTCCTTGCAGATGCGCACCATGGCGCGGGCGTAGGGGCCGAAGGAGCTGCGGCACAGCGGGACCTGGTTGCAGATCGCGGCGCCGTCCACGAGCCAGCCGATGACGCCCACGTCGGCGAAGGTCAGCGACGGGTAGTTGAAGATCGAGGAGTACTTCTGGCGGCCCTCGATGAGGCGCTCGGTCAGGTCGGCGCGGTCCACGCCCAGGGTCTCGGCGGCGGCGTACAGGTACAGCCCGTGCCCGGCCTCGTCCTGGACCTTGGCCAGCAGGATGGCCTTGCGCCGCAGGCTCGGCGCGGAGGCGATCCAGTCGCCCTCGGGCTGCATGCCGATGATCTCCGAGTGCGCGTGCTGGGAGACCTGGCGCACGAGCGTCCTGCGGTAGCCCTCGGGCATCCAGTCGCGCGGCTCGATGCGCTGGTCGGCGGCGATCCTGGCGTCGAACTCGGCCTGGAGGAGGTCGGCGTCGGGGGACGCCTCCCGGACCGTCTGGGTGCTCACTGGTTTCTCACCTCATTCATAACCGAACGTTCGGTCAGTAATTAGTATCCCCGGATTCCCCCGCCCGGGCAAGTCCGCCGGGCGGGGAAACCGCCAGCTCAGCTCCCGGAGAAGGTCGGCTTCTCCTTGGCCAGGAACGCGCGGACCGCTCCGACGTGGTCGGCGGTCTGTCCCAGCTGGTTCTGGAGGTCGGCCTCCTCCTCCAGCAGCTCGGGCAGCTCGCGCCCGCCCACGGCGGCCGAGCGCACCTCCCGCTTGGCCGCCACGAACGCGCTGGTGGGCCCGGAGGCCAGACCCGTGGCCACGGCGTGGGCGCGCGCCTCCCAGGCGTCGTCGTCCACGACCTCGGTGACCAGGCCCAGCTCCAGGGCGCGCTCGGCGCCCACGACCGTACCCAGCAGCATCAGCTCCATGGCCCGGGCCTGGCCCAGCGAGGCCACCAGGCGCGAGGCCAGCCCGGAGTCCGAGGCCAGGCCGATGCCGGTGAAGGCGGTGCCGAACTTGGCCCGGCGGGCCGCGATCCGCACGTCCCCGGCCAGGGCGAAACCCAGCCCCGCGCCCACGCAGGCGCCGCCGATGCCGACCACGACCGGCACCTGGACGTCCTCCAGGGCCAGCACGATGCGGTTGTAGTGCTCGCGCACGGTGTCCAGCGCGTCCTGGGGGCGCTCCTCCAGGATCCGCGCGTGCTCGGCCAGGTCCTGGCCCACGCAGAAGGCCTTGTCCGAGCCCAGCAGCAGCACCGCGCGGGCGGTGGTGGACCCCGCAGCCCGACGCAGCGCCGCCAGCAGTTCCTCCTTGACCCGCCGGGTCAGGGCGGGCGTGTTCAGCCGTACCGTGGCCAGCCCGTCGGCCTCGGTGAACTCCGCCGCCGCCTGTCCGGCCGCCGTGTCCTCGCTCAACGCTCTACTCTCCCTCGTCCCAGGTGTGGAAGCCCTGTCCGCTCTTGCGGCCCAGTCTTCCCTCGGCGACCATACGGCGCAGCAGCTCCGGAGGCGCGAACCGGTCCCCCAGTTCGGCGGCCAGGTACTCGGCGATGGCCAGGCGCACGTCCAGGCCCACCAGGTCGGTCAGGCGCAGCGGCCCCATGGGGTGGCGGTAGCCCAGCTCCATGGCGGTGTCGATGTCGGCGGGCGAGGCCACGCCCTCCTCGACCATGCGGATGGCCTCCAGCCCCAGCATGACGCCCAGGCGGCTGGTGGCGAACCCGGGCGCGTCGCGGACCACGACCTCGGTCTTGCCCAGGGCGGCGACCCAGGCGCGCGCCGAGGCCAGGACGGCCTCCTCGGTCTCGGGGGCCACGACCAGCTCCACGAGCTTGGAGGCGGGGACGGGGTTGAAGAAGTGGGTGCCCAGGAAGCGCGCGGGGCGCTTGAGGGCGGCGGCCAGCTCGGTGACCGACAGCGAACTGGTGTTGGAGGCCAGGACGGTGTCCTCGCCCACGGCGGCCTCGGCGGCGGTGAGCACGGCGATCTTCAGTTCGGGCCGCTCCGGCACGGCCTCCACGACCAGCCCGGCGTCGGCCGGGATGTCGGCGGGGGTGGTGACCGTGCGCAGCCGGGCCAGGTAGGCGGCCGGTTCGGCGTCGATCTTCCCGCGCTGACGGGCTCTGTCCAGCCCGGCCGCCACGCGGGCGCGACCGGCCTCGGCGGCCTCGGCGGTGGCCTCGACCAGCACCACGTCGGCGCCGCGGGTGAGGAACTGCTGGACGATCCCGGCGCCCATGGTGCCGCCGCCGACGACGGCGACGGTGGCGGGAACGCCCGGCGCGGCGCCGCCCCCCTGCTCAGTGGTGCTCAACGCTTCTTCCTCTCCAGGAAACGGGTCATGCGCTCGTGCTTGTCGGCGCTCTCGAACAGCACGGCCTGCGTCAGGTCGTCGGCGAGCGGGTGGGGGCCGTCGGCGTCCAGGACCATCTTGGTCATGCGCAGGGCCGGCGCGGAGGAGGCGGCCATGCGGTCGATCAGGGCGTGGGCGCGTTCGCGCAGCTCCTCGGAGGGCACGATCTCGGCGACCAGGCCGTGGCGCAGCGCGGCCTCGGCGTCCAGGCGGTAGCCGCCCAGCAGCACCTGCTTGGCCACCGAGGCGCCGACCAGTTCCCGCAGCCGCCAGCACGCGCCCGCCCCCGCGATGATGCCCAGACCCGGCTCGGGCTGGGCGAACACGGCGGTGGGGGTGGCGATGCGGATGTCGCAGGCGTAGGACAGTTCGGCGCCGCCGCCCAGGGCGTAGCCGTCCACGGCCGCCACGGTGGGCGCCTGGAGGCGGTGCAGGCGCTCGAACAGGCGGCTGTTGATCCCGGCCAGAGCCTCCTCTCGGCCGCGTTCGCGCAGTTCGGAGATGTCGGCGCCGCCCGCGAACACGGTGCCGTGCCCGGTCAGGAGCAGCGGCCTGGGCTCGGCCTCGATCCGCTCGCACACCCGGTGCAGTTCGGCGATCATCGTCGCGTTGATGGCGTTGCGGGCCTCGGGGCGGTGGAGCTGGACCACCACGCGGTCCTCGCGCCACTCCACGTCCAGGGTGGTGAAGTCCCCGTCGGCCCGGTGCGCGGTGCCGTCGCTCGCGCTCACGGGCGCTCCACCAGCAGTGCGACGCCCTGGCCCACGCCCACACACAGGGTGGCCAGGCCGCGGGCGGCATCCTCGCGCTCCATGCGGTTGAGCAGGGTGACCAGGATGCGGGCGCCGGAGCTGCCCAGCGGGTGGCCCAGAGCGATGGCGCCGCCGTCGGCGTTGACGCGCTCCTCCTCCAGCTTGAGCTGGCGCATCACGGCCAGGGACTGGGCGGCGAAGGCCTCGTTGAGCTCCACGGCGCCGACCCCGTCCAGGTCCCACCCGGCGCGGCCGAGCACCTTGCGGGTGGCCGGGACCGGACCCAGGCCCATGACCTGCGGTTCCACCCCGGCCGAGGCGGAGGCGACCACGCGGGCGCGGGGGGTCAGGCCGTAGCGGCGCACGGCCTCGGCGCCGGCCAGCACCAGCGCGGAGGCTCCGTCGGAGAGGGAGGAGGAGTTGCCCGCGGTGACGATGCCGCCCTCGCGGAAGACCGGGCGCAGCCCGGCCAGGCTCTCCATGCTGGAGCCGGGGCGCGGGCCCTCGTCGGCGGTGACCTCGCTGGTCTGGCCCTTGCGTCCGCGCACGGTGACGGGGACGGTCTCGGCGTCGAAGCGGCCCGCCTCGGCGGCGGCGACCGCGCGCTCGTGGCTGCGCAGCGCGAAGGCGTCGCACTCCTCGCGGGTGAGCCCCTCCAGGAGCGCGACCTCCTCGGCGGTCTCGCCCATGGACAGGGTGTAGCGCAGGTCGTCGGGGCCCGCGTCGGCGGGCGCCTCGGCGTCGGCCGCGGCGAAGCGCGGGTTGGTGAAACGCCAGCCCAGGGAGGTGTCGGCGACCTCGCCCGGCTTGGCCCAGGGGGTTCCGGGCTTGGCCATCACCCAGGGGGCGCGGGTCATGGACTCCACGCCGCCCGCGACCACCACGTCGGCCTCGCCCGCGCGGATGGCCTGCGCGGCGGAGGCGACGGCGGTCAGGCCGCTGGCGCACAGCCGGTTGACGGTGTAGCCGGGGACGCTCGGGTCGAGTCCGGCCAGCAGAGCCGCCATGCGCGCGACGTTGCGGTTGTCCTCGCCGGCCTGGTTGGCGGCGCCCAGGATGACCTCGTCCACGGCCTCGCCGGGCACGCCCGCGCGGCGGACCGCCTCGGCCACGGCCGTGGCGGCCAGGTCGTCGGGGCGCACCGCTGCCAGGGCGCCGCCGTAGCGGCCCTGCGGGGTTCGCACCCCGTCGACCAAGTAGACCTCGCTCACGTGCGGCCTCCCGTGCTAAAGACGGTGGTCGGGGCCACCGTCGCCTGTGAAATCATCGACATTTCTCCTTGACACCGCTGCCCGGAGACTGCGTTAATGCATTAGTAACCGAACGTTCGGTCAGTAAGCAAGTCGGTCCGATCCGCGACGGACCGCACCGCCACGAGACCAGCGCGCCCGCCCGCCCACCCCACCCAGGCGTCCACGTCCTGGCGGGTCCCGCGCACAGTACACGGAGAGGCCCATGGCAAGCCACGACACCACCACGCTGCCGGCCGGAGCCACCGCCCGCCTGGGACAGGCGCCCGCACCCGAGATCCTGGACCCGGCCGAGCGCATGAGTGTCGACGAGCTGCGCGCCCTGCAGCTCAAGCGCCTCCGGTGGACCCTGGAGCACGCCTACGCCAACGTGCCCCTGTACCGCCGCAAGTTCGACGAGGCCGGGGTGCGCCCCGAGGACCTGCGCGAACTGGCGGACCTGCGCCACTTCCCGCACACCACCAAGGCCGACCTGCGCGACAACTACCCCTTCGGGATGTTCGCCGTCCCCCAGGACAGGGTCAGCCGCATCCACGCCTCCAGCGGGACCACCGGCCGCCCCACCGTCGTGGGCTACACCCGCGAGGACATCGACACCTGGGCCGAGGTGGTGGCCCGCTCCATCCGCGCCGCGGGCGGACGCCCCGGGCACAAGGTGCACGTCTCCTACGGCTACGGGCTCTTCACCGGCGGGCTGGGCGCCCACTACGGCGCCGAGAGGCTCGGCTGCACGGTCATCCCCGCCTCGGGCGGGCAGACGGCCAAGCAGGTGCAGCTCATCCAGGACTTCCAGCCCGACATCATCATGGTCACCCCCAGCTACATGCTGACACTGATGGACGAGTTCGAGCATCAGGGAATCGACCCGCGTACGACCTCGCTCAAGGTCGGGATCTTCGGCGCCGAGCCCTGGACCGAGAAGATGCGCACCGAGATCGAGGAGCGCTTCGACATCCACGCCGTGGACATCTACGGCCTGTCCGAGGTGATGGGCCCGGGCGTGGCCAACGAGTGCGTGGAGACCAAGGACGGCCTGCACGTGTGGGAGGACCACTTCTACCCCGAGGTGCTCGACCCCGTCACCCAGGACGTGCTGCCCGACGGGTCCAACGGCGAACTGGTCTTCACCTCGCTGACCAAGCAGGCCATGCCGGTGATCCGCTACCGCACCCGCGACCTGACCGCGCTGCGCCCGGGCACGGCCCGGCCCATGCGGCGCATGGACAAGGTGACCGGCCGCAGCGACGACATGATCATCCTGCGCGGCGTGAACGTCTTCCCGACCCAGATCGAGGAGATCGTGCTGGGCCTGGACGGGCTGGCCCCGCACTTCCAGCTGGTGCTGACCAAGGAGGGGCGCCTGGACCGCATGGCGGTGCGCATCGAGGCGGCCCCGGACTGCACCGCCGAGCGGCGCGTGACCCTGAGCGAGCAGATCGTGGCGACGGTCAAGGACAGGGTCGGCGTGAGCGTGACCGTGGACGTGGTCGACCCCGAACAGATCGAGCGCTCGGTGGGCAAGTTCCGCCGCATCATCGACCAGCGTCCCAAGGGGTGACGGGACGCGAATGACGCACGGCCGCCGCGGGGCGGATGGGAGGACTCCGCGGCGGCCGTGTCGTGTGCGGGCCGGTCACACCGGACTGTTCAGCGGCCTGGGACCGAACTTGGTGGCCGGGTCGGGGTTTGCGTGGCCGGATCGCGCCAAGGCCGGTTCCGAGCAGAGCGTGCCGGGTCACCGTGGCACCGTCGTCCACCCCGTTCCCGAGGAGACGACCATGGGCAGGCACGGTAACCAGGACCAGGACGGACACCAGCCGGGGCGGCCGGTCCCGCCGCCCGCCCCCGACGGCAGCGGCGGAGGCCGCCACGAACGCGACGAGGACACGGCCCTCCTGCACCCCTATGAGCCGATCGCGGCCCCCGACGCCCGGTTCGCGATCGGCCTGGCCCTGCCGCCGGGGGCGAAGCCTGAGCTACGGGGCCGGGGCCGGGGGCGGCGCTTCAGGAGGCGTCGGCGCGTCCGTGCAGCAGGCAGAACTCGTTGCCCTCGGGGTCGGCCAGCACCGTCCACCGGGCGTCCTCGGGCTGCCCCACGTCCACCTTCACCGCGCCCAGCCCCAGCAACCTCTCCAGTTCCTGGGCCACCGTCAGTCCGCCGGTGACGCGCAGGTCCAGGTGCAGGCGGTTCTTGACGCTCTTGCGCTCGGGCACGGTGAACACGTCGACCCCCAGGTCCGCCCCCTCGTGCGGAGCGAGGCTGAACCCGTCCTCGGCCTCCTCCACGATCGGCCAGTCCAGCACACGGCTCCAGAACGCGGCCACGGTCTCGGCGTCGACCGCGTCGATGGCGATCACACAGATACGGCTTCCCATGCCCGCACCCTACGGGCGGCCACCGACAACCCGCCCGGACGCGGCTAACCCGTGCGGCCGTCCTCCAGGCGCGCGTCGCGCACCGCGTTGGCGACGAGCACCCGGTTCGGCGCGTCCAGCTTGGCCATCACCCGGCCGACGACCGCCTTGACGTTGCTGACGCTCATGAACAGGTCCTCGGCGATCTCGGTGTTGGACAGGCCCCGGCTCACGGCCAGGGCCACCTCGCGCTCACGGTCGGAGAGCCCGGCCACGCGTTCGCGGGCCCGGTCGCGCGCCTCGTCGTCCCCGCCGCCGACGGCCAGGCCGATGAGGCGGCGGGTGGCCGAGTCGGCCAGGTGCGGGCGTCGCCGGTGGACCGCGAGGACGCCCTCGACGAGTTCGTCCGGGGGCGCGTCCTTGAGCAGGAAGCCGCTCGCGCCCGCGCGCAGGGCGCGCACCAGCGCCCGGTCGGAGTCCAGCGTGGTGAGCACGAGCACGGGCGGCGCCCCGGGAGCGCCGCGGATGCGCTCGGTCGCGGCCACCCCGTCGGTCCCGGGCATGCGCAGGTCCATCAGGACCACGTCGGGGGCGTGCTCGGCGACGACCCGCACCGCCTCGTCGCCGTCACCGGCCTCCGCGACCACCTCGACCGCGCCGCCTCCCAGGAGCAGGCGCAGGCCGCGCCGGACCATCGGGTCGTCGTCGACGACCACCACTCGTACGGGTTCGCTCACGGCGACCATGGTAGGCGCACCCTCAGTTCGAAGTGGTCCCCCGTCCGCCCCCAGAGCAGGGAGCCGCCGCAGATGGCGGCGCGTTCGGCCAGTCCCACGAGTCCGACGCCGGCACCCGCGTCCGGACCACGCTCCCCGGGGTCGGCGGTGTCCGTGCGCCGGCGCACGGGGTTGCGGACCTCGATGAGGACCGCGTCGGTTCCGTCCGCGACGACGCGCACGCGCACCGGCCCGGGTGCGCCGTGTTTGCGGGCGTTGGTGAGGGCCTCCTGGACGATGCGGTAGGCGTGGCGGCCGGTGTTGGCGGGAGCCGGGAGGCGTCCGCTCACCTCGTCGTGCACCTCCAGCCGCATTCCGGCCCTGCGGTTCTCCTCCAGGAGCCGCCCGAGCCCGTCGAAGGTGGGCTGGGGTCGGTCGGCGTCCTCGTCCTGCCCCGAACGCAGGTCGGACAGGATGCCGCGAACCTCGGCGAGCGACTGGCGGGTGTTGGTGAGGATCTCCTCGGCCAGGGCGTCGCGGTCGGCGGCGGCCAGGTCGGGGCGGTGGGTGAGCGCGGAGGCGTTCAGCGAGATGAGCGTGAGCCGGTGCGCGAGGACGTCGTGCATCTCCCGGGCGATGCGGTCGCGCTCCTCCATCCTGGCGTTCTCCACCCGGAAGCGCTGCTCCCGCTCGGCGTCCAGCGCCCGCTCCCGCAGCACGCGGACCAGGTCGGCGCGGGCGCCCCGGTAGGCCGAGGCCGCGGCCAGGGCGGCGACGGCGGCGGCCACGAGCAGCAGTTCGACCCACAGGGGCCGGATCGGCTCCACCGGGGTCCAGGGGTTGTGCAGGCCCGCGGCCAGGGCGGCGGCCAGGACCCCGCACAGGGGCGCGGCCGTCCGCCACCCCCTGCCCGACGCCTCGCGGGCGGCCACGAGCGCGGCCAGACCGACGGAGGCGGTGGACACGGCCGGTGCCGCCGCGACCAGCCACCGGCCCCAGCCGCGAGCCGTCCACCAGCGGCTCGCCGTGACGAGCACCGCCCCCAGCACGGCGTCGGCCGCCAGCAGGGGCCAGGGGACGGTGATCATGTTGCCGAGGTAGGAGTCGACGGCCGCGAGGACGACGAACACCACGGTCGACCAGGGGAGGACGTTGCCGAGAATCCGCACGGCCCCACCGTATAACCGCTGTTCACCGGGGCCTCCCGGGACGGAGCCCCCACCGCGGAAGGGGTACCGGGGCCGGTCCGCGACGGTACCTCGGGCCACCCCGGCCAGACCTTCGGCCACCCCGCCGCGTCCCCGGGTCCACGCTCCCCCCGGTCCCCGGCCACCCCGCCCGGCCTTCGCGCCACCGGACCCGGCACCGGGGACACTGCCCCCGCCGCACGCCCCTGCCTAGCGTGGTCGGTGCTGCTCGGGAACACGTCCCGGGCACGTCCACGACGACAAGGAGTCGCATGTCAGCGGTGCTCTTGGTCGCGTCGATGATCGCGTTCGCGGGCGCGGTCACCATCGCGGCGGCCCGTTTCCTCTCACCCGGCGGGACGAAGAAGGGGGCGTACGTCCTCCCCGGCGTCCTCCTCCTCGTCTACGCCGTCCTCTTCGGCCTGTGGATCGTGGTCCCGTGAGCCTGATCGACATCCGCGACGTCTCCATGGCCCACGGCCGCCACCGCGTCCTGCACGGGATCGACCTGCGGGTCGAACCCGGGCGGGTCTACGGGCTGCTCGGCCCCAACGGCTCGGGCAAGACCACCCTGCTCAAGTCGGTGCTGGGCGCCAACGACCACACCGGCGCCATCGAGCGCGCGCCGGGCCTGCGCGTGGGCCGCCTGATCGAGTACCCCGCGTTCTACGGCGGCCTGACCCTGCGGGAGAACCTGGAACTGCACGCCCGCTACCTGCGCGCCCCCCTGGACGAGGTCCCCGGCCTGCTGGCGGAGGTCGGCCTCGGCGAGCGGGCGGACCTGCGCTTCTCGCGCACCTCCCTGGGCATGAGGCAGCGGCTCGGCATCGCCCGGGCGCTCCTGGGCGAACCCGGGCTGGTGCTGCTGGACGAGCCCACCAACGGCCTCGACCCCATCGGCATCCGCGACATCAGGGAACTGGTCCGGGCCGTCCAGCGCGAACGGGGCACGAGCATGATCGTCTCCAGCCACAACCTGACCGAGATCGCCTCCCTGGCCGACCACCTGCTGTTCATGAGAGCGGGCCGGATCGTGCGGCGCATGGACGCCGACGAGGTCGAGGGCGACCTGGAGGACCTGTACGCGAGGGTCCTGGGGGAGGACGCATGAGGACGCTGCTGGCCAACGAACTCCGCAAGATCCGCCGGGAGCGCTTCGTCTGGGCCGTCCTCGTGCTCAACGTCGTCCCGCTGGCGATGGTGGTCGTCGACTACGCCGTGAACGGCGGGGAGCCCACCCTGGAGCGGTTCTACTTCACCTTCCACAACCAGTACACGATGGTCCTGCCCCTGGTGGTGTGCGCGACCGTCGCGGCCTGCTTCCACACCGAGTTCCGCAACGGCACCTACTTCGAGTGGCTCACCTGCGGCCGCTCCAAGCCCGCGCTGTGGGCCGCGAAACTGGCCGTCGCGTGCGCGCTGGTGGCGGTGATGGCGGCGGTGAACCACGTGGGACTGGTGGTGTTCCTGCTGCTGGAGAACCCCGGCGCCGGGATCGGGCGGATGAGCGCCGCCTACTGGCTGCTGGTCGGCGTGTGCGTCGCCTCGGTGGCGCTGCTGTGCGCCCTGCTGACGCTGGTGACCCGCAACGTCGTCATCGTGAACGTGTTCGGGATCGGCCTGACCGTGGCCACGCTGGTGTTCATGGCCGCCGACTTCTCGTACGTGATCCCGACCTGCTTCGCCTACCGGCTCAGCGTGGGCGTGGTCGTGCCCGACGCGGCCTACCCCGACCCCGGGCAGGCGCTCGCGGTCGGCTGGACGGTGACGGCGCTGTCCCTGCTGCTGCCGCTGGCGGCCAACCTGCTGGTCATCACCCGCCGCCGCTACCTGCACTGACCCGCCCCTCCCCCGACGGCTGTGGCGGCTCCCGGCCGGGCGCGGGCGCCCGGCCGGGACCCCGCGGTCAGCTCGCCGCGGCGGCCCGTACGAGGACGTCGTAGCCGTCGGTGGTGCGCTCCAGGTCAGCGCCGAGCGAGCGCACCCACGCGTCGAGCCGGGCCTGGACCGCGGGGCCGTCGCGGTCGTCGTCCACGGTCAGCTCGACCTCCAGGAACACGCCCACACCGCGCAACTCGTCCACGCACACGGTGATCGGGCCCGCCCGGCCGACCCGGCGGGTCTTGACGATGCGCAGGGCCGGGACGTAGCCGAACTGGAGGAGGACCCGGTGCATCTGCTCCCGGTCGGCGACGGCGGTCTCGTGCTCCACGTACTCCAGGGGGTTGGCGGTGGGGGTCTTGGCGGTGAGGACGTGCTCGCCGCCCTGGGTGCGCAGCCGGGCGAAGGCGCGTCCCGCCTTGGGCATGCCGAACTCCCACCCGGGCGGAGCGTAGGCCTGGTCGTCCTGCTCGGCGGGCGCGGAGAGGGCTACCCCGGCGGAGTCGAGGGCGGCCAGGAGCGCGGCGGGGTCGGCGACGCGGTACTTGGCCTCGATCTCACGCATGCGTGTGCTCCTGGGCAGAGTGGTACGGGAGTCGCCCAGGAGCTTACCGAGGGTGAGGACCGCCCCGCGCGACCGCTGCCCGATTCCCCCCTCCGCGACGGACCGGGAGGACAGGGGCCGCCGTGAAGGCCCAGGTCGCCGGGGTGCGCGAAATCCCCGGTCGCGTCCGGCATGCGCGACCCCCTACCGGGCAGAGGGTAAAGACAGTCCCCCTGAACGGTGTGCTCCACCCCATGTACGGGCCGGTGACGCCGTCCACGGACCGGGGGGAGCACGCCGTGTGGCGCGCGGTGCGGCGCGCCACGCCCCCTGAAGGAGTACACCGGGTGGACGAGACAGTCGGCAGGGCGGGCTCGGGAGGACGGGTCGAGGACTACCTGGCCCTGCGCCGCCGCAGGTGGTGGCAGCGCGAGGCGCGAAGGCCCCAGGACGCCGTGATGGGCCGGGAGTGGACGATCGCTCCGGCGGACGAGGAGACCGAGGTCCCCGTGTCGTCGCTGGTGGTGGAGATGTCCGACCAGGAGGCGTGGTACTGGGGGTTTCGCGCTCCGGACAGCCTGCCCACGGACATGCGCTGGAGGGTGACCGTGCCCTACTCCCTGCCCGAGGGGCACAGGGGGCGGACCGCCGTGCAGGTACTGCTCACCATGGGCAACAGGGCCGAACTGGTGACACCGCTGCACCCGGCGACCGCGCCGCTGGACGTTCCGGTGGAGCGGATCGTGACGGACACCGACGTGCCCGCCGAGGAGCTGCCGGGGATGTGGCTGAGCGTGGCGCTGCTGGGCGGAGCGGACGCACAGGGGTTCCGCGCGCTCTCCTGACCGCCGCGTGCGCTCCCGGCCCCCGCGCGCCCTCCCCGCCCCGGTTCGGCCGCACGCGCGGGCCCGCCGCCTCGCGCCGCCGGGTCACCGGACCCGGCGGCGCGACCGGTCATCCCTTCAGGTCCGTGTGGCCGTCGGCGTCCACCCGGGTCCTCTGGGCGGTCCAGGCGCGGGCCTGCTCGCTGATCGTGCAGCCCAGCCCCGGCCGGTCCGGAACGAGCATGCGCCCGCCCGCGGTCTCCAGCCGCTCCTCGAACAGGGGCTGGAGCCAGTCGAAGTGCTCCACCCAGGGGTCGAGTTCGTAGGCGGCGGCCAGGTGCAGGTGGATCTCCATGGCGAAGTGCGGCGCCATCCGCACCCCGGCCCTGCGCCCCTGGGCCATGACGTCCAGGAACGGGGTGATGCCCCCGACCCGCGGCGCGTCCGGCTGCATGAAGCCCACGGCCCCGGCCTGGATCAGCGCCTCGTGCTCGGCGGGGCTGGTGAGCATCTCACCGGTGGCGATGGGCGTGGCCAGCTCGCGCGCCAGGTCCGCGTGCCCCCGGACGTCGTAGGCGTCCAGCGGCTCCTCGATCCAGACCAGGTCGAACCGGTCCAGGAGGCGCCCCATGCGCGCGGCCGAGCCCCGGTTCCACTGCTGGTTGGCGTCGACCATGAGCGGGAAGTCGCCCAGTTCCTCGCGCACGGCCTCCACGCGGGCCAGGTCCACCCGGTGGTCGGGGTGGCCGACCTTGATCTTGATGCCGCCGATGCCCGCGGCGCGGGCGGCCCGGGTGTTGTCCAGCACCTCCTCCAGCGGCGCGGACAGGAACCCGCCGGAGGTGTTGTAGCAGTCGACCGCGTCGCGGTGCGCGCCCAGGAGCTTGGCCAGCGGCAGTCCGGCCCGCTTGGCCTTGAGGTCCCACAGGGCGATGTCCATCGCGGCGATGGCCTGGGTGGCCAGTCCGCTGCGCCCCACCGAGGCCCCGGCCCACACCAGGCGGGTCCACAGGCGCTGGATGTCGCTGGGGTCCTCGCCGATCAGCTCGGGGGCCACCTCGCGGGCGTGGGCGTACTGGCCCGGGCCTCCGGCGCGCTTGGAGTAGGTGAAGCCGACGCCTTCGAGCCCCTGCTCGGTGGTGATCTCGGCGAAGAGCATCGACACCGAGGTGAGCGGCTTCTGGCGGCCGGTGAGCACCTTGGCGTCACTGATGGGGGTGGACAGGGGCAGGTCGACGCGGGACAGCGTCACCGAGGCGATGGCGTCGGTGGCGGTACCCCCCGCGGTGCCGGTGCGGGTGCCGCCCCGCGGCTCGGCGGGTGTGTTCATGGGGTCTCCGGAAGTGGGAGGGACGGGGGGAGGGTTCAGCGCACCATCGCGGGGCGTTTGGGGTCGAAGGTCCAGTCGGGGATGAGGTGTCGCATGGCCGCGGCGTCGTCGCGCGCGCCCAGGCCGTGCTCCAGGTACAGCTCGTGCGCGGCGGCCAGGGCGTCGCGGTCCAGCTCCACGCCCAGGCCGGGGGCGGTGGGCACGGTGACGGCGCCGTCCTCGATCCGCAGGGGCCTGCGGGTCAGGGCCTGCCCGTCCTGCCAGATCCAGTGGGTGTCCAGGGCGGTGATGTCGCCGGGAGCGGCGGCTCCCACGTGGGTGAACATCGCCAGGGAGATGTCGAAGTGGTTGTTGGAGTGCGAGCCCCAGGTCAGACCGAAGTCCTCGCACAGCTGGGCCACGCGCACCGAGCCGCGCATGGTCCAAAAGTGCGGGTCGGCCAGCGGGATGTCCACCGCGTTGACGCGCACGCTGTGCGCCATCTGGCGCCAGTCGGTGGCGATCATGTTGGTGGCGGTGCGCAGGCCGGTGGCCCGCCGGAACTCCGCCATGACCTCGCGCGCGGAGTAGCCGCCCTCGGCGCCGCAGGGGTCCTCGGCGTAGGCCAGGACGCCGTGCAGGTCGGAGCAGAGCGCGGTCGCCTCGGCCAGCGACCAGGCGCCGTTGGGGTCGATGGTGACGCGGGCGTCGGGGAAGCGCGCGGCCAGGGCTCGGACCGCCGCGGCCTCCTCCTCGCCCGCCAGCACCCCGCCCTTGAGCTTGAAGTCGCGGAAGCCGTAGCGGCTCCGGGCCGCCTCGGCCAGGGCGACGACGGCCTCGGGGGTGAGCGCGGGCTCGGTGCGCAGGTGCTCCCAGTCGTCGGCGGGGTCCTTGGCCTCGGGGTAGGGCAGCGGCGTGCGGTCGCGGTCGCCGACGTAGAACAGGTAGCCCAGCATGGGCACCCGCTCGCGTCGGCGGCCCTCTCCGAGCAGGTCGCAGACGGGCACGCCCAGGTGCTGGCCCAGCAGGTCGAGCAGGGCCGACTCCAGGGCGGTGACCGCGTGCACGGTGGTGCGCAGGTCGAAGGTCTGCTCGCCCCGCCCGCCCCGGTCACGGTCGGCGAAGGCGTCCTGGACGCGGCGCAGGAGGGGGTTGAGCTCGGCGACGGGGCGTCCGACGAGCAGTTCGGCGGCGTCGGCGATGGTGGCGCGGATGGGCTCGCCGCCGGGGACCTCGCCCAGGCCGGTGCGCCCCTCGCTGTCGGTGAGGATGGCGATGTTGCGGGTGAAGAAGGGGCCGTGGGCGCCGCTGAGGTTGAGCAGCATGCTGTCGCGTCCGGCCACCGGCACCACGTCGACGGAGGCGATGGTGGGCGTGCTCATGCGGGGTCTCCTCCGGGCACGACGGTGCCCTCGACTCGTCGGTTCAGCCGCCAGGGGTTGTCCTGGCGCAGTGCGGGCGGCAGCAGGGCGTCGGGCATGTCCTGGTAGCTGACCGGCCGCAGGAACCGGTGCAGGGCCAGGCTGCCCACCGAGGTGCCCCGGCCGTCGGAGGTGGCGGGGAAGGGGCCGCCGTGGACCATCGCGTGGGTCACCTCCACCCCCGTGGGCCAGCCCCCGAACAGGACGCGGCCCGCGCGGCGCTCCAGCACCGGCAGCAGGGCGCGCGCCGCCGCCAGGTCGTCGGCGTCGCCGGTGTCGGCGTGCAGGGTGGCGGTGAGCTGGCCCTCCAGCCCCTCCAGCGCGGCGGGCAGCGCGGCGGCGTCGGGGTAGCGCACCACCGTGCCCGCGGCGCCGAAGACCTCCTCGCTCAGGCGCGGGTCGGCCATGAGGTCGGCCAGGGACACCTCGGCCAGGGCCGGGGCCGGCGCGTTGGGGCCCTCCCCCTCGCCGCCCCTGGCCCGCAGCACGACCTCCGAACGCCCCTCCAGCGCCTCCACCCCGTCGCGGAAGGCCGCGGCGATGGGCGCGGTGAGCATCGTCTGGCCGGTGGCGTCGGCCACCAGGCGCGCGGCGGCTTCCACGAACCGGTCCCCGTCCGGGGTGGAGGGGACGAACACCAGCCCGGGGTTGGTGCAGAACTGCCCCGATCCCAGGGTGAGCGAGGCGACGTAGGCCCCGGCCAGGTCCTGGGCGCCCTGCCCGGCGAGCGCGCCGGGCAGCACGAACACGGGGTTGACCGAGGACATCTCGGCGAAGACCGGGATCGGCTCGGGGCGCTCGGCCGCCACCCGCATCAGGGCCAGCCCGCCGCCCCGCGACCCGGTGAAGGCCACGGCCTTCACGCGCGGGTCGGCGACCAGCTCCTGTCCGATGCCGTTGCCCTCCCCGAACAGCAGGGAGAACACGCCGCCGGGCAGGCCGCTCTCGCGCACCGCGTCGGCCACGGCACGCCCGACCAGCGCGGCGGTGCCGGGGTGGGCGTTGTGGCCCTTGACGATCACCGGGCACCCGGCGGCCAGGGCCGCCGCCGTGTCGCCCCCGGCGGTGGAGAAGGCCAGGGGGAAGTTGCTCGCGCCGAAGACCACCACGGGGCCGACGGGGATGTGCGTCAGGCGCAGGTCGGGGCGGGGCTGGGGGGCGCGGTCGGGCAGCGCCGGGTCGATGCGGGCGCCCAGGGCGTCGCCCTGGGCCACGACGTCGGCGAACATGCGCAGCTGGCCGGTGGTGCGGGCCCGCTCCCCCGTCAGGCGCTGGCGCGGCAGGCCGCTCTCGCGCACCGCCCGGTCCACGAGCGCGTCGCCCAGGGCGTCGATGTTGTCGGCGACGCGGCGCAGGAAGGCGGCGCGCTCGGCGGGCGACTGGGCGCGGAAGGCGTCCAGGGCCTGCTCGGCGGAGCGGGTGGCCTCCTGGATCTGGCCGGAGTCCACCAGGCCCACGGGCTCGCCGAACTCCTCCCCCGTGGCGGGGTCGGTCGCGCGCAGGGTCCCGGCCCCGCCCTCGACGGGAGCGCAGGCCACCAGCGGTCCGAGGACGTCCGTGTTCGTTCCCGTGCCCTTCGGGTCCGGAGTGTGCTCGGCCATTCAGGCAACCTTTCCGACCAGCGCGGACAACTCGTCGCGCTCGGCCTGGGTGAGTGCGGTCAGGGGCGGCCGGACGGGTCCGCCGTGGCGCCCCACGGCGTCGAGCCCGGCCTTGACGATGGAGACCGCGTAGCCGCGCATTCGGTCGCGGATGTCCAGGTAGGGGATGACGAAGTCGTTGAGCTTGCGGTACACCGACTCCCTGTCGCGGGCCTGCACGTCGGCGTAGAAGCCCAGGGCGAACTCGGGCGCGAAGTTGTACATCGCCGAGGAGTAGGTGCTCACCCCCAGCTCCAGCAGCGGCAGCGCGAAGGTCTCCGCGGTGGGCAGGCCGCCGATGTAGACCAGCCGGTCGCCGACCCGGGCGTAGATGCGGGTCATCGCCTCGATGTCGCCGACGCCGTCCTTGAAGCCGATGAGGTTGGGGTTGCGCTCGGCCAGCTCGGCCACGGAGCGGTCGTCGAGCACGGCGTTGGCCCGGCTGTAGACGACCACTCCCAGGTCGGTGGCCCGGCAGACCGCGCTGACGTGCTCGACCAGGCCGGGCTGCCCGGCCTCGGTGAGGTAGGGCGGCATGAGCAGGATGCCGTCCGCGCCCGCCTCCTGGGCGGCGCGGGCCTGCAGGGCGGCCGACGCGGTGCCGCCGGTGGCCGGGGCGAGCACCGGGACCCGGCCCCCGACCTCGTCGACCGCCGTGCGCACCACGCGGTCGATCTCGGCCGGGGTGAGGGAGAAGCCCTCACCGGTGCCCCCGGCGGCGAACAGCCCGGCCACGTCGTGGCCGGCCTGCCAGGCCAGGTGCTCCCGGTAGCGCCCCTCGTCGAAGGCCAGGTCGCCGTCGAAGTGGGTCACGGGGAAGGACAGGAGCCCGGACCTGAGCCGTCCGGCCAGGTCGTCTGGGTGCATCGCGTTCACGTGTCGTCCTCGGTTCTGCGGCTCGGGCCCCGGGGGTGGCGGGCCCGCACGGTGTTGCCGCTACCGTACGGAGCGTCGTTCGATGCTGTCCAAGATTCGTTGGGCATCAACTGATACCCACCGGGTATCAGGAGCCTCCTCCGTCGGCGGCGGGCCACGCCTGGAGCACCCTCGGCACGACGGGGTTGGGCGAGTCATGGGTCCAGATGAGGTGGAGTTCGACGGGGTTCTCGGGCAGCCCCTCCAGCTCGCGGTAGGCCACCCCCGCCACGCCCAGACCGGTCGCCGAGGCGGGCACGAAGGCGACCCCGCGCCCGGCGGCGACGAGCCAGACCATCGTCATGACCTGGCTGACCGTGTGCACCACGTTCTGGTGGGCGATGGGCAGCAGGCCGACCACGAGGTCGTAGAAGTAGCGGGCCTTGATCGGCGAGTGCATGATCAGCGGCACGTCCACCAGGTCCTCGGCGGACAGCGGACCCGTGCGGCGCGCCAGCGGGTGGGCCTCGGGCACCGCGACCAGCAACCGCTCGCGGAGCTGGACCCGCGACCCGAACAGGTCGGTGTCCAGGGGCGGCCGGGCCAGGCCCATGTCGATCTCACCCGAGAGCAGGGCCGCGGCCTGTTCCTTGGTGACCATCTCGAACAGCTCGACGGTGATCTCCGGCAGCTGCCTCTCCACGGAGTTGATCATGTCCCCGAGCAGGCCGTAGGAGGAGGCCGCGGTGAAGCCGATCCGCAGCGTGCCCCGCGACCCCTGGGAGATGCGCCGCGCCAGGTCCGGCGCGCTCTCGGCCAGGGACAGCAGGCGCCGGGCCTCGATCAGGAAGGCCTCCCCCGCCGCGGTCAGGACCACGTGGCGCCGGTCGCGCTCCAGCAGGCGCACGCCCACGACGCGTTCGAGCTTCTGGATCTGGCGGCTGAGCGGGGGCTGGGTCATGGACAGCCGCTCCGCGGCCCGCCCGAAGTGGAGTTCCTCGGCGACGGCGACGAAACCGCGCAACTGGTCGAAAGAGAACATGATGCACGGAAGGTATCAGCTTATGCCGTATTCGACTTGGACATGCATGATCGCATGTTCCTATGCTGCCACTCACCGAAGTACGTGACCGCGTTCACACAGGACCCTCCGACGTGTGCGGACGGCGGCCACAAGAAAGGCGAGGAACCATGACCCATATGCCGCACAGGAGCCGCGCCCGCCGGGGCGCGGCCTCGGTCCTCGCAGCGGGGCTCACCGTGTCGCTGGCGGCCTGCGGCGGGAACCTGTCCGGCGGGGGCTCCGCCGAGGGCGAGTTCCCCCGGGGGCCGATCACCGTGATGGTCGGACAGGACCCGGGCGGCAGCACCGACCTCATCGCCCGCGCGCTGGCCGACGGCGCGCAGGAGGGGCTCGGCGTCGCGCTCCCCGTGGTCAACACCCCCGGCGCCAACGGCGCCCTGGCCGCCAACGAACTCGCCTCCCAGGAGCCCGACGGCCAGAACCTGCTCGTCATCAACGCCTCCCTCACCGCGATCACCCCCCTGGCGGTCTCGGAGGAGGAGGCGGTCGACATCGCCGACTACGAGGTCGTCACCGGCGTCTCACGCGACGACTACGTGCTCGTCACCGCGGCCTCCTCCGACTACGACACCCTCCAGGACCTCGTCGACTCCGGCGACGAGGTCGACTACGGCACCACCGGGGTGGGCACCGGCAGCCAGCTGTCCCAGGCGCTGCTGTTCGAGCAGGCCGGGATCACGGGCACCCCCGTCCCCTTCGACGGCGGCTCCCCCACCCTGACCGCCGTCCTGGGCGAGCAGGTGGACGTGGCCTCGGTCCAGCTCGGCGAGGCGATCGCCCAGATCGAGGCCGGTGAGATCACCCCCCTGGCCACCTTCGCCGAGGAGCGCAACCAGTACCTGCCCGACGTCCCCAGCGCGGTCGAGGCCGGGTACGACGTGCGGGTCTCGCAGTACCGGGCCGTGGTCGCCCCCCAGGGCACGCCCGAGGAGGTCGTGGAGAGGCTGCGCACGGCGTTCACCGAGGTCTTCGCCAGCGACGCCTACCAGGAGTTCAACGAGAACAACCTGCTCACCCCGCACGAGCTGGAGCCCGCCGAGCTGACCGAGGAGTGGTCCTCCTTCGCGCAGGAGTACGCCTCCATGGTGGAGGAGTACGGCATCGACATGGGCGAGGGCCGGTGAGCGCGCCCCGCACCCGGCGCGCGCAGGGATCCGCGTCCGCCGCAGGGGAGCCCGCCGCGAGGGAACCCACCACGCTGGGGGCCGCTGGGCGGGAGAGCGCCCGGCAGGAGAGCGCTGCGCGGGAAGGCGGCACGCGGGAGAGCGCGGCGCAGCGGGCCGCCGCGGAGCAGGCCGATCCGGAGCGGGAGGCCGTGGCACGGGACGCCGCGCCCGCGGGCCCGGAACCCGGCGCGCAGCAGGCCGATCCGCAGCGTGTCGGGCCGGAGGGGGCCGACCGGGAGCGGGTCGTTCCGGAGGAAGCCGCTCCGGAGGGGGCCGGGTCGCGGGAGGCCGGGTCGCAGGAAATCGGGTCGCGGGAGGCCCAGTCGCAGGAGACCGCACCCGACCCGGAGGAGGACGAGGAACCGCCGAAGCCCCTGGGCCCCTGGGCCAACGCAGCGGTGGCCCTGACCGTCATCGCCCTGGGCGCGGCCGGGATCGCCGGGTCCTGGTCGCTCGGCCCGGGCACCCCCGCCGACCCGGGCTCGGGCACCTGGCCCCTGCTCGTCAGCGTGGCGATCGCCGCGCTGGGCGTGGCCCTGCTGGGACTGGCCCGCCGCACCGCCGACACCGAGGTCTTCTCCGCCTCCTCCTGGAAGGTCCTGGCCGGGGTCGCCACCATGGTCGGCTTCGTCGCCGTGGTCGGCGTGATCGGCTTCGAGATCCCCTCGGCGCTCCTGGCCTTCGTGTGGCTGCGCTTCCTCGGGGGCGAGTCGTGGCGCCTGTCCGCCATCGCCTCGGTCCTGATCGTGGTCGCCTTCTACGTCGTCTTCGTCGGTCTGCTGGCCGTGCCGATCCCCCACCTCTTCTAGGACACAACGATGGATTCCCTGACACCCATGATCAACGGGTTCGGCGTCGTCCTCGAACCGGTCAACCTGCTCTACTGCCTGATCGGCGTCGTGGTCGGCATGCTGGTCGGGGTCCTGCCCGGGCTCGGACCCGCGGCCACGATCGCGATCCTGCTCCCCCTGACCTTCGGCCTCGAACCGGTGACCGCGATCATCATGCTC
The DNA here is from genome assembly GCF_000381685.1 of Nocardiopsis sp. CNS-639. NCBI lineage: Bacteria > Bacillati > Actinomycetota > Actinomycetes > Streptosporangiales > Nocardiopsidaceae > Nocardiopsis > Nocardiopsis sp. CNS-639. The sequence goes on from NZ_KB906889.1 coordinate 34,324, forward strand.
GCGGGCATCTTCTACGGCGCCCAGTACGGGGGGACGATCACCTCGGTCCTGCTGCGCCTGCCCGGCGAGGCGTCCTCGGTGGTGACAGTCTTCGACGGCCACATGCTGGCGCGCCAGGGCCGGGCCGGGACGGCGCTGGGCATCGCGGCCGTGGGGTCGTTCGTGGGCGGGACCGTGTCGATCGTGGCCCTGTCCCTGGTCGCGCCCCTGGTGGCGAGCTTCGCCCTGGACTTCGGCCCTCCCGAGTACACCGCACTGGCGCTGCTGGGCATCCTGCTGGTGTCCACCGTCGGCAACGGCAGCCGGATCAAGGCGATCATCGCCGCCTGCGTGGGCCTGCTGCTGGCCACGGTCGGGCTGGACACCTTCACCGGCGCCGAACGCTTCACCTTCGACTCCATGGCGCTGTCCGACGGGATCGACTTCGTGCCGATCGCGATGGGCCTGTTCGGCATCGGGGAGATCCTGCACAGCCTGGAGGAACGCCACCGGGCGCCGAAGAAGCCCCTCAAGGTCACCAACACCTGGCCCTCGCGCAAGGACCTGCGCCAGTCGTCGGGCGCGATCGGGCGGGGTTCGATCATCGGCTTCGCGCTGGGCATCCTGCCCGGCGGAGGCGCCACCCTGTCCTCCCTGGCGGCCTACGCGATGGAGAAGCGGCGCTCGCGCAACCCCGAGCGCTTCGGCAGGGGCGCGGTGGAGGGCGTGGCCGCTCCCGAGACGGCCAACAACGCCGCCGCCACCTCCTCGTTCATCCCGCTGCTGACCCTGGGCATCCCGGCGAACGCGACGATGGCGATCATCTTCGGCGCGCTGCTCATCCAAGGTGTGCCGCCGGGACCGGAGCTGGTGACCCAGGAGCCGGAGCTGTTCTGGGGCGTCATCAACTCGATGTACATCGGCAACATCCTGCTGCTGATCATGAGCATTCCGCTGGTGGGGCTGTTCGTACGGATCCTGCGGGTGCGCCCGACGATCCTGGCGCCCATCACGGTGCTGATCACGCTGGTGGGCGTGTACACGGTGCGCAACAACGTGTTCGACATCGTGCTGGTGGTGGTCTTCGGACTGTTGGGCTACCTGATGAAGAAGTTCGGCTTCGACCCGGGGCCGCTGGTGCTGGCCTTCGTCCTGGGTTCGCTGCTGGAGAGCTCGCTGCGCCGGTCGCTGCTGCTCTTCGACGGGGACCCCACGGGGTTCCTGACCCGGCCGATCTCGGGAACGCTGTTGCTGCTGTTGGCTGTGGTGATCGTGTTGCCGCTGGCACGTGCTCTGTGGCGGTGGTACCGGGGCCGGGTCGGTGGCAGTGCCGGTAGCAGTGGCAGTGATGGTGCCAGTGGCAGTGGTGACGGCGGCGGTAGTGGCGCTGGTGGCAGTAGTGGCGCTGGTGAGGGCAGGAGCGAGGAACCCGCAGGGAGGACGGACGCCTGACCGGTTTCCGTTTCCTCCAGACAGTGTTCCGGCCCCGGGCGATCGCCCGGGGCCGTTCCCGTGTTTTCCACAGGCGGGAGTCGGGGGTGTTCCGGGGTGGGGGCGGAGTGGTTTCCTGGAAATAGGGGGGATCCCACCCAGCAGGCGTTTTGGCATGCCCTGAAACGCTCGGCACCCAATAAGGGTAATGGATTGAGGGGTAGGGAGGGGCCGTCTTCAGG
>NZ_KB906890.1:0-33403 GCF_000381685.1 Nocardiopsis sp. CNS-639
CAAGGGCAAGGACGGGGACGGCGGCGGGGAGGAGACCACCCGCCCGGCAGGGATCCGGATCCACCACCCCGAAAATGACCCCCGACCGCGCCGGGAGCCGGAATGCCCGTGTCCGGCATGCCCGCATCCGGCAATCGGCCCGGGCCCCGCACCCACCGTCGTCGCTGCCACCGTCGCCCACCCCCACCCCGGGGGCCAGCACCGCTGCCCGAGGCCGGAGGGCCCGCTCGCCTTTGGTGCCAACGCAGCAAAGCTCAGCTGCCCCCGAACCCCGGCCGTTGGCCGCCCTCCCGCACCACTTCGCGGCAGCTGGCGACGCTACCTCCGGCCACCACCCGCAGGTGGAGCGTTAAACGGAGTCCCCGGACACCCGCCGCCTTCGCTGCCAACGCAGCAAAGCCCCACCACGCGCGAACAGCAAGCGTTGGGCACCCTCCCCCACCACTATGCGGCAGCTGGCGACGCTACCTCCGGCCACCACCCGCAGGTGGAGCGTTAAACGGAGTCCCCGGACACCCGCCGCCTTCGCTGCCAACGCAGCAAAGCCCCACCACGCGCGAACAGCAAGCGTTGGGCACCCTCCCCCACCACTATGCGGCAGCTGGCGACGCTACCTCCGGCCACCACCCGCAACCAGGTCGTTGATCGGCGCCCCCAGACACCCGCCGCCTTCGCTGCCACCGCAGCAGAGCCCCACTGCCCCCGAGGGCCAACCGTTGGCCGCCTTCCCGCACCACTACGCGGCAGCTGGTGCGCTCTCACCATCGCCAACCCCTCCCTCCCTCTCCCCCTCCGTCTGTCCGTCCGGAGCAAGGGTCCTCTGGGAGAGCCCGACACAGAAGCGGCCGGTACGGATCGCGACGGTCCGCACCGGCCTACTTCCGGCCAGGCCCGTTTCCAATGAGCCTGCCTCCAGCCCGGCGTGTGCCGGACCGGAAGCCGACTACCCGGCCAGCGCCGTGTCGATGGCGTTCATGAGGCTGCCGTTGGCGTCGTCGCCGTCAACGGACCAGATCATGACGCCACCCAGGCCCTGGGCCTGCGCCCAGTCGGTCTTCTGGGTCATGGAGATCTCGTCGTCGTAGGTCCAGAAGGTGCTGCCGTTGTACAGCCAGGCGGTGCCCAGCGCGTCGTCGCGGTACAGCTCGTAGCCACCGGTGCCCACGAGGTCCTTCAGGACCTTCCAGTCGTCGATCCCCGCCTCGTAGCTACCGGGGGCGGGACCGGTAGCGCTCTGGAAGAGACCGTCGCCGTTCGGACCGGGCTCCACGCCGGTCCAGCCGCGGCCGTAGAACGGCACGCCGAGAACCATGTCGGCGGGGTCGACGCCGCGGTCGAGGTAGGCCTGGACCGTGGTCTCGGTGGAGTACAGGTCCGGGCCGGGGTCGGCCGGGTCCAGGAGCAGGTTGGACTGGTGGTTGGCGGTGGTCTCCCAGCCGCCGTGGTAGTCGTAGCCCTGCACCGTGATGAAGTCGAAGTCGGTCATGAGCTGCGGCATCTCGAAGCCGAGCTCGATCTTCTCCGGGTCTGCGGGCAGGAACGCGGTCAGCTCGTACTGGCGGCTCGTCTCGGCCTCCAGCGCGTCCAGCTGGTCGCGGAACTCCTGCACCAGGGCGGTGAAGTTCTCCTTGTCCTCGGGGCGGACGGTGTTGTGCTCGTGGCCCGCCGATCCCGGCCACTCCCAGTCCAGGTCGATGCCGTCGAAGACCCCGTAGGCGGAGCCGGGGCCGCCCGCGCCGTCGAACACGGGCAGGTTGCCGCGCAGGAACTGGTCGATGCACGAGGAGACCATGCGCTCACGCGACTCGGCGGTCAGGGCCGCGTCGGAGAAGTGCTCGGACCAGGTCCAGCCGCCCAGGGAGATGTTGACCTTGAGGTCGGGGTACATCTCCTTGAGCTCGCGCAGCTGGTTGAAGTTGCCGCGCAGGTCCTGGTCCCACGTGTCGCCGACCCCGTCGACGCTGTCGGCGGCCCCGAAGGAGCGGCCGTAGTCGGCCCAGGCGTCGCCCTGGCCGAGCTGGTTGGCCATGAAGCACTCGCCGTTCGCGTTGATGTTGCCGAAGGCGTAGTTGATGTGGGTGAGCTTCTCGGCGGTGCCCGAGGTGACCAGGTCGTTCACCAGGTAGTCACGGCCGTAGATGCCCCACTGGGTGAAGTAGGCGACCCGGCGCTCCTGGGGCGGGTCGGTGGGGCCGCCGCCGTCCGCGTCGGTGGTGGCGGTGACGGCGCCGCTCTCGGGACCCCTGTTGTTGGAGGTGTCGTAGGCGCGCACGGTGAACGTGTGCTCGGTCTGGGGCGCCAGCCCGGTGACGGTGGCGGTGGTGCCGGTGACCGCGCGGACGACCTCGCCGCCGGAGAGGACCTCGTAGCCCGCGACCCCGGCGTTGTCGTCCGCGGCGCCCCATGCCAGGGCCACGGTGGTCGAGGTGGTGCCGGTGACGGTCAGGCCGGTCGGCGCGGTGGGCGGCTCGGTGTCCTCCTCGCCGGGCTCGCCCGAACAGCTGCCGCCGTTGACCGTGCAGTCCACGGGAGCGGTGTCACCGCCGCCGTGGGTGCCGTTGAACCCGATGGAGTAGCTGCCGCCCGCGGGGACGGAGGCGCCCCACGAGGGAGGGGTGACGGTGTAGGCGTCGCTGGAGCGGCTGAGGGTGGCGTTCCACAGGCTGGTGATCGCGGTGCCGGACGGGAGCCGGAAGCCGATGCTCCAGTCGGTCAGCGCCGAACCCGAGCCGTTGGCGATGGTCAGCTGCCCGCCGTAGCCGGTCTCCCAGCGACTGGTTTCCACGTAGGTGACGGTGACGCCCGCGGTGTCGGCCGACGCGGCCGGGACGGGTGCCAGTGCGAGGGGTAGGACGACCGCGGCGGCCAGTGCCGCGATTCGTTGGCGAAGTCGTGCTCTCACGGTTGCTCCTGGTGCGTGAGCGGTGTGGGGGTTGGCCTTCCGCCGCGGGGGCGGAGGGCTGCGGGGTGTGCGCCCAGGGAGTGCGGTGTCGCGAGCTGACCGGTGGTGGGCTCGGCGGCGCGCGTGAGAGGTGGCGTGTGCGCGGCAGGGGCATGGCGGGCCTCCGACCTGGGGGAGGAAGGGGGAGGGCGGTGTGGGGGGCCGGTGCGGACCGTCGCACATCGGTCCGCACCGGCCGTGGCGGCGGTGCTCCCCGGATCAGAGCACCGACGCCGCTCGGTCCCGGTCCGGGGTCGCCGGACCGGAAGTCTGTCGGCTGCGGTCGCGGGGGCGCGTTCCGGGTGCCCGGGCCGCGCGGAGCCCGTCCCCGCCGCTCCCGCGCCGCCAGGAGGGCGCGCGGTCGCGGCGGGAGCGGACGGCTCCTAGTCGCTCAGCGCCGTGTCGATGGCGGCCATGAGACTGCCCTCGGCGTCGTCGCCGTCGATGGACCAGATCATGACCCCGCCGAGGCCCTTGTCCTGGGCCCAGTCGGTCTTCTGCGTCATGGCGGTCTCGTCGTCGTAGTTCCAGAGCGTCTGGCCGTCGTAGATCCAGGCGGTACCGGCTCCGTCGTTGCGGAAGACCTCGAACTCACCGGACTCGACCTTCTCCTCCAGGACCTTCCAGTCCTCGGTGCCCGCCGCGTACGTCCCCTGCGCGGGGCCCGTCGCGGGCTGGAAGAGGCCGTCGCCGTCGGGGCCGGGTTCCACGCCCGTCCACCCCTGTCCGTAGAAGGGCACGCCCAGGACGAGCTTGCCGGGGTCCACGCCCCGGTCCAGGTAGGCTTGGACGATGAGCTCGGTGGAGATCACCGGCTGGGGGTCGCGGGCGTCCACGACCAGGTTGGACTGGTGGTTGGTCGTGCTCTCCCAGGTGCCGTGGTAGTCGTAGCCCTGCACCGTGACGAAGTCGAAGTCGGTCATGAGCTCGTCCAGCTCGTACCCGGCGTCCAGGCGCCAGCCTCCGGCGGGCATGAACGCGGTCAGCTCGTAGTGGCGGTCGGTCTCCTCGCCGAGCGCGTCCAGCTGGTCGCGGAACTCCTGCACCAGGGCGGTGAAGTTCTCCTTGTCCTCGGGGCGGACGGTGTTGTGCGGGTGGCCGTCGGAGCCGGGCCACTCCCAGTCCAGGTCGATGCCGTCGAAGACCCCGTAGGCGGCGCCCTCGCCGCCCGCGCCGTCGACCTCGGGCAGGTCGCCCCGCAGGTACAGGTCGACGCAGGAGCTGACCAGCCTCTCGCGGGACTCCTCGGTCAGCGCCGCGTCGGAGAAGTACCGGGACCACTCCCAGCCGCCGAGGGAGATGTTGACCTTGAGGTCGGGGTACATCTCCTTGAGCTCGCGCAGCTGGTTGAAGTTGCCGCGCAGCTCCTGGTCGGGGTCGTCGGCGGTCCCGTCGACGCTCTCCGCGGCGGGCACGGGGTGCGCGTAGTCGGCGACGGCGCCCTCCTGGCTGGTCCCGTCGCCCGTGGCGCACACGCCCTCGGCGGTGACGTTGCCGAACGCGTAGTTGATGTGCGTGAGCTTCTCCGCGCTGTCGCTGTCGACCAGGTCGCGGACGTGGTAGTCGCGCTCCCCGGCGCTCCACTGGGTGTAGTAGGCGACGCTGTAGCTGTCGTGGGAGGGGCCGCTCCCGTCGTCCCCGGCGCAGGGGGAGCCGTTGACCAGGCAGTCCACGAGGTCGGTGGCGCCGTCGGAGTGCAGCCCGTTGAAGCCGAAGGAGTAGCTGCCGCCCGCCGGAACGCTGGCGCCCCAGTGCGGCGGGGTGATCGTGTAGCCGCCGGGGGTGCCCGCGAGTGTGGCGTTCCACAGTTCGTGGATGCGGCTGCCGTCGGGGAGCGAGAACTCGACGGCCCAGTCCTCGACGGGGGCGTCCGAGGCGTTGTGGACGGTGATCTGGCCGGTGTAGCCGGTGTTCCACCGGGCCGATTCCGTGTAGGTCACCGTGAGGTCGGCGGGGCCGGTCTCCTCGGCGGCCGCGGCGGGGACCGCGGTCACCGCGAGCGGGGCGAGCAGCACGGCGGCCGCGGCGGCCGCGAGGCGGGTACTGAAACGTCGTGCTCTCACGTCGTGGCATCTCCTGGTGCGGGGGCGGGGGTCGGGAGGACGGACGACCGTGCTCCTGGAGCGGATGACCCCGCTCTCAAAGCGGATGGCCCCTGCTCTCGAAGCGGAGGGGATGGGCTGCGGTCGTGTGCGGGGGATCGCGGGGAGAACCGCGGTCCGTCAGCGGGGTTCGGCGGCCTCCCAGGGGGTGGTCCACGGGCCAAGTGAGGACAGGTCGTCACCTTGAGCCTCTGACGTGGGGGGATAAATTTTTAGGAAACTTAACTAATAATTCCGCGCTCCGTCAAGACCCAGCGGGGACTCTCCGCTCTCCCCCGCGTGCGCGGCGGTGGGCTCCGCGCGCCCTTCGCCGGAGGACCGGTGGATTTGCCGAGTTGGCGGGGTGGACCAGTTCCGAGCGCGGAACCTGTCCCTTTGTGGCCACGGAAAAGTCTTGCCTTCTTTCTCGTCCGCTGTTAAGCGCTCTGCGTATTTCTCGTTCCGGGGTCCCTCCCGGCCCCGTGCAGCCCCCATGTCACACCCGACTCGGAGTGCCGGTTCCGCCACTTCGGTCGACCTGCGTGTAGGCCCGGGACGTGCCCGGCGCGGCGCCCGGCGGCCGGGCCGCGCGGGAGCGGGGGCGCGCCCCCTTCCGGTCAGGCGGGCGCGCCCCCACCGCTGACTAGAGTGAACCCGTGGGTAACCCGTTGAATCTTCCGTTCGACCCGATCGAGCGGGCACACGACAACTGGACGCGCAGATGGGGGCCCTCGCCCGCCATGGCGGCGGTCACCTCGGTCATGCGCGCGCAGCAGATCCTGATCGGGGAGCTGGACGGCGCCCTCAAGCCGTTCGGCCTGACCTTCGCCCGCTACGAGGCGCTCGTCCTGCTCACCTTCAGCGGTTCCGGCTCGCTGCCCCTGGGCAAGATCGGTGAGCGTCTCATGGTGCACCCGACCAGCGTCACCAACACCATCGACCGGTTGGAGGGGCAGGGCTTCGTGCGCCGCCGCCCCAACCCGAGCGACGGTCGCGGCGTGCTGGCCGAGATCACCGACTCCGGGCGCCGGGTCACCGAGGAGGCGACCGGGGCGCTGCTGTCCATGGACTTCGGCCTGGGCTGCTACTCCGACGAGGAGCTGTGGCGCATGCACGAGATGTTCACCCGGCTCAGGGTGGACTTCGGCGACTTCCCCGAGCCCGTCGCGGAGGCCGCCGAGGGCCGCTGACCGCCCGCCGCGCCCCGGGGCCGCGGGCGCCCTCCCTGTACATCATTAGTTGGACGTCCTACTATCTCGGTATGGCGAACACCACGAGCGGTCCCAGCGGCGGCGGGGCCCAGGAGATCGAGGCCGGACGCGAGCGCTGGCAGCGCCGCTACGACTCGGCGCGCACACGCGACGCCGACTTCACCTCCCTGTCCGGGCGCACCCTGGAACCCGTCTACGGTCCCCGTCCCGGCGCCGAGGTCCCCGGTTTCGAGCGCATCGGCTGGCCGGGGGAGTACCCCTACACCCGCGGCCTCCACGCCACCGGCTACCGGGGACGGGCGTGGACCATCCGCCAGTTCGCCGGGTTCGGCAACGCGCGCCAGACCAACGAGCGCTACAAGATGATCCTGGCCTCGGGCGGGGGCGGGCTCTCGGTCGCCTTCGACATGCCCACCCTCATGGGCCACGACTCCGACTCCCCCCACGCGCTGGGCGAGGTCGGCCACTGCGGCGTGGCCATCGACTCCGTCGCCGACATGGACCTGCTCTTCGACGGGATCCCGCTCGGCGAGACCACCACCTCCATGACCATCAGCGGTCCGGCCGTCCCGGCCTTCTGCATGTACCTGGTGGCGGCCGAGCGCCAGGGGGTGGACATCCGCACCCTCAACGGCACGCTCCAGACCGACATCTTCAAGGAGTACATCGCCCAGAAGGAGTGGCTCTACCCGCCGGAGCCGCAGCTGCGGCTGATCGGCGACCTCATGGAGTACTGCGCGGCCGACATCCCCGCGTACAAGCCGCTGTCGGTGTCGGGTTACCACATCCGCGAGGCCGGGGCCACGGCCGCCCAGGAGCTCGCCTTCACCCTCGCCGACGGCTTCGGCTACGTCGAACTCGGCCTCTCCCGCGGGCTGGACGTCGACACCTTCGCGCCGGGGCTGTCCTTCTTCTTCGACGCGCACATCGACTTCTTCGAGGAGATCGCCAAGTTCCGCGCCGCCCGCCGCATCTGGGCGCGCTGGCTCCGGGACGTCTACGGCGCCAAGACCGAGAAGGCGCAGTGGCTGCGGTTCCACACCCAGACCGCGGGGGTCTCCCTGACCGCCCAGCAGCCCTACAACAACGTCGTGCGCACCGCCGTGGAGGCGCTCTCGGCGGTCCTGGGCGGTACGAACTCGCTGCACACCAACGCCCTGGACGAGACCCTGGCGCTGCCGACCGAGCAGTCCGCCGAGATCGCCCTGCGCACCCAGCAGGTCCTCATGGAGGAGACCGGGATCGTCAACGTCGCCGACCCGCTCGGCGGATCCTGGTACCTGGAGTCACTCACCGACGAGCTGGAGGCCGAGGCGGAGCGGATCTTCGCGCACGTCCTGCGCATGGGCGGGGGCGAGGGCGCCGAGCACGCGATCGGCCCGATGACCTCCGGCATCCTCGCCGGGATCGAGAACGGCTACTTCAGCTCCGAGATCGCCGAGTCCGCCTTCCAGTACCAGCAGGCACTGGAGAAGGGCGACAAGAGGATCGTGGGCGTCAACTGCCACACCAACACCGTCTCCGGCGAACTGGACATCCTCCGGATCAGCCACGAGGTCGAGCACGAGCAGAAGCGCGCGCTCGCCGAGCGCCGCGCCGCCCGCGACGGCGCCGCCGTGGACCGCGCCCTGGCCGCCCTGCTGGCGGGAGTGCGCTCCGGCGGGGGCAACCTCATCCCGCTGATCATGGACGCGGCCCGCGCCGAGGCCACGCTCGGCGAGATCTGCGCGACCATGGGGGAGGAGTTCGGGACCTACACCGAGGACCCGCGGTTCTGACCCGTCCGAGGCGCCCGGGGGTACCGCCCGTTCATACACCCCAGGGACACCCGAGCGGTTCCCCCGGCCCTTCCGCCCGCGGCCGCCCCGCGACGCGGGGAAGCGGGACCCGTGCGCGTCCGGACCGACTCGTCCACAGGCGGTCCACGTCCCGCCCGCGCATACGGCAGGATGGAGGCATGCAGCCTTCGGACTTTTCACCGAACAGTGCCGTGGACCTCGGCGCGCGCAAGGCGGCCATGGAACGCGAGGCCAAACAGCGCGCGGCGGAGTCGGCGGGTCGATCCAACCCCTACGCCGTCAACGTCGACGAGGCCACCTTCCAGGCCCAGGTCCTGGAGCGGTCGATGTCGACCCCGGTCGTGCTGGCCGTCCTCGCGGGCTGGTCCGAGCAGTCCAAGCAGGTCGAGGACGCCCTGGACAAGATCTCCGCGGCCTCCGGCGGCACCTGGTTCCTGGCCAAGGTCGACAGCGAGGCCAGCCCGCAGCTGGTCCAGGCCCTGCGGGTGCCCACCACCCCGATGATCGTCGTGGTGATCCAGGGCCAGCTCCTGCCCGGCCCGGCGGGCCCGGCCACCGAGGAGCAGCTCACCGCCTGGCTGGTCGAGGCGTTCGCCGCCCTCAAGGAACAGGGCGCGCTGCCCCCGGGCCACCCCGGCACCATCACCGGTGAGCCCGGCGCCGAGGGCGCCCAGGGCGCGCAGGCGGCCCAGCCCGAGGAGCCCCAGGGCCGTCCCGTGGACATCGAGGCCCAGGAGGCCCTGGACCGCGGCGACTTCGAGGCCGCAGCGGCCGTCTACGCCAAGGCCGTGGAGGCCGACTCCGGCGACACCGAGTCCAGGGCCAAACTCGCCCAGGTCCGGCTGGTCGGCCGCCTCCAGGAAGTGGACGCGGGCGCCGCCCTCCAGGCCGCGGCCGACCGGCCCGAGGACGTCGCCGCCCAGACCACCGCGGCCGACGTCGAGATGTACGGCGGCAGGTTCGAGGACGCCTTCGCCCGCCTCGTCGACACGGTCAGGATCACCGCCGACGAGGACCGCGACAGGGCGCGCACCCACCTGCTGGGCCTGTTCGAGCTGCTGCCCCCGGGCGACCCGCGGGTCAACGCCGCCCGCCGCAAGCTCACCTCCGCGCTGTTCTAGGAGCCGTGGTCGGCGGGCAGGCCGCCGACCACGGCTTTCCCGTCGGCCACGGGCCGGCCGCGCCGACCGCGGGACATAACCCGCGCACAGCGGGTACAACCCCGTCAGGAGACGGGCCCACCGCCCGTCGCGGAACTGGCAGGTTCACCCCATGGCTACCGACGACACCCCCGACAGACGCGGCGGACCCCTGGTCACGATCTCGGCCACCTACGGCGCGGGAGGCAGCGCGGTGGGCCCCGCCGTCGCCGCCCGGCTCGGCGTGGCCTTCCTCGACCGGGCCGTGCCCAGCGCGGTGGCCGCCCGCATCGGTTGCTCGCTCGACGAGGCGCTCCAACGCGACGACCGCGCTCCCGGCAGGCTCGAACGCCTGCTCTCCAGCGCCGCGCGCCTGCCCACCGTCACCCTCGGCAGCGTGGACACCGCCCTCATCGGCAGCACCGACGAGGAGGGCCGCCTCCTCTACGACCACGAGTTCGTGGAGCAGACCGAACGGGTCCTGGGCGAGGTGGCCCGGCAGGGCGGCGTCGTCCTCGGCCGCGCCGGGGCCGTGGTCCTGCGCGACTGCCCCGGCGCCCTGCACGTGCGCCTGGACGGCGACCCCGACGCGCGCCTGCGCCGGGCGCGCGGGCTGTGGGAGTCCGGCGACCACGGCGAGTGGACGGGCACCGAATCCGACGAGCCGCCCAACGCGCGCCTGCTCGACGACAACGACCGCGCCCGGGCGGCCTACGTGCGGCGCTTCTACCGCGCCGACCCCGCCGACCCCCGCCACTACCACCTGGTCCTGGACGCGGTGTCGCTGTCGCTGGAGGCCTGCGTGGACCTCGTCGTGCGAGCCGCCCGAGACCGCGCGACCGTCCCCTCCGGGGGCGCCTGAGCCGCCGCGCGTTGTCCGCCGCGACACCCGTGCGGTGGCGTAATTTATGCGATTTTTTACCAGCGCGGTAATTGTCACCTTGTGCTGACGGTTGGGGCTTGACTCAGGTAAGGTAAGGCGACTCGGGCACGGGTCAGCCCCCGCCCGGAACCGGGGTCCGAGTGGCGGTGCGCGAGCACCGTGCCCACAGGACACACGGCACCCCCCATCCCGCGCACGCGCGCAGGCGGCGCCGTGCACCGGCGAGCGCCCCGGCGGGGCGCCCCGGACGCACCACACCAGCCAGAGCCAAGGAGCAACACGTGGCCACCCTTCCCAGCGTTTCCTACTCCATCACCGTCCGCCTCGAACTGGACGCTGGGGGCAGTGCGGTCGGCAGTCTCACCAACGCCGTCGAGCAGGTGGGCGGCATGATCACCGCGCTGGACGTGGCCGCCGCCGGACACGAGCGCATCCGCATCGACGTCACCTGCGCCGCCCGCGACACCGAGCACGCCCAGGCCATCGTCGACGCCCTGGGCGCCGTCGAGGGCGTGGTCGTGCACAAGGTCAGCGACCGCACCTTCCTCATGCACCTGGGCGGCAAGATCGAGATGAAGTCCAAGGTGCCGCTGCGCAACCGCGACGAGCTCTCCATGGCCTACACCCCCGGCGTCGCCCGCGTCTCCCAGGCCATCGCCGCCAACAAGGACGACGCCCGGCGCCTGACCATCAAGCGCAACAGCGTCGCCGTGGTCACCGACGGCTCCGCGGTCCTGGGCCTGGGCAACATCGGCCCCGAGGCCGCCATGCCCGTCATGGAGGGCAAGGCCGCCCTTTTCAAACGCTTCGCCGACATCGACGCCTGGCCCATCGCCCTGGACACCCAGGACGTGGACGAGATCGTGCGCACCGTGCAGGTGCTGGCCCCCGGGTTCGGCGGCATCAACCTGGAGGACATCTCCGCCCCCCGCTGCTTCGAGGTCGAGGCCCGCCTGCGCGAGCTGCTCGACATCCCCGTCTTCCACGACGACCAGCACGGCACCGCCATCGTCGTGCTCGCCGCCCTGCGCAACGCGCTGCGCGTGGTGGGCAAGAAGCTCGGCGAGGTCCGCATCGCCATGTCCGGCGCGGGCGCGGCCGGAACCGCGATCCTCAAGCTCCTCATGCACGCCGGGGCGCGCGACGTCATCGTCAGCGACGTGCACGGCGCCGTGCACGCCGGGCGCGAGGACCTCGACCCCAACCTGCGGTGGATCGCGGAGCACACCAACCCCGAGGGCTACAGCGGCGACCTGCGCGGCGCCGTGGCCGGGGCGGACGTCTTCATCGGCGTCTCGGCCCCCAACCTCCTCAACGGCGACGACATCGCCGAGATGAACGAGGACGCCATCATCTTCGCGCTGGCCAACCCCGACCCCGAGGTCGACCCGGACGTGGCCCACCTGCACGCCTCCGTGGTGGCCACCGGCCGCAGCGACTACCCCAACCAGATCAACAACGTGCTGGTCTTCCCCGGCTTCTTCCGCGGCCTGCTGGACGCCCAGAGCCACGACGTCACCTCGGACATGATGGTCGCCGCGGCGGAGGCCCTGGCCGACGTCGTCACCGAGGACGAGCTGGGCCCCAACTACATCATCCCCAGCGTGTTCCACTCCGACCTGTCCACGCACGTGGCCACGGCCGTGCGCGAGGTCGCCCAGCGCGGCCAGGCGGCCGCACAGGCATAACGGCCCGGAAACACCGGCGGTCCGCCCGTCGTTCCGGGGTAGGTGGGAGGGCATGGACCAGCCGATGACCGGGCGCCTCCTGGTGGCCGCCCCCATGCTCCAGGAGGACTCCTTCCGCCGCTCGGTGGTGTTCGTCGTGGACGACGCCGCCGACGGCACCCTGGGGGTGATCCTCAACCGCCCCCTGGGTATGGCGGTGGACGAGGTCGTCACCGACTGGGGCGCCTACGCCAGCGAACCGGCGGTGATGTTCTCCGGGGGTCCCGTGGGCCTGGGTTCCGGCATCGCCCTGGGGGCGGCAGGGCCCGGTGAGCCCCCTCCCGGCTGGTCCCCGCTGGAGGGCCTGGACCCGCACCTGGGCCTGGACGGGATCGGCGTGGTCGACCTCGACGGCCCCGCCCAGGTGCTCGGCGGGGCGCTCGGCGCGTTCCGCCTCTTCGCGGGCTACGCGGGGTGGAGCGCGGGCCAGCTGGCCGGGGAGATCGAGGAGGGGGCCTGGTACGTCGTCGACGCGGTCGCCGACGACGTCTTCACCACCGCGCCCGAGGGGCTGTGGTCGCGGGTGCTGCGCCGCCAGGGCGGGGAGATGGCGCTCCTGTCCACCTTCCCCGACGACCCCGCCATGAACTGAGCAGCCGGGCGGGGCGCGGCACCCTATACCGTGGAACGCAGACGTCGAAAGGTGTGAGGCACGATGGCGATGGACATCCTCAACAAGGTCCTCCCGGACAGCGAGACCAAACCGGACATCTCCCACGACGGCGGGGACCGGGAGCGGTTCGCCCACTACGTGCAGAAGGACAAGATCACCGCGAGCGCCGTGACCGGCGACCCCGTGATCGCCCTGTGCGGCAAGGTGTGGGTGCCCAACCGCGATCCCAAGAAGTTCCCCGTGTGCCCCGAGTGCAAGAAGGTCTACGAGGAGATGATGAAGTAGCCCTCCCGCTCGGACGGCCGGCGGCTTCCGAGGAAGCGGCCGCGTGTCCGGCGCGGACCCCGCCGTGCCCGGGCACCGCGCGCGGCGGGCACGACGAAGGCCTTGACACACGGCGTGTGCCAAGGCCTCGTGATCGCCCGGGGCCGACCGGTCCCGTGGCGGGGCCCCGGGGACCCCGTCCCGCGCGGGCGCGCGGGAATGCCGGTCAGGCGGTCCTAGACCGCGGACTCCTCGTCCCCGTCGGGGGAGGGACCGCGCCTGCGGGCCGCGTACACCGCCGCGCCGCCCGCGCCGACGGCCACCGCGGCCGCGGTCAGCAGACCGGCCAGGGCGACACCGGTGTTGGGCAGGCCCGGAGTGCCGCCGCCGTCTCCGTCACCGGGGCCGGGCGTGGGGCCTCCGTCTCCGCCCCCGCCCGGAACCCGGACCTCCTCGTCCACGCTCACGGTCAGCGAGACCGGGTCCAGCTGCTCCCCAGCGGCGTAGAAGTCCGCGAACGCGGGCACGCCCTCGGCGGTCAGGGTCGCGGGGATCGGGTCCCAGCTCAGGAGGCCCTCCTCCAGCGTGTAGTCCACCCCGGTCAGGTCCAGGTCGGCCAGCGCCACGTCCTCGTACGTGACCGGTCCCTCCCCGCTCAGAGGCTTGCTGGTCACGTCGGCGTACAGCACGCCCGCCGCGCCGTCGATCGTCACGCGCGGGTCGCTGACCGTCATGCTCAGCAGCGGGTCGGCGCCGTCGTGGACGTGGCCCTCGAAGAGCACGGTGCCCTCGAACGCGATGTCGGCGGTGGACGCGGACAGGTCCACCTCACCGCTGCCGTCGGTGAACGCGAAGGTCCCGTCCTCGTTCTCGCTGGCGCCGTCGCTCGGGGTGATCTCGCCCCGGGCGATGTTGCCGGTGATGTAGTCGCGGAAGGACTCCTTGACGCCCCAGTCCGCGCGGCCGTTGTGGACGGTGAGCGGACCCTCGGCGGGGTCGGTCGGCTCCTCGGTCGGGTCGGTCGGGTCCGTGGGCTCCTCGGTGGGCTCCTCCACGGCGGTGAAGGAGACCGGCGTCCACACGTCCTGGTCGCGGTTGGCGATGTCGGTGTGGTCGTTGAACACCGCCACGTAGCACTGCGTCCGCGCGCAGTCGTGGACGGTGCCGTCCGTCTCGTAGGAGCCGGTCACCCGGAGTTCGGCGCTGAAGGAGCCGTCCTCGCCGGGGGCGTTGGCCCCGCGCAGCCACACAGCGCCGGTGTGGTGGGCCGGGTAGGAGTCGGCGGACTGCGGGGCGGCGGTCAGGGCCGCGTAGACGCCCTGGCCGGGGCGGAAGCCCGTGCCCTCGACGGTGACGGTGTCGCCCGCGGGGTCCAGGTCGCTGGCCGGGGCCACCGTGACGTGCGGGTCGTGCACCGGCTCACCGGGGCCGCCCGGGTCGGTGACGTCGTCGATCCCGGCGGTGAAGGAGAACGGGTCCATCGGGGCGCCCGCGGCGTAGAAGCCCGCGAACGGCTCCACCGCGTCGGGGTGCAGCGCGCCCGCCGTGGAGGTGAAGGTGATCTCCTCGCCCTCCACGGCCACCTCGGCGCCGGTCAGCTCGGTGACCGCGACCTCGCCGTACTCGACCAGGTCGCCCGGGGGCAGGTTGGGGTTGGCCCCGCCGAACTCGCGGCTGGTGACGTCGGCGAAGACCGTGGCGGTGTCGCCCTCGAACACCACGCGGGGGTCGGAGACGCGCACCTCCAGAACCGGGCCCTGGCCGTAGTCGTGGCCGCTGAAGACGACCGTCCCGGAGAAGCCCACGTCACCGGAGGCGTCCTCCTTGGAGACCGTGCCCCCGGCGGTGGGGAAGTCGACGGTGCCGTCGGCCAGGAGGGTCGCCCCGTCGGAGGCCTCGTAGCCGCCGTGCGCGATCGGGCTGCCCACGTAGTTGCGGAAGGACTCCTTCACGCCCCAGGATGCGGAGCCCCCGGTGAGGGGAAGCACCTCGTCGGCCGAGGCGGCCGGGGCGGCGGCCACGGCGAACGCGCCGCCCAGGGCGGCCGCGCCCGCGTAGGCGGTGAGGAGGCGCAGCGCCCGGCGGAGTCCGCCCGGTGCCGTGCTCCCTCGGGTCGGGGTGGTGGTCATCGTCGGTCCAATCCGTGAGGGGGATGGTGGTGGTCGGTCCCCGGCGACTGCCGGGACCTGTGGTGCGGCGGATCCCTGCGGAGCGGGCGCGGTGGGGTGCGCCTGGGGCGAGGGGGGTGGGTGGGGCGCCGCGGCGGTGTGCCGAACGGGGGTTCGGCACACCGCCGCGGGTTCCCGCCGTGCCCGCCGGGGGACGGGCGGGCACGGTGGTCGGGGGAAGCGGCGGTCGGCGGAAGGGCCTCGGAAGGAGCCCTTCCAGGGGCCTCCAGGAGGAGTCCTTCGGGAGGCGGCTTCCCGGACGGGTCCTCTCCGGAGGGGGTCTCCCTGGAAGGGCCGCTGTGGGCGGGGCCGGGAGGGGTTCGCCGAGGCGGCCTTCAGAGCGGCTCCCACGGGAGCCCGGACGGAGGAGTCCGTCGGGGCCCCGGCGTCAGGCCGTGTCCGTGGGGGCTCCCCGGGCCCGGCGGTGGGTGGCGACCAGTGCCGCCGCGCCGGTCAGGACGGCGACCGCGGCGGCCAGGACCAGGCCGTACAGCGCGCTGCCGGTGCGGGGCAGGGGGCCGGAACCGCTGCCTGAGCCCCCGCCGGTTCCGGCGTCACCGGTACCGCCCGAACCACTGCCGGATCCGCTGCCCGAGCCGCCGCCGGATCCGCTGCCTCCCGAGTCCCCGGAGCCTCCTGAGCCGCCGGAGCCCCCGCCGGTTCCGGAGCCGTCGCCGAAGGAGACGGGGACGAACACGTCCTGGCCGCGGTCGCTGGAGCGGGTGTGGTCGTTGCGCGTGACCACCGCGCACTCGGTTGCGGGGTCGGTGCAGTCGGTGTTCTCGTCGCTGGCCCTGACCCTCAGCTCGACGCTGAACCCGCCGTCGGTACCGCCGCCGGTGTAGGGGACGGCCAGCCCCTCCCCGTAGGGCGGCGGGTTGCTGGAGACCCAGACCGAGGCGCCGCTCGACCCCTCCATGTCCACGCCGCCGACGCAGGGGCTGGGCGCCCGGTCGGGACCGGCGCCGCTGGTGTCGCACAGGGCCACGTAGATCCCCTTGGCGGTGTCGTATCCGGAGCCGGTGACCGTGACGGTCTCGCCCTCGGGGTCGAGTCCGCTGGTCTTGGAGACGCTCAGGGTCGGGTCGCCCGGCTCGCGGGGCACGGGGGCCGCGAGCACGGCGGACTGCGGTCGGCTCTGCGGGCTCGTCCCGGGCTCGGTCCGCGGGGCGGGGGCCGAGAAGGCCACCGGGACCCGACCCACGACCGCGTCGGGGGCCGGCGCCGAGAACAGGGTCACCGGGGCGCTCCTGCCCGGTCCGGCGAGGACCTCCGGAGCCCGCCGGGCGGTGTCCCCGCCCCGGGCGCCGACGGCCGCCCCCGCCGGGTCCGCGTCGGCCGCGTCGGCCGTTTCCGCGGTGGCGCGGTCCTCCTCGGAGGACTCCGCGTCCGCGTCGGCCTCCGGGGTCGGGGGAGCGCCCTCGGCGGTGTCCTCGCCTCCCGTCCCGGTGCCGACCTCCACCAGGCGCACCTCGAAGGGGGTGTCGGAGGCGTCCAGGCCGGCGTCGGCGGCGAACCCGGTACCGGTGGCCAGGCCGAGGCTGAAGGTGCCGCGCTCGTCGACCTCGACGGTCACCGCGTTCGCGTTGTCGGCGACCGGTTCGCCCCCGCCGTCCTCCGCGTCCGGGACGGCCCAGGTGGCGGCCTCCAGCAGGGAACCGGGTTCGTGTCCGATCCCGGAGACGGTGACGGTGTCGCGCCCGGGGTCGAGGCCCCGGGTCCGGTCCACGGTGGTGACGCGTGGACGGACGGGATCCTGACCGGGGCTCTGGCCGGGGGAGGGGGCGGGGACGGGCTGGGCGAGTGCCGCCGCCGGGGCGGACAGCACCAGCGCGGCGGTGAGGACCAGGGGCGGGACGAGCCCGCGGCGCCGCCCGTTCCTCGGGCGGAGGGAAAGCGCTGCTTGCATCGGGGGCCTTCGCATTCGTGCGGGTTCGGTCGGGGTCCACCACCCGCGTGAGGAGAACTTCGGTGAGGTTATGCTTACCTTTGCGAAGTGAGCCTTACCTAACCTGAAGTTCGCGCCGGAACAGTTGAACACCGAACCATCGGGCTTGTCAAGATGATGACGAGGTGTCATAAAAAGCGTTGTCGCATCCCGCTCTCCCGGCGACAGCGCCCGTGCCCCCGGCACACGGAACCCCGAAAGCGACCGCCATGCCCCAGACCGTCCCCCGGCCCCTTCCGCGCGAACGCTCCCGCCCCACCGGCCCCCGGCCCGCCGCCCTCCGCGTCCGCCCCGCCGCTCCCCGCGTCCTCGCCGCCGCCTGCGCGCTCGTGCTCGCCCTGACCGGGTGCACCGGCGGCGCCTCCGGAGGCGGGGACCCCGCGGCCTCCGGCGACGCGCCCGGCATCCCCGACCTCGCCGAGAACCGCCTCCAGATCCTGGAGGAACCCGCGGCGCCCGAGCTGCCCGTGACCGTCGACTCGGTGGTCCTGGACCCCTACCGCACCAGCTCCGACCCCCTGGAGTACGAGCAGGTCGAGGTCACCGACGCCAGCCGCGTCCTCCCGCTCACCGGCAGCCTCGCCGAGATCGTCTTCACCCTGGGCCTGGGCGACAACGTCGTCGGCCGCGACGTCGGCGCCACCTTCGAGGAGGCCGCCCACCTGCCCACGGTCAGCGAGGCGCACGAGGTCTCCGCCGAGAGCGTGCTGTCCCTGGAGCCCACGGTCGTCCTCGCCGACACCCAGACCGGGCCGCCCGAGGCCATCGAGCAGATCCAGAGCTCCGGCGTCCCCGTCGTCATCGTGGAGGAGGCCTGGTCCATCGACGACATGTACCCGCGCTTCGAGCGCGTGGCCGAGGCCCTCGGCGTCCCGGCCAGCGGCACGGCCCTGGCCGAACGCACGCGCGGGCAGATGGCCGAGGTCCGGGCCGACTCCACCGCGGTCAGCGGCGACCCCCTCGTCGCCTTCCTCTACCTGCGCGGCACCGCCGGGGTCTACCTCCTGGGCGGACCCGGCTCGGGCGCCGACGCCATGCTGGCCGAGATCGGCGCCCGCGACGCCGGGGTCGAGATGGGCCTGACCACACCCTTCACCCCCATCACCACCGAGGCCCTCATCGCCGCCCAGCCCGACGTGCTCCTGGTGATGACCAAGGGACTGGAGTCGGTCGGCGGGATCGAGGGGCTCGTCCAGATCCCCGGCGTCGCCCAGACCCCGGCCGGCGCCGCGCGCGCCGTCGTCGACTTCGAGGACGGCGTCCTGCTCAACTTCGGACCCCGAACCCCGCAGGTCGTCGCGGCCCTCGCCGACGAACTCGCCGCCGTCAGCGCGGGGGAGGGGGAACGGTGACCGCTCCCCGCAGGCCCGCGGACGACGTCGCGGACGACGACGCCCAGGGCCTCCCCGAAGGGTCTGTTCGGGCGGCCACCGGCACGCCCTCCCCCGAGCAGGGCGGAACCAGCACCCGCGAACCCGTTCCTCCCGCAGTCCCGTCAGGCACATCGTTCGCTCCGGCCACCCCGAAGGTCCCTTCCGAAGCAGTCGTTCCCACAACCGCACCGGCCGCCTCGAAAGCCACGACCGCACCAGCCGCCCCGCGGGACCGGCGTGCCCTGCGCCGCCTGCGCGCCGCGCTCCTGCTCGCCTCGCTCACCGGCGGCCTCGTCGCGGTCGCGGTCGTCGCCGCCGGGGCCGGGGCCTACCCCATTCCGCCCGGGCAGGTCGCCGCCTCCCTCCTGCACGCCCTCGGTCTGGAGGCGGGCACCCCGCCCGACCGGATCGGCCACACCGTCCTGTGGGACGTGCGCCTGCCCCGCGTCGTCCTGGCCGTCATGGTCGGCGCCGCCCTGGGCGCGGCGGGCGCCATGATGCAGGGCGTCTTCGGCAACCCCCTGGCCGAACCCGGCGTCATCGGCGTCTCCTCCGGTGCGGCCGTCGGCGCTATCGCCGTCATCTTCACCGGCCTGACCGTTCTCGGCCACTGGACGATCATCGCCTCCTCCTTCGTGTTCGGCCTGGCCACCACCCTGTTCGTGTACGTGTTCGCGCGCTCGCGCGGACGCACCGAGGTCGTCACCCTGCTGCTCACCGGTATCGCCGTCAACGCGATCGCCGGTGCGGCCATCGGCCTGATGACCAACTTCTCCCAGGACGCCGAGATCCAGACCATCACCTTCTGGCAGCTCGGCAGCGTCTCCACCGCCACCTGGGCCAAGGTCGCCGCCATCGCCCCGTGCCTGCTGCTCGGGCTGTCGGTCATCCCCTTCCACGCGCGCCGCCTGGACCTGCTCGCCCTCGGCGAGGGGCCCGCCCGCCACCTGGGCGTGGACGTGGAGCGCACCCGCCTGGTCCTCATCTGCGCCATGGCCCTGCTGACCTCGGCCGCCGTCGCCTTCGCCGGGATCGTCTCCTTCGTGGGCCTGGTCGTCCCGCACATCATCCGCATGGTCACCGGCCCCGGGCACCGGGTCCTGCTGCCCGCCAGCGCCCTGGGCGGCGGCCTGCTCCTGCTCGCCGCCGACCTGCTCGCCCGCACCGTCGCCGCCCCCGCCGAGATCCCCCTGGGCGTGGTCACCGCGGCCCTGGGCGGGCCGTTCTTCTTCTACCTGCTGTACCGCACCCGTGCCCGGCAAGGAGGCTGGTCGTGAGCGCCCTCGTCCGACTGCGGCGGCGGGTCGCCGCCGCGGCCTCCCCGCTGTACCGACCGCCCGCGCGCCCCGCCCCGGTTCCACCCGGAGAGGAGATACTCCGGGCCGAGGGCGTCACCGTCCGCCGGGGCGGCCGCGCCCTGCTCGACGGGGTCGGCCTCACCGTGCGGGCCGGGGAGCTGCTGGCCCTGGTCGGGCCCAACGGGGCGGGCAAGTCCACGCTGCTCGCCGCCCTGTCCGGGGACGTCACCGGGGCGCCCGGCCGGGGGGAGGTCGACACCGGGACCGTCCGCCTCCACGGCCGCCCGCTCGCCGACTGGACGCCCCCCGAGCTGGCGCTGCGCCGCGCGGTCCTGCCCCAGGAGGCGGCGGTCAGTTTTCCGTTCCCCGTCGCCGACATCGTGTCCATGGGCCGCGCCCCCTGGGCGGGGCTGGCCGCCGCGGCCGAGGACGAGGCCCTCACCGCCGCCGCGATGGAGGGCACGGGCGTGTCCGACCTGGCCGAACGGCGCTTCCCGACCCTGTCGGGGGGTGAGCGCGCGCGGGTGATGCTCGCCCGCGTTATGGCCCAGGACACCCAGCTGCTCCTGCTGGACGAGCCGACCGCCGCCCTGGACATCCGGCACCAGGAACTCGTACTGGATCTGGCTTCCCAACTCGCGGAGCGCGGCGGTGCGGTTATCGTGGTCCTGCACGATTTGGGGCTTGCGGCAGCCTACGCCCATCGTGTGGCGATACTCTCCCGAGGACGGGTCGCCGCGCAGGGCTCCCCCGCCGACGTGTTCACCGCGTCGCTGCTCAGCTCCGTCTACCAGCACGAGGTCGAAGTCCTACCGCACCCGCGTACCGGAGTCCCGCTGGTCGTCCCCCTCAGATAGGGGACGGGTGCACACGGAAGCGTCCACAGGAGTAGGTCGTATTGGTGTCCACAACTGAACGGCAGTTCCACGAGGGTCCCCGGCCCGGACGCGGGGAGGGGCGTGGACGTCGGGCCTCCGGCGGCCGACGGCGCCGTCGCCCCAAGCCCAGGGCCACCCCCGGCGACGTCGTGCGCGGCATCGTCCGGTTCTTCGGCGAGATCATGCTGACCGCCGGTCTGCTCATGCTCTTCTACGCCGGATACGAGGTGTACGGCTCCCAGTGGGAGACCGACCGCGAACAGCAGGGCCTGGCCCAGGGGCTGGAGGAGGCCTGGTCCGCCGAACAGGCGGCCGCGGAGGCCGGTCCGGACTCCGAACCCCTGCCGGGCAGCGCCGACAGCCGCCTGTACGTGCCGAGCCTGGACCTGGACTGGGTGGTGGTCAACGGCACCACGCAGGAGGACATCCGCTACAGCCCCGGCCACTACACCGAGTACCCCAGCTCTCCCGGCGGCGAGGGCAACTACGCCGTGGCCGCCCACCGCACCCCCGGCCTGTTCTGGGACCTGGACCTGCTCCGGAACGGCGACGTCATGGTGCTGGAGGACGGGGAGAACTTCTACACCTACGAGGTCTTCCGCGACGAGACGGTCCTGCCCACCGACGTGTGGGTGATCGAGCCGGACCCGTTCGACGAGGCCACCGACGAGGAGCCGGGCAGGTCCCTGCTCACCCTCACCACGTGCGCGCCCAAGCTGAACAACACGCACCGCCTCATCGTCTGGGCGGAGCTGGTGGAGACCACGCCCAAGTCCGAGGGGATGCCCGACTCGATCGCGCACATGGCTCCCCAGGCCAGCGAGTAAGGAACGCGAATGTACGGTCTGATCTGGCGTGTCCTGCCCGGTCCGTGGATCGCCAAGCTCATCATGGCGCTCGGACTGGTGGTGGGCGCCGCTCTGCTGCTGTGGTTCTTCGCCTTCCCGGCGATCTCGCCGCACATGCCCTTCAACGACGGCGCCGTCGACGTGGAGGGAGCCCAGACCGGGAGCGGCGCGGAGTCCGGGGGCGGTTCCGGCGGGGAGGCGGGGACGGACGGGGTCTCCGGGTAATCCGGGACGATGGTGGACGACGAGGCGACCGGCGGGGACCGGCGGCCTTCCGGGCGGTCGGGACACGCCGTGTGCGCGGCGCCACTGGCCTGCCTCCCGGAACGGTCCACGGCGCCCGCTAACCTCATGGGGGTGAGTAACGGGGGACGATTCGCAGCATGACGGTGACGCAGACCACGACGGAGGACCGGCTCAGAGGCCTCCGCGCATGGCAGCGGGAGGCGTTCGAGGAGTACTTCCGCCGGGAACCGCGGGACTTCCTCGCAGTGGCCACCCCCGGTGCGGGCAAGACCACCTTCGCCCTCACCCTGGCCAGCGAACTCCTCCAACGGCACACGGTGCGCGCCATCACCATCGTGTGCCCCACCGACCACCTCAAGAAGCAGTGGGCCGAGGCGGCCGCCCGGTTCGGCATCGCCATCGACCCTGAGTTCCGCAACGGTCAGGGCGCCCTGGGCCGCCAGTACGTCGGCGCGGCCGTCACCTACGCCCAGGTCGCCGCCCACCCGATGCTGCACCGCAACCGGACCGAGGCGCGCAAGACCCTCGTCATCTTCGACGAGGTCCACCACGCCGGGGACGCCCTGTCCTGGGGCGACGCGGCCCGCGAGGCCTTCGACCCGGCGGGGCGCCGCCTCTCCCTGACCGGAACCCCCTTTCGGTCCGACATCAACCCCATCCCCTTCGTCGACTACGTCCAGGACGGCGCCGGGGTGCGCCGCTGCTCCTGGGACTACAGCTACGGGTACGGGCCCGCCCTGGCCGACGGGGTCGTGCGCCCCGTCATCTTCATGGCCTACTCCGGCGAGATGCGCTGGCGCACCCGCGCGGGCGACGAGCTCGCCGCCAGGCTGGGCGAACCCCTCACCCAGGACGCGCTCTCCCAGGCGTGGCGGGCCGCGCTGGACCCCAAGGGCGACTGGATCAAGCGCGTACTCCAGGCCGCCGACCGCCGCCTGACCGAGGTCCGCAAGACCCACCCCGACGCGGGGGCCCTGGTCATCGCCAGCGACCACGAGAACGCCCGCGCCTACTCGCGCATCCTGCGCCAGATCACCGGCAAGGGCGCCACGGTCATCCTGTCCGACGACCCCGGAGCCTCCAAGAAGATCTCCCGGTTCGCCGCGGGCGACGACCGCTGGATGGTCGCGGTGCGCATGGTCTCCGAGGGGGTGGACGTGCCCCGGCTGATGGTGGGCGTGTACGCCACCTCCACCAGCACCGCGCTGTTCTTCGCCCAGGCCATCGGCCGCTTCGTGCGCGTGCGCCAGCGCGGCGAGGTCGCCTCGGTCTTCCTGCCCTCCGTGCCCACCCTGCTGGAGTACGCGGGCGAGATGGAGCGCGAGCGCGACCACGTGCTCGACCGGACCCCGGGGGAGGGCGACGAGTACCCGGAGGAGGACCTGCTCCGGGAGGCCAACAAGAAGCGGGACACCCCCGACGCCGGGGAGGAACTGCCCTTCGAGACCATGGAGTCGGCGGCGGAGTTCGACCGCGCCCTCTACGACGGGGCCGAGTACGGCGGCGTGCCGGGCTCCACGGAGGAGGAGGACTTCCTGGGCCTGCCCGGTCTGCTCGACCCGCAACAGGTCTCCCAGCTCCTGCGCAAGCGCAAGGCCGACCTCAAGGCGAGCGAGGTCAAGGCCCGCAAGGTGGAGGAGCCCGCCGAGGAGGACGGGCCCACCCACCAGGTCCTAGCCGACCTGCGCCGCGAGCTGAGCGGTCTCGTGGGCGCCTGGCACCACCGCACCGGCAAGCCGCACGGGGTGATCCACAACGAGCTGCGCCGCGCCTGCGGCGGGCCGCCCGTCGCACAGGCCACCCCGACGCAGATCCGCGAACGGATCGCCAAGATCCGCGTCTGGGCCGTCGGCGGGCGATAGGCCACCCGAAACGGGCAAACACTTCGCAAGATCGCGCATGTCCCATAAGCCCTTCGTGTCCGCTTCATTACCTTGTGTGAGATGAGTGGACACAGCCCTCGCGGCGGCTCAGCCGCGCTCTGCACCGGACTGCTGATGTGCGGGTTCGCCCTGGCCGGGATGGTCACGGTCACGGCGCCCGGCACCGTGGTGACCGACTCCCCGCGCGCCCAGCTGGCGCCGGGGGAGTCCGAAGCCCTGGAGCCCTGCCTGCCCGGCGCCGCCAGGGTCACCGACCCCGACGCGACCGGTCGGCCCCCCGGCGGCAGCGAGGTGACGCCCCGTCAGGCGGCCCTGTACGAACAGCAGCTCCAGGAGGCACTCGTGCCCCTGCGGGGACAGGACCTCCAGCCGCCCCACACCGTCCCGGTCGTGGTGCACGTCATCTCCGCCGAGGACGGCCGCGGCGAGGTCAGCGACGAACGCGTCCAGCGGCAGATCGACGTCCTCAACGCCGCCTACGGCGGCGACACCGCCGCGGACCCGGCCCGGGCCGCCGAGGCGGCCCGGGCCGGGGGCACGAGCGACGCCGAACCCATCGACACCGGCTTCCGCTTCGAGCTCAGCGAGGTCACCCGCACCACCAACGACGAGTGGTTCACCAGCTTCGCCGAGCACCGCGACACCGTCCACGCCAGACTGCGCCAGGGTGACGCGGCGACCCTCAACATCTACACCTCGAACCTGGGCACCGGCCTGCTCGGCTACTCCTCCTTCCCCCAGGACTACGAGGACGCGCCCGAACAGGACGGCGTGGTGATCTCCCACGACACCCTGCCCGGCGGCGACCGCGACCGGTTCAACCTCGGCCACACCGGTACCCACGAGGTGGGCCACTGGCTCGGGCTCTTCCACACCTTCCAGAACGGCTGCTCCTCGCCCGGCGACTACGTGGACGACACCGCCTACGAGCGCGAGGCCGCCTCCGGCTGCCCCGAGGGCCGCGACACCTGCCCCGAGCAGGAGGGCGAGGACCCCGTCACCAACTTCATGAACTACAGCGACGACGCCTGCATGACCCACTTCACCAAGGGCCAGGCCGAGCGCATGGTCGAGCACTGGGCGGCCTTCCGCGCCTGACGCGGCGGCGGTTCACAGGGCCAGGAGCCGGCGCAGGATCGTGTCGGTCCGCAACAGGACCAGCTCGTCCACGGTGCCGAAGCGGCGTTCCAGGCGAAGCGGGGAGACGGCTCGCAGGTCCTCGCACTTGACGTAACTGACCTCCTTCAAGCCTGAGGACCCCGGTTCGATCTCCACATGCGTCGGGCTGTGCCTGTGGGTGCGTGTCAGCGGCAGGACCGTCACCACGGGAGGACGCGAGTCGAGCCAGGGCTGCGCGCTGACGACGAGGACCGGCCTGCGCAGGGCCTGTTCGTGGCCGATCGGGTCGCCCAGATCGGCCATGTAGACCTCACCGCGCCTCACCAGGCGCCCTCGTCGGTCAGGGCGTCGTCATCGGCGTCGGTGAGGTCGTCACCCAGCGTCCGGTCGGACAGGTGGGAACGCCGTTCCTCCTCGGAGAGCCCTTGGTGGTGACGTCGGACATCCGCCCAGAACTCCAGCTCCTCCGAGGCGTCCAGTGCCCGTTCGATCGCCGTGGCCAGGGTGACGTGCTCGCGCTGGGCGCGCGCGCTGATGCGATCCCGCAGCCTGCGGGGCACCTTGATGGTGGTATCCATGGAACTCATACTCAAAGTATGCACAGGAAGTATCTGTTTAGGTAGTCCTTGTGCTTTGCCGAGGTACGATCCGCGGTCCTCGCGCGGCCCTGTCGCCGCCGACTCCCCCCGGCCCGGCGGCGGTCCCGGGCGTGGGCCGCCTTTCGCCGGGCGCGTGGCCGGGACCGTGCGCGGGCCCGGCCGCCGCTAGGCTTGGTCCCATGGCAGCGAACACGTACCTGACCGGGATCAAGCCCACCGGCGACTTCCACCTGGGCAACTACATCGGCGCGATCAAGCCCGCCCTGAGCGCGGCCACGGCCTACGACACCTACTACTTCATCGCCGACTACCACGCGCTCAACACCATCAAGGACGCCGACGAGCTCCGCCACAGCATCCGGTCAGGCGCTGCCACCTGGCTCGCGTGCGGGCTCGACCCCGAACGGACGATCGTCTACCAGCAGTCCCGGGTGCCCGAGACCTTCGAGCTCACCACCATCCTGAGCGCCCTGACCCCCAAGGGCCTCATGAACCGCGCGCACGCCTACAAGGCCGCCCGCGACCGCAACAACGAGGCCGGGATCACCGACCTGGACGCCGGGATCAACATGGGGCTGTACAACTACCCCATCCTCATGGCCGCCGACATCCTCGTCATGGAGGGCACCCACGTCCCCGTGGGCCGCGACCAGTCCCAGCACATCGAGTACACCGCCGACATCGCCGGGTACTTCAACCACCGCTTCGGCGAGTCCTACAGCTTCCCCGTCCCCAAGGGCGTCATCGACGACAGCGACGCGAGCATCCTGCCCGGCGTCGACGGCCGCAAGATGAGCAAGTCCTACGACAACCACATCCCGCTCTTCCTGCCGGAGAACAAGCTCAAGAAGGCCGTGCGCCGCATCCCCACCGACTCCACGCCGGTCGAGGCCCCCAAGGACCCCGACAGCTCGGTGCCCTTCCAGCTGCTCACGCACTTCGCCGACGCCCAGAAGGTCTCCGAGGTGCGCAAGCGCCTGGAGGCGGGCGGCATGGGCTGGGGCGACCTCAAGAACGAGCTGTTCGAGGCGATCAACGCCGAGCTGGGCCCCAAACGGGAGCGCTACGAGGAGCTGATGGCCGACCCGGGGCGGATCGACGCCGTCCTGGCGGCCGGGTCCGAGCGCGCGCGCGAGCGCGCCCGCGCCACCCTGGAGCGCGTGCGCGCCGCCGTCGGCGTCGTCTGACACACGGGGGCGGCGGGTCAGCGCGCTGACCCGCCGCCCCCGGCCTCCGCAGGAGGCCTCAGCCGACCAGCGGCTCGCCCTCCAGCTCCACGCCCGCCTCGCGCAGCCGCTCCAGCGCCGCGTCCACGGTCGGGCGCGACACCCCGGCGGTCAGCCCGAGCAGCACCCGCGTGCGCAGGCCCTCGGCCACCGCGTCCAGGGCGGTCGCCTTCACGCAGTGGTCCATGGCGATGCCCACCACGTCCACCTCGTCCACGCCGCGCTCGCGCAGCCACGAACCCAGCGTCACCCCGCCCTCCCCGGTCACGCCCTCGAAACCGCTGTAGGCGGCCGTGTAGTGCCCCTTGTCGAAGACCTCCTCGGCCAGCGAGGCGTCGAAGCCGGGATGGAACTCCACCCCCGGTGTGCCCGCCTCGCAGTGGCGCGGCCAGCTGTCCACGAAGTCGGGCTCCTCCGAGAAGTGCTCCCCCGGGTCGATGTGGAAGTCGCGCGTGGCCACCACGTGGTCGTAGTCGCTCGCACGGGCGTACTCGGTGACGGCGGCCGCGGTGCTCGCCCCGCCCGCCACCCCCAGGTTCCCCCCCTCGCAGAAGTCCTTCTGCACGTCCACCACGATGAGCGCCCTCACAGCGGCACCCCTTTCCTCGTCGTCGGATCCACCCGGGCCCGTGTACCGCCGTCGGCCCCACCCGCGCTGACCACCGTGTCGGAGATCACCCGGACGGCCGTCCGCCGGCGCGCGGGCCCTCACGCACCATCCTCTAGTGGAACACCGTCGGCAGCGCGGCCTCGCCGCGCGACATGCGCAAGGCCTCCTCGGGCAGTTCCGCCACCGCCGCCCGGTGCCGCTCCCGGGCCTCGTGCACGCTCTCGTGGCCCACCACCACGCCGTCGGCGACCAGGGGCCGCAGCAGCGGGCGCGTTCCCACCTGTGAGGACGGCGGGTGGGGGTAGATCTCCTCGGACACGGCCGTCCCCTTGTCGTCCAGCCGCCGCACCGCCCACTTGCGCCCGCCCCGGCTCGGCTTGCCCACCGAGCGCTTGGCCACCGGCTCCAGCGGGGCGTCCTCCTCCAGACCGCGCGCCCGCGCGACCAGCTTGTACACCAGGGACACCGTCGGCGCGCCCGAGCCGGTCACCAGGGAGGTGCCCACCCCGTAGCCGTCCACCGGCGCCACCGCCAGGGCCTGGATGGAGTGCTCGTCCAGGTCCCCGGTCACCACGATGCGGGTGTCCGTCGCGCCCAGGCAGTCCAGCTGCGCCCGCACGCGCCCGGCATGGGCGGCCAGGTCGCCCGAGTCGATCCGCACCGCGCCCAGCCCGGGTCCGGCCAGCTCCACGGCGGTGCGCACCGCGCGCTCCACGTCGTAGGTGTCCACCAGCAGCGTCGTCCCCTCGCCCAGGGACTCCAGCTGCGCCTTGAACGCGTGCCGCTCGCTGTCGTGCAGCAGCGTGAACGCGTGCGCCGCCGTTCCGCCGGTCGGCACGCCGTGGGAGCGCCCGGCCTCCAGGTTGGAGGAGGTGGAGAACCCCGCGACGTAGGCGGCGCGGGCCGCGGCGACCGCGGACCGCTCGTGCGTGCGCCGCGAGCCCATCTCGATCAGCGGCCGACCGCCCGCCGCCACCGCCATCCGCGTCGCGGCCGAGGCGATCGCGCTGTCGTGGTTGTACACCGACAGGGCCAGCGTCTCCAGGAGCACGGCCTCGGCGAAGGAGGCCTCCACCACCAGGATCGGCGAGCCGGGGAAGTACGCCTCGCCCTCGCCGTAGCCCCACACGTTGCCCGAGAACCGGTAGTCGGCCAGCCACTCCACGGTGCGCTCGTCCACGACCCCGTTGTCGGACAGGAAGTCGAGTTCCTCCGTGCCGAAGCGGAACCGCTCCAGCAGCTCCAGGAAGCGGCCCGTTCCGGCCACGACCCCGTACCTGCGTCCCTCCGGCAGCCGCCGGGCGAACATCTCGAACACCGAGTGGCGGGCTGCGGCGCCGCTGTGCAGCGCCCCCTGGAGCATCGTCAGTTCGTAGTGGTCGGTGAGCAGCGCGCTGCTGCTGTCCTCGCTCATGCGCACGAGCCTAATCTGTGCCGGGTGGGACGGAGGAGGTCGCCCCCACCAGCACCGGGCCGCCGTAGCCTCGGCGTTCGCCAACAATACCCATTTGGTTGGTAGGGAACCGGATGTAGGTACTCTGGGGAACATGCTGAGGATTGATCGCGCGATCTACGACAGGATCGTCGCACACGCCCGCCGCGACCACCCGGACGAGGCGTGCGGCGTCGTGGCCGGACCGGAGGGCTCCGACAGCCCCGAACGCCTCGTCGAGATGGTCAACGCCGAACGGTCGCCGACCTTCTACCGGTTCGACTCCCTCGAACAGCTCAAGGTCTGGCGGGAGATGGACGACCGCGACGAGGAACCCGTCGTGATCTACCACTCCCACACCGCGACCGAGGCCTACCCCTCGCGCACCGACGTCTCCTACGCGTCCGAGCCGGGCGCCCACTACGTGCTCGTGTCCACGCGCGAGCCCGACACCGTCGAGTTCCGCTCCTACCGGATCATCGACGGCCAGGTCACCGAGGAACCGGTGGAGGTCACCGGTCCCGGCGACGGCGCCGCGACCGCCCCGTAGGTTCCACACCACACCGGGCGACGCCCAGGAATGGGCACCGCGCGCCCCCTGTTGGCAATGAACGCACACCAACGACCGCTAACGGAGAAACCCTCATGGCCATCGAGGTCCGCATCCCGACCATCCTGCGCAACCTGACCGGCGACGCCAAGGTCGTCGAGGGGTCCGGCGACACCCTCGGCGAGCTGTTCGCCGACCTGGACAGCCGACACCCCGGCATCGCCGGACGCCTGGTGGACGATGGCAAGCTGCGCCGCTTCATCAACGTCTACCTCAACGACGAGGACGTGCGCTTCGTCGGGGGTCTGGAGGCCAAGCTCTCCGACGGCGACAACGTGACGATCCTGCCGGCCGTGGCCGGCGGAAGCCGCTAGGCCGCACATGCGCTACGACTCCCTGCTCGACTCCCTCGGCGGCACGCCGCTCGTCGGCCTGCCCCGGCTCTCGCCCTCGCCGCAGGTCCGGCTCTGGGCGAAACTGGAGGACCGCAACCCCACCGGCTCGATCAAGGACCGCGCCGCGTTCTTCATGATCGAACAGGCCGAGAAGGACGGGCTGCTCTCCCCGGGGTGCACCATCCTGGAGCCGACGTCGGGGAACACCGGCATCTCGCTGGCCATGGTCGCCAAGCTGCGCGGCTACCGCATGGTCTGCGTCATGCCGGAGAACACCTCCGCCGAGCGCAAGCAGCTGCTGGCCATGTGGGGTGCCGAGGTCCACTTCTCCGACGCCGCGGGCGGCTCCAACGAGGCCGTCCGCGTCGCCAAGGAGATGGCCGCGGCCCACCCCGACTGGGTGATGCTGTACCAGTACGGCAACCCGGCCAACGCCCGGGCCCACTACGAGACCACCGGGCCCGAGATCCTCGCCGACCTGCCGGGGATCACCCACTTCGTGGCGGGGCTGGGCACCACCGGCACCCTCATGGGCGTGGGCCGCTACCTTCGCGAACACCGGCCCGGTGTGCAGATCGTGGCGGCCGAGCCCCGGTACGGCGAGCTGGTGTACGGGCTGCGCAACCTCGACGAGGGGTTCGTGCCCGAGCTCTACGACGAGTCGGTGCTCACCACCCGCTTCTCCGTGCCCTCCGAAGCCGCCCTCAGGCGGACCCGGGAACTCCTGGACAAGGAGGGCATCTTCGCGGGCGTCTCCACCGGCGGCGCCCTGCACGCCGCGCTGGGCATGGCCCGCAAGGCCGAGAAGGCGGGGGAGAGCGCCGACATCGCGTTCGTCATCGCCGACGCCGGGTGGAAGTACCTGTCCACCGGCGCCTACGAGGGCACGCTGGAGGAGGCCGAGGAGCGCCTCGACGGCCAGCTCTGGGCCTAGGTTCCAGGGTCTGCACGACCCGCCCGGCACCCGCCTCGACCCCTCCGGAAGCGGCGGCCCGGGCCCGGCGGAGGCCGGCACCTTCGGGTGCCGGCCTCCGCGCCGTTCTGAACACCGGGGAAACACGCCCCGAACAAACAAGACATACGTCGTCAAGCGGTGTGAAAAATTCACACGTGATCGAGGTCGCGTGAGACGCGGGCCACATTTTGTACCACCCGGGCGGGCATTGGGGTACACCCGTAACAACGGGACATCCGCAGAACCAGCCGCCATCCGCACTCCGCACAGTCTCTCGGCGGGAGTGCCACGGACGCCGCGCGGCCCATCGAGAAGGCGACGACGACGTGCGACTCACGATTATCGGGTCCTCGGGGAGCTTCCCCGGGCCGGACAGCCCGGCTTCCTCCTACATGCTCGAAGCGGACGGCTACCGCCTCCTGCTCGACATGGGCAACGGCGCGCTCGGAGCTCTCCAGCGGCACGTCGACATCTACTCCGTCGACGCCGTCTACCTGAGCCACCTGCACGCGGACCACTGCTTCGACCTGTGCTCGTACTGGGTGGCCAGGGCGTACCACCCGGGCGGCGCCAAGCCCCGCATCCCGGTCTACGGGCCCGGAGGGGTGGCCCGGCGGATGGCCGAGGCCTACGGTCTGGAGCCCGACCCGGGTATGACCGAGGTGTTCGAGTTTCACGAACTCTCCCCCGGGCCGTTCCGGATCGGCCCCTTCCAGGCCCGTGTCGACCACGTCAACCACCCGGTGGAGGCCTTCGGTATCCGCCTGGAGCACGGCGGCGCGTCCATGGCCTACTCCGGTGACACCGGGGTGTGTGACTCCCTGGTGGACCTGGCCGCCGACACCGACCTGTTCCTGTGCGAGGCCGCCTTCCAGGACCACCTCGACCACCCCAAGGACATGCACCTGACGGGCAGCGAGGCGGGAGAGCACGCCAGCCGGGCCCGCGCCCGCAGCCTGCTGCTGACCCACCTGGTGCCGTGGAACGACGACGACGTCACCCTCACCGAGGCGCGCTCCACCTACGACGGGCCCATCGGCCTGGCCCGCAGCGGCCAGGTGCACGAAGTCGGCGGCTGACCGGGGACGGGGCCGGGGCAGGCCAGGCCGCGCGGTTGCGCACTCCAGCACCGCGGGGCACTCCACGGATATACGCTCTTGTCCATGGCCCGACCTGACGGACGCGTTCCGACCCAACTCCGCCCTGTGACCATCACCCGCAACTGGCTCCGCCACGCGGAAGGCTCCGTACTCGTCGAGTTCGGGGACACCCGCGTGCTGTGCGCCGCCAGCGTCGAGGACGGCGTCCCGCGCTGGCGTCGGGGCACCGGCGAGGGGTGGGTCACCGCCGAGTACGCGATGCTGCCCCGATCCACCGACACCCGGGGCTCCCGAGAGTCGGTCCGCGGCAAGATCGGCGGCCGCACCCACGAGATCTCCCGCCTGGTCGGCCGCTCCCTGCGCGCCGTCGTGGACTTCAAGGCGATGGGCGAGCACACCATCACGCTGGACTGCGACGTGCTCCAGGCCGACGGAGGCACCCGCACCGCCGCGATCACCGGCGCGTACGTGGCGCTGGCCGACGCGATGAAGTGGCTGCGCAAGCGCCGCAAGCTCAAGAACAACCCGTTGACGGGCTCCCTGGCCGCGGTCAGCGTCGGCGTGGTCCAGGGCCAGCCCCGGCTGGACCTGAACTACCTGGAGGACTCGGTCGCCGACACCGACATGAACGTCGTCATCACCGGCGACGGCAAGTTCATCGAGGTGCAGGGCACCGCCGAGGGCGCCCCCTTCGACCGGGACCTGCTCAACCAGCTGCTCGACCTCGCGGTCTCCGGCTGCGGGGAACTGACCGCGATCCAGAAGAAGGCACTGTCGGAGTGACCGCCACCCCACGGGCCCGTGCCCGTACCGGCGGTGCGCCCCGGGGAGGGGGAACCGTGAAGATCGTCCTGGCCACGCGCAACGCGAAGAAGGTCCCGGAGATGCGGGCCATCCTGGCCGACGCCGGGGTGGAAGCGGAGGTGCTCTCCCTCGACGCCTTCCCGGACGCACCGGAGGTGCCCGAGACCGAGGCGTCCTTCCTGGGCAACGCGCTGCTCAAGGCGCGGGCCATCGCCGCGCACACCGGGCTGCCCGCCGTCGCCGACGACTCCGGCATCGCCGTGGACGAACTGCGCGGGATGCCCGGAGTGCTGTCCGCGCGCTGGGCGGGCCGCTTCGGCGCGGGCGACCAGGACCGGGCCAACCTGGACCTGGTCCTGGACCAGATGGCCGACACCCCGGCC
This sequence comes from Nocardiopsis sp. CNS-639, assembly GCF_000381685.1. Taxonomy (NCBI): domain Bacteria; kingdom Bacillati; phylum Actinomycetota; class Actinomycetes; order Streptosporangiales; family Nocardiopsidaceae; genus Nocardiopsis; species Nocardiopsis sp. CNS-639. The sequence continues at coordinate 32,474 of NZ_KB906890.1, forward strand.
GAGCGCAGGGGCGCCGCGTTCGTGTGCGCGGCGGTGCTGGTGATGCCGGACGGGACCGAGGCGGTCGCCGAGGGCGTGCTGCGCGGCCGCCTGGTGCGCGAGCGCCGCGGGGAGAACGGCTTCGGGTACGACCCGGTGTTCGTCCCCGAGGGGGAGAGCCGCACCACGGCGGAGCTGTCCCCGGAGGAGAAGAACGCGATCAGCCACCGGGGGATCGCCTTCCGCAAGCTCGCCCGGGAGCTGGCGGACATCCTCTGAGGTCCCGGACGTGTTCCGGGGGCCATGTCGGTCCCCGTCCCCGGGGCGGTCCCGCCCCGGGGACAGAAAATCCCGTCCTCCCATGTTTGGCCCCGCGGGACCCGGGAAGGGTCTGTGTCAGACGACAAGCAAGCCGACGAACGACCAGGCCCCGGACTGGAGTCCCCTCCGAGTCCAGGCGGATTTGACGCCGCCGCTGAGGTTGCCTAAACTCGATCGGGTCGCTGCGGGACGGCGAGACACCCCACGGGGTCGACTCGGAACCGGGCCGCTGTCCTGACCTTCTCTCCAAGCTTCGATGGTTCGAGCATGTGCTCGGAGCGTGTAGGCTCGGGGAGTTGCCTCGAAAGAGGAACTGGTCTTCTTAGTCCGGTGCAATTCCGCAAAAACCGCCGATTTGGCGGGGCGCGGAACACCTGATAAAGTAAAGACACAACAAAGCGGAAACGCACAACGCCTTCGGCGGAAAAGCTCACAGCAGCTTGTAAGCGAAGAGCGGTTGTTTCTTGAGAACTCAACAGCGCGTGTTTGATTTTCTTTAAGCCATGTTTGTTTTGGCCCCGTCACACAGAACCATCCGGTTCGTGTGCGGAGGTTCCTTTGATTAGCCGGGGTAACCCGGTTGGTCAGGATTACTTCTAGGTTTACCCGCCCGCACGGACCCTTCCGGGG
>NZ_KB906891.1:0-29873 GCF_000381685.1 Nocardiopsis sp. CNS-639
CACCGCGTGAGGAACGATCCGCGATACACCTATGAGCAGCCCGGGGTTGTTTTTCCGGGCCACGCTCGATCTCTAGAGCCGCGGCCTCGTTCCCGCCGAACAGTCCGTCCTGCGGTAGCCAACCCGCGCATATCAGTCTGACCACGCGTCGTGCACGACACGCGAGCCACGCGGTGTGCTCCCACCGGTCTTCACGCAGTACCTGTTGCATGTGGTGGCGGGAAACCCGCGGTGGTGAGACCCTACGCATCACCGCAGGTCAACGCTGCTCTCTTGACACAAAGACCCCACATATCAGGTGTGAATGGCCGCCTGGTAAGGGAATGGGAGTTCGCGACGGCCGGAGGCCTTCCCCCTTGGATGCGCGACATGAGCCGCCTTGAGGAAGCAGCGGAGACGATAGAGCTGATATCTCCGCATGTGGTACCTGGGTTGCTCCAGTCTCCTCAGTACCTTCGGCTCGTCATGCGCGAAGGGCTCCACCCCGGTTCCCCCAAGGAGATCGATCGCCTCATCGCGCTCCGTTCCGCGCGCTATCAGTACCTGAGTAGTAAGAACGATCCGAACGTGATTGCCGTGTTCCCGACTTCGGCTTTGACGTGCGTCCCGGAGGATGTCCGCAAGGAACAGGTTGCACGCCTTCTGTCCGTCTCCAGCAGTGGGAAGGTGATGGTTCACCTGATCCCTGAAGGTTCCATCCTCGTCGGAGTGACCAGCATGCTCCTGATGTTCCATCTTCGAGGCGGAGGGAAGGCTGCGAGTGCGGATCATGTTCGCGGTAACGTCTTCTACGAGGAAACGACCGGGTATGACCGACTCCATGGCCTGGTCAAGCGCGCGCTGGGCAGTGCTCTTCCCGCTGCGCAGTCACGAGAGGTTCTGGAGAAGCTGCTGTGAACGTCTGGCACAAGAGCTCGTATTCATCAGGTGCTGAGTCTTGCGTGGAGGCCCGTGAGTGCGTGTCAGGCGCTGACGTGAGGGACACCCAGAACCGGGAGCTGGGCCACCTCAGCTTCGACCGCCGCGAGTGGACCTCCCTCCTCTCCCTGCTGGCTTCGTCCCCCCGCTAGCGACAGCGTTCCCGGCGTTCCCGGCGCTCTCCCCCCGAGACGGCAAGACCCCCGTTCCGCCTCCTGGAACGGGGGCCTCGCACCTACAGGCCACTCAGCGCGGCGCGTCAGCCCTTGAGCGGATCGTGCCCCCAGTTCATCAGCGAGTACCGCCACGGGGTCTCGCTCGGGTCCCCGGACGGCTTCTGCGCCAGGTGCCGGTGCACGTAACCGGTGACCTTGCGCATGTGCTCGTAGTCCTCCTCCTTCAGATCACCCTGCGAAGCGTGCAGGATGTCCACGATCCGCCGCCCCGAGCGGTGGCCCTTGGACTCCCCGTCGCCCTCGCCCACGGACTTCGACTCGTCGGTCTCCAGCCACCGCTCCAGTTCCTTGGGCGTCATGTTGACCGCCTCGCCGAACTCCTGCCTGACCTGCCGCCGCCGCTTCTCGTCCATGTCCCCGCCCCGTCTCCTCGTTGTCCGTCCCCCGGCCAGCCCCCGGTGCTGCTGTGCCTCCGCCTGCGTCTCCGCCTGGGCCTGCCGCCCGTGCCTGCGCGGTCAGCCCTCGGCGCGCCTGTCGAGCACGCGCAACACGGTCTTGCGGGCCTTGTGCCCGCGCTCGTGCTCGGCGGCGCTGCGGGCCTGCTTCGAGGACATCCCCCGCGCCTTCTTGGCGGCCTCGGCGGCGGGCAGCCGGTCCAGTTCGACGGACCTGCGGGCCGACTTCGCGGCCGGGGGGTTCGGCGAACGTCCCTCTCCCCGCCTGTCGTCCCGGCGCTTGGTGCGCTGCGCCTGCCGTCGCTCCCGCGGGCTGAGCTGCTCCCAGGCGTGGCGCGGAAGGTAGCGGTCGGTACCCCCGGATTCCTCGGAACCGCTGTCGCGCGCCCGCGCGTCGCCGGAGGCCGTCTGCCACTCCTCCTCGGTCCACTTCCGAAGGTCGCGCTGTTCGCCGCTCCTGCGGTCCGGGTGCCGGTAGCCGCCGCCCTCGCGTTCGTACTCCTGGGTGAGCAGCTGGCTCTTGCGCGCCGACCACTTCCCGGCGGCCCCGCCCTTGTCCGAGGCCTTGATCCGCTCCTTGAGCCTCTCCCGTAACTTCGGGTCGGTGTAGTCCCTGCGGTAGTCGTCCGCGTCCTTGCCCTTGCCCATGTGGGCCGACTACCCCTCCCGCCGGACCGCTACAACCCCGAGCAGGGCTTTTGCTCGGCCTTTCCCACGGCCGCAAGCACGGGGAACCCAGGACCGCGGGAACACGGGTCAGTCCCGGTACACCGCCGTCGAACCCCGCACCACCAGCTCCGGGGTGAACAGCACCCGCTCGTGGACGTGCTCGCCGTGGTTCAGCTCCGACTCCAGCAGCCGCATCGCCGCCCGACCCAGTTCGTACTTGGGCTGGGCCACCGTGGTCAGCCCCGGGTGCACCAGGTCGGCGAAGTCCACGTTGTCGTAGCCCACCACCGACATGTCCTCGGGCACCCGCAGGCCCCGCTGGCCCAGGCCCTTCATCACGCCGAGCGCGAGCTGGTCGTTGGCGCAGAACACCGCCCGCGGCCGCTGCCGCGGCCCCCCGCCCAGGATCGCGTCCACCGCACGCTCGCCCTGCTCGGGGTTGAGCAGCGGCTGCTCGATCACCCGCACGCAGGAGTCCGGGTCCAACCCGGCCTCGGTGAAGGCGTCGCGCAGCCCCTCGTGCCTGCGCCTGACCTGTTCGATGGCGAACGGCCCGGTCAGGAAGGTCACAGTCTCGTGTCCCAGCCCGATGAGGTGCCTCCCGGCCGCCATCCCGCCCGCGTGGTTGTCCACGCTGACGCTGCACCCCACGTCCTCGGCGACGTCGCCCCGGTCCAGGGCCACCCAGAAGGTCCCCTGGCGGCTCAGCCACAGCAGGTCCGACAGGTCGTCGTCCACCGGCATCACCACGGCCCCGGCCGCGCGCTGCTCGGCCAGCAGGCGCACGTTGCGCTGTTGGCGCTCGCGCTTCTCGGCGGAGTTGAGCAGCACCACGGCGAGCCCGGACCCGGCCGCCTCGTCCTCCACGCCCCGGGCGACCTCGGTGAAGAACGGGTTGGTCACGTCCAGCACGAGCAGCCCCACGGACTCGCTGCGGCCCGAGCGCAGGCTGCTGCCGGAGGAGTTGCGCACGTAGTCGAGCTCGGTGATGGCCGCCTCGACCCGCAGGCGGGTGGCCTCGGCGACGCGCTCGGGGCGGTTGAGCACGTTGGACACGGTTCCGGGCGAGACCCCGGCGCGCCGGGCGACCTCGGTGATACCCACGCCGCGGCGTGCGTTGGGGGACCTGGTGGACAAGGGGCTTCTCCCGTGCGTGTGCGGAGGGCGATGCGAAGCATCGTACTCACACGCTGATTGAAACGTGTCAATCCGTTGTCCGCCGCGAGGTGTTCTGGGGCTCGTGGCGTGCTGGAAAGGGCTTACCTGAAGGGGGGCGTTATCGGGGCGAGACCTGCGAATTCTCGGGTGATCCTCTTGACGGTGTGATGTGGGGCACTTAACATCCACTTCATATTAAAACGTTTTTGCCATGTTCGGGGTCGCCACGCCGGACACGGCACGGAGAAGGAGGGCGCACGTGGACCCAGCAGAGGTCCCCCCACCGCTCGCCCTGGTCGACGTCACCAAGTCCTTCGGAAGCGTCCGGGCCCTGCGGGGGCTGTCCCTGGAACTGCGCTCCGGAGAGATCCACGCACTGGTGGGCGAGAACGGGGCGGGCAAGTCCACCCTGGTCAAGACCATCGCGGGGGTGCACCGGCCGGACGGCGGGCAGGTGCTCGTGGACGGCCGCCCAGCGGAGTTCGCCGCGCCCGTGGACGCCCAGCGCGCCGGGGTCGCGGTCATCTACCAGGAACCCACGCTGTTCCCCGACCTGTCGGTGGCCGAGAACATCTTCGTCGGCCGCCAGCCCCGCACCCGCCTGCGCACCATCGACCGCGGCCGCATGCGCCGCGACACCCGGGAGGTCTTCGCGCGCCTGGGCGTGGACATGGACCCCGACCGCCCCGCACGGGGGCTGTCCATCGCCGACCAGCAGCTCGTGGAGATCGCCAAGGCCCTCACCCGCCAGGCACGGGTCCTGGTCATGGACGAGCCCACCGCCGCCCTGTCCGGGGTGGAGGCCGAACGCCTGTTCACCGTCGCCCGCACCCTGCGCGACTCCGGCGCGGCGCTGCTGTTCATCTCCCACCGCTTCGACGAGGTCTTCGCCCTGTGCGACCGCGTCACCGTGGTCCGCGACGGCGCGTTCGTCTCCTGCGACCCCACCGGCGACCTGGACGTGGACACGGTCGTGCGCCGCATGGTCGGCCGCGAGGTCAGCAGCCTCTACCCCAAGGAGGAGGCCGAGCGCGGCGAGGTCCTGCTGGAGGTCGAGGGCCTGACCCGCCACGGCGTGTTCGCCGACGTGTCCTTCTCGGTGCGCGCCGGGGAGATCGTCGCCCTGGCCGGGCTGGTCGGCGCCGGACGCAGCGAGGTCGTCCGCGCCGTGTTCGGCGTGGACCGCTACGACGCGGGCACCGTGCGGGTGGAGGGCAGGCCGCTGGCGCCGGGACGGCCCCGGGCCGCCATGGCCGCCGGGCTGGCCCTGGTCCCCGAGGACCGCCGCCAGCAGGGCCTGGTCATGGAGTCCTCCATCGAGCGCAACGCCACCGCCACCCGCCGCCGAGCGCTCAGCCGCCTGGGCCTGCTGCGCCCACGAGCCGAACGCGACTCCGCCCGCGAGTGGGGCGAGCGCCTGAACCTGAGGTTCGGCCGCCTCACCGACCCCGTCTCCACCCTCTCCGGCGGCAACCAGCAGAAGGTCGTCCTGGCCAAGTGGCTGTCCACCGAACCCCGCGTGCTCTTCGTGGACGAGCCCACACGCGGCATCGACGTGGGCACCAAGGCCGAGGTCCACCGCCTGCTGTCCGCCCTCGCGGGCCGGGGGCTGGCCATCGTCATGGTCTCCAGCGAACTCCCCGAGGTCCTGGGCATGGCCGACCGGGTCCTGGTCATGCACGAGGGCCGGATCACCGCCCACCTGGACCGCGCGGAGGCCGACGAGGAGTCGGTCATGTACGCGGCCACCGGACAGCGACCGAGCGAGGCCGCATGACGAACACGGTCAGCACCGCCCCCGCTCCCACCGCGCGCCGCAGGCTCCAGTTCCGCGAACTCGGCGTGCTCCTGGCCGTGGTGATCCTCGTGGCCGCCACCTGGCTGTACAACCCCGGTTTCCTGTCCAGCCAGGGCGTGCGCGACCTGTTCCTGGGCGCCACCGTCCTGTCCGTCCTCGCCGTCGGCCAGGCCCTGGTCCTGATCACCAGGAACGTCGACCTCTCGGTCGGCTCGGTCATGGGCCTGTCGGCCTTCGGCACCGGCCTGCTGTTCGTGACCTTCCCCGGCCTGCCCGTGCCCGTCGCGATGCTCGCAGGAGTCGGCATCGGCCTGGTCGCGGGACTGCTCAACGGCCTGCTCGTCACCACCGTGCAGGTGCCCGCCCTGGTCGTCACCCTGGGCACCCTGTACGCCTACCGCGGCCTCAACCACTGGTGGGCCGGGGGCGGGCAGGTCAACGCCCACGACATGCCCGACTCCTTCCTGCTCCTGGGCCGCTTCAGCGTCCTGGGCGTGCCCCTGCCCGCCGCGGTCGCCATCGTCGTGGTCGCCGTCGTGGGCTTCTACCTCGCCAGCTACCGCTCGGGCCGCGAGCTGTACGCCATCGGCTCCGACGCCGACGCCGCCCGGCTCTCCGGCATCCCCGCCGCGCGCCGCGTCACCTGGGCCTTCGCCGCCAACGGCGCCCTGGCCGGGCTGGCCGGGGTGCTCTTCGCCGCCCGCTACGGCACCGTCGACTCCACCGTGGGCACCGGCATGGAACTCCAGGTCGTCGCCGCGGCCGTGGTCGGCGGCGTGGCCATCGCGGGAGGCGTGGGCACCGTCTACGGCGCCGCACTCGGCGCCGTCCTGCTCACCACCATCACCGCCGCCCTGCCCATCTGGCAGGTCAACCAGTTCTGGCACCAGGCGGTGGTGGGCGCGCTCATCCTGGCCGCCATCGGCCTGGACCGGCTGCTCGCGGTGCGTACCGCGCGCAGGCTTCGAGGAGGAGGTGCCCGTGGCGCCTGAACGCACCGTCACCGCCCCCGCCCCCGACCGGGCTCCCGGGGGCGCCCCGGCGCGGGGCCCCGGCGGCCCCGGCCGGATCCGGTCGCTGCTCTCGGCCCGCGAGGCGCCCGTGGTGGGCGCGCTCGTGGTCACCCTGGTGGCCGCCGGGCTGTTCGTGGACATGTTCGCCACCGCGCGCAACATCGACTTCCTGGTGCTGAGCGTGGCAGCCATCGCCCTGATGGCCCTGCCGATGACGCTCATCGTCATCACCGGCGAGATCGACCTGTCGGTGGCCAGCACCCTGGCGCTGACCAGCGCCACCCTGGGCGTGCTGTGGGAGGCCGGGGTCGCCATCGAGACGGCCCTGTGGATCTGTCTGGCCGTGGGCGCGCTGCTGGGCGCCCTCAACGGGTTCCTGGTCACCGTGTGCGGGCTGCCGTCCCTGGCCGTGACCATCGGCACCATGGCCCTGTACCGGGGGCTGGCCTACGTGCTGCTCGGCGACCGCGCCGTGGCCAGCTACCCCCAGAGCTGGGTCAGCGGCGCCCGGGCGCCCTTCCTGGGCGTGGAGGGCCTGCCGTGGATCGCCGTGGCGATCCTGGCCCTGGCCGTACTGTTCGGGGTGCTGCTGCACGCCACCGCCGTCGGCCGCTCGCTGTTCGACATCGGCAACAACGACGAGGCCGCCCGCTTCACCGGGGTACCGGTGCGCTGGACCAAGTTCTGGCTGTTCACGCTCAGCGGCGCGGTGGCCTCCGGGGCCGGGGTCTTCTGGACCCTGCAGTACGGCACCTCCCGCGCCGACACCGCCTTCGGCCTGGAACTCCAGGTCGTGGCCGCCGTCCTGCTCGGCGGGGTGTCCATCTTCGGCGGGGTCGGCTCGATCCTGGGCGTGCTGAGCGGCGTCGTGCTGCTGGGCGCCATCCGCAACGCCCTCCAGCTGTTCGGCATCAGCAGCGAGGTCCTCCAGATCGTCACCGGCCTCATCCTCATCGCCTCCGTCGTCACCCCCAACCTCGTGGCCCGGCTGCGCGCCGGACGCGCGTCCGGACCCAGCCCCTCCTCACCCCCGGCCGCGGCACCGTCCGCCGCGTCCGCCCCCACCAAGGGAGAACACTCATGACCCAGGGCCGCCCACGCCACCTGCTCCTGGCCGCGTCCGCGTTCGCGGTGCTGATGACCGCCGCCTGCGGCGGGGGCACCACCATCGAGGACGCCCAGGAGGAGAACGAGACCGGGCCGACCGGCACCGCCGACCCGGACGCGCAGATCCCCGAGGGCCTGAAGATCGACTTCCTGCCCAAGCAGCTCAACAACCCCTTCTTCGAGATCGTCAACCAGGGCGGCACCGAGGCCGTCGAGGAGGTCGGCGGAACGGCCACCGAGCGCGGCGGCACCGAGGCCACGGCCGACTCCCAGGTGGAGTACGTCAACGCGGCCAGCCAGGCGGGCAGCGACGTCATCGTGATCGCCGCCAACGACCCCGACGCGGTCTGCCCCGCGCTCAACGAGGCCCGCGACAACGGCGCGGCCATCGTCGGCTACGACTCCGACGCCAACTGCACCGACGTGTTCGTCAACCAGTCCTCCACCGAGCTCATCGGCCGCACCCTGGTCGAGATGATCGCCGAGGACCTGGGCGGCGAGGGCACCTTCGCGGTGCTGTCGGCCACCCCCAACGCCACCAACCAGAACGCCTGGATCGCGGCGATGGAGGAGGTGCTGGCCGAGGAGGAGTACGCCGACCTGGAGCTGGTCGAGACCGTCTACGGCAACGACGACGACCTGGAGTCCTTCCAGGAGATGCAGGGCCTCATGCAGTCCCACCCCGACCTGGACGGCGTGGTCTCGCCGACCACGGTCGGCATCGCCGCGGCGGCCCGCTACGTCAGCGACTCCGAGTACCGGGGAGAGGTGGCCGTCACCGGTCTGGGCACTCCCAACCAGATGCGCGAGTTCGTGCACGACGGCACCGTGGGGCGGTTCGCCCTGTGGAACCCGCTCGACCTGGGCTACCTGGCCGGGTACACCGGCGCGGCGCTCAGGGCCGGGCAGATCACCGGCGCCGAGGGCGAGACCTTCACGGCCGGACGCCTGGGCGAGTTCACCTTCGAGACCGAGGGGGAGATCGTGCTCGGCCCGCCGCAGGTCTTCGACGCCGAGAACGTGGACGACTTCGACTTCTGAGCCCGTCCCCGGGGTGCCGCCCCCCGGGGGGGCGGCACCCCGGACACGGGGAGTCCTCCGCGGTCGGGCGCGCTCCCCGGTACTGGAGCCGTTCCCGCGGGAGCGGAGCCGCTTCGGGGGCGACCGGCGCACGCAAACCGGGCCCGGGCGGCTCCGACCGGCCCGACGTGCCGCAATCCGTACCACTTCGTGCAGAACCGTCATGGTCTGTTGCGCCTCATCCGTATCCGTCCCACAGGAAGGACGTCCGTGCAGCGCGTCTGCTTCATCCTCAAGGTCCGCCGGGAACGCCTCGCCGAGTACCGGGAACGGCACGCCGAGGTGTGGCCGGAGATGCGCGAGGCCCTCAGCGCCACCGGCTGGCACAACTACTCGCTGTTCTGCACGGAGGAGGGCATGGTCGTCGGCTACCTGGAGACCGAGGACTTCGAGGCCGCCCGCGCCGCGATGGCCGAGACCGACGTCAACGCCCGCTGGCAGGCCGAGATGGCGCCGTTCTTCGAGGGCCTGCCCGGCCGTCCCGACGAGGGCATGGTGCCGCTGACCGAGGTCTTCCACCTCGCCTGACGGGGAGGGGCCCGGCGCCGGACCCCTCCCTCCGGGCGTTCGGGGTCACTCGGCGGGCAGGTCCACGCGGATCTCCCCGCCCAGCGACGCGCCGCCCTCCAGCTCCAGGTCGTCGCCGCTCCAGAACCGCCCCGGGTCGTAGTACCCGGGCAGGCGCCCAGAGGGCAGCAGGCCCATGGCCTCGTAGGTCAGGGCGATCACCTCGGCGCAGTAGGCCGTCTCCAGCGCGCGCTCGCGCGCGCCCCGCCCGAAGGGGAGCTTGCGCAGCGGCAGGCGCCCGCGCGCCCAGCGGGCGGCCATCTGGGTGGTGGAGGGGAAGGGGGTGCCGTTGAGCCGGGCGACCGTGCGCAGGGCGGCGTCCTCCATCGCGCCGTCCGCCAGGGGGTCGAGCTGGCGCAGCCAGCCGCGCTGGCCGTACTTGCGGCCCCACACCAGGACGGCGTCGCGCAGGTCGTGCAGCTGTACGCCGCGCTGGTGCCTGCCGGTCCACATGTCGGGCAGGGACCGGCCGAGTTCGGCGTGCCACATCAGCGGCGGCAGGTCCTCGACCACGATGGACATGCCGACGTGGTTGACCGGGCTGTTGGTGGTGATCTGGATGGCGCGGTCGGCCGCGCTCGTGCCGCGGAAGACCCAGACGTCACCGGTCCGGGTGAGCTCCAGCGCCTCGTTCAGGGACATGCTCGTGTCTGCCACACCCACTAGCCTAGGGAACATGCGTTGGTGGAAGGCCCTTGGAGTGGCCGCTTTCGTGGGCGTCGCGGCGACCGGCGCGGTGATCGCGCGGGACCAGCGGCAGCGCCGTGCCTACACCCCCGAACAGGTCAGGGACCGGTTGCGCGAGCGCGCCGCACAGGCCGAGGCCGCCGGGACGGACGGTGCGGCCGGGACGACCGGAACCGCCGTGGAACCGGGGGAGGACCTCGGGGTGCCCGTGTGGCGCCGTCGGCTGACCGGGCTGGCGGCGGGGGTGCGGCGTTCCGCGGCGGCTGCCCTGGGGCTGCTGAGGGGCCGCGTCGACCGCTCGGTCTGAGGCGGCCCGGCGGGGGAGGACCGGCGTCGAGCCTCCCCCTGCGGCGGGCTGGGAAAGCGTGTGGCCGGTGTGTCCCGTGTGGTGTCAGAGCGCGGCGGCCGGTCGGTCCGGATCGGCCAGGCGGGAGACGCCGGGAACGGCCAGCGGCACGAGCGTGGTCACCAGCCCGGCCACGGCCGCGCCGACCAGCACGGGGCGCGGCCCCACGGTTTCGGCCAGGGCCCCGGCCAGCGCGTACCCGACCGGTTCCAGCGCGAAGCTGCCCACCTCGTCGATGCTGATCACCACGCTGAGCAGGTCCTGGGGGATCGCCCGTTGCAGGGCGGTGTACCAGTACACGCCCAGGAGCATGAAGCCCGTGCCGGTGGCGGCGTAGCCGGTCAGCAGCAGCCAGGCGGGCACGGTCGCGGCCAGGCACAGCAGAACCAGCGGGTAGACGAGTACGCCCGCCAGGGAGACCAGGCCGGGGCGCGCCGGGTTCCAGCGTGCGGCGACGACCCCGCCCAGGAGCTGGCCCGCCGACAGGCACGACAGCGCCAGCCCGTAGACGGGCTCGGCGTAGGAGTCGGCGACCACGATCGGCAGCAGGGCGAACCCGGGTGCGAGGGTGGTCGGCGCCTGCACGGTGGCGACCGCGATGATAGCCACCACCCAGGGCCGCCGCACCACCTCGCGCAGCCCCGCCCGGAAGTTCGCGCCCATCGTGGCCCCGGAGCGCTCGGCGGACGGCGCCGCCTCGCGCACCAGCAGCAGGACGGCGCCGCCCACCGCGAAGGCGGCGGCGACCAGCGCGAACACCGCCCGCGCCTCCAGGGCGGCGAGCAGCACTCCGGCCACGGCGGGGCCGGTCACGCCCAAGCCGCGTCCCACGACGTTGCGCAGGGCGTTGGCCTCCCGCAGCCGGTCGCCGGGGACCAGCAGCGGCACGATCGACCCGGCGGCGGGTTTGCTCACCGAACCGGCCGCGCCGCTGGCCGCGGCCAGGCACACGAACCAGGCGGCGGAGTCGGGGCCCAGGGCGAAGCCGAGCATGACCGCGCACTGGGCCAGGTCGCCCGCGGCCAGGGCGGTGGACTTGCGGACCCGGCTCACCAGGGCGCCCGACAACAGGGTGCACAGGGATCCCGCCGCACCGCGCGCGCCCAGGACCAGGCCCAGGAGCAGCGGTCCGTGTCCGGCCAGCACCAGGCCGACCACGGCCACGGGCAGCATCGCCGAGCCGAGTTCGTCGGCGCCCCTGCCCGCGAGGAGGAGGCGGAACCCCCGGTGGCGCAGGGTCGGGGGCAGCGCACGCGCACTCATCGGGGCCTCCTCGGGCAAGCCCCCAGTGTGCCGGTGGCCCCCGAGGCCCGGCGAGTGGTTTTTCCGGCCTCCGCGGGGCGGAAGCGGTTCCCCGGCGGGGCCAGGTGTTCCGGTGCGTTCCACGGGTAGCGGGTCGTGTTCCAGCTCGGGGCGCGTTCACCCGGAACGCGCCTGTTGTTACCGGCTGGTACTACCGACTGGTAGTTTTGCTCTGTTGCGGTGGCCGTACGGCCGCACCCGGACACGGACAGCGAGGAAACAGGCAGTGCACGAGGGCGTCCTCATCCGGCCCCGACCCGTTCCCCGGGCAGGCTTCCGGATCTTCCTGCTGCACCACGCGGGCGGGTCCTCCCTGGGCTACCGGCCCTGGGTGCGCCACTTCCCGGCCGACTGGGAGGTGTGCCTGGTGGAGGCGCCCGGACGCGGCCGGACGGCGGCGGAGGAGCCCTTCCGCGACGCCGGAGAACTCGCCCGCCACCTGCGCGCGCACCTGGCCCCCGAACTGGACCGCCCCTTCGGGTTCTTCGGCCACAGCATGGGCGCGCTCCTGGCGCACGAACTGACCGGCCTGCTGGCCGCCGACGGCCCCGCCGAACCCGCCTGGCTCGGGGTGTCGGCGTGGAGCCCGGCCCCGGGGCCCGAGCACGACGATCCCCGGCACCTGCTGTCCTCCGAGCGGCTGCGTCGGAGCATCGCCCGCATGGGCGGGACCGCCGTCGGTTCCCTGGACGACCCCGAGCAGTGGAAGCTCGTGGAGCCGCTGATCCGCGCCGACCTCGAACTCGTCGACACCTGGCGCCCGGACCCGGACGCCCCGCCGCTGCGGACGCCGCTGTCGGTCTTCGGCGGCCGGGACGACCTCGGCGTCACCCCCGAGCGCCTCACCGCCTGGGACGACCGCGCCTCGGGGCCGGTGGAGCGCCACATCCTGCCCGGCGAGCACTTCTACTTCGTCGGCCGGACCGGCGACGTGGTCGCCCGGATCGTCAAGGACGTCCAGGCCGCCCTGCCCCAGTGAGCCCGAGGTCCCCCCGTGGCGGTCGGGGAGTCGAAAGACTCGGCGGGCACTGGCTCTCCCGGTGTCCCTCCGGGCCCGGACAAGGCGAACCGGGGCCGCATGGCGTGCGACCGGACCGTCCGTCGTCAGCCCGACCCGACCGCGCGTCCCACGCACGGCCGTCATCGCCGCCCGTTCCCGAGCCCGGTCGCCCCGCCACCCGTTCCATCCCTCTCCCCACTCCTGCCGGGGCGGCGCGGAACCCGTCACGCCGCCCCGGTCCGGTGCGTCAGCTCCCGGCCGCGATGACGTAGCCGGGCCCGTCCGCCGCCAGCTCCAACCGCTCCGCGCCCTCCAGGGCCGCCCGCGCCCCGCCGCCCCGGGCGAGCACCTCCAGGCCCGAGACGTCCAGGTCGGCCAGGGCCGCGGACAGTCCCTCGTGCGGGCCGTCGGCCAGGTGCACCAGCACCACCCGGCCTTCGAGCGAGCGCAGGAACGTCATGTGATGGGGCCCCGCGTCCAACCAGCGCAGGCCGCCGATCTGGAGCGCGGGCAGCTCCCGGCGCAGGGCCAGCAGCCGGGTGTGCGCCTCCATCGTCCCCGTGTCCCACGCCTCGGGCCGGTGCCAGGGCATGGGTCTGCGGGCGTTCTCCCCGTCCACGCCCTCCATGCCGATCTCGTCGCCCGCGAACACGAACGGCACACCGGGCAGGGTCACCTGCGCCGCCACCCCGACCTCGTGCCGGTCGGCGTCGCCGCCCACCACGGTCCGAAAGCGCGTCGAGTCGTGCGTGCTCAGCGCGTTCACGCTGTGCGTCAGCACCCGCCACGGCAGCCCGGCGTTGGTCGCGCGCATCGCCCGCACCGCCTGTTCGGCGCCGCTGCGCGGCAGCGGCGAGTCCGTGCGCAGGTAGCGCACGTGCTCGGGCGCGGTGTTCAGCCAGGTCCACACCGGCCGGGTGAACCCGGCGTAGTTCATCACCCCGTGCCACCCGTCGTGGTGGGTGTCGGGGCCCGCGTCGTGGAAGTGCTCGGCCAGCAGCCACGAACCGTCGCCGCCCCGCCGGTCGTCCACCTCGCGCATCCGCGCCGCGATCTCCCCGGAGACCTCGCGGTTGAGGTCCTGCGCGCCGTTGCGCCCGGTCATGTTGGCCACGTCGACGCGCCAGCCGTCCAGCGCGTCCGGCCCGGTCAGCCAGCCCACGAGCACCGAGTCGTCGGCGCCGTAGACCCTGCGCCGCAGTTCGGCCGAGGAGTAGTCCAGCTTGGGCAGGCTGGGCACACCCAGCCAGCCCACGTAGCCGTCCGGGTGGTCGGTGAAGTGGTAGAACCCCGCCTCGGCGGAGTCCGCGTCGGCCCGCGCCGCCAGGAACCACTCGTGGGCGTCCCCGGTGTGGTTGGTGGTCAGGTCGCCCATCACCCGCATGCCGCGCTCGTGCGCGGCCCGCGCCAGTTCCCGCAGGGCCCGGTCCCCGCCCAGCAGCGGGTCCACCTCGGAGAAGGTGGCCGCGTCGTAGCGGTGCGTGGAGCGCGCCGGGAAGACGGGGGTCAGGTAGACCACCTCCACGCCCAGCGCGGCCAGGTGGTCCAGGCGGCGACGGACCCCGTCGAGCGTGCCGCCGAAGTACTCGCGGGTCGCGGTCAGCCCGAAGGCGGAGGGCTCGTCGTCCCAGGAGCGGGGCAGCGCCCAGTCGGGGTGCTCGGCCGGGGGATCGACGGAGTCGTCGTCGCGGGCGAAGCGGTCCGGGAAGATCTGGTAGACGCTCGTGCCCGGGACCCACGCGGGCGGCGGGGGACCGTCGATCAGCCGGAAGTCCGCCGCGTCGGTCACCTCGTGCCCGTGGACGCCCTCCTGGTTGAGCCAGGTGTACTCGGTGCCGCGCACGATCGCGAACCGGTAGTTGGTCACCACCGGGCGCAGCGGCACGCTCGCCTCGAACCAGACGGCGCCGCCCGAGGCGTGCGTCCTCTCCGCCCGGAAGGTGACGCCCTCGCCGTCCTCCACCACGCGGGCGTACACCGCGTCCGCGCCCCCGGGCACGCGCACGCGCAGTCGCGCCCGGCCCTCCCCGACGCTGACGTGGTCGGGGGATCCGTCGTGGTGGGGGTCGCGGACGAACTTCATGGGGCGGCTCCTGGGCTGTGGGGTGCTGACACGTGAGCGGACCCCGCCGCGTGGGCGGCGGGGTCCGGTCCGGACTGGTCAGTATCGCAACGGGAGTCGGGCGTCGCGAATCCTTCAAGCACCAGCCCGGGTCTTGTGGCGCATGGTGCTTCCCGGCGGTGTCCCGCGCATGAGGCCCCAGGGAGTCGGGGGCGGCTCCGCGGGCGCCGGAGGCGGGCCGGCGGTTGCGTGTCGGGGCCGCCTGCCTGGGAGCGCTCCCAGCCGTGCTGGTCACCCTAACGGCCGCGATACGCGGTGTAAAGGGGTCGTGACGGACCGGTTCGCGGCCTGTTCGCGGGGCCCGGCGTCCGCGGACACGGACGGGTCGACGGGCGGGGGTGCGCCCCTCCGTCCGGATGCCGAGTCCGTTGCCCTTCCCCCCTGTCGTGGTGGTTTGTCCCGGGTTACGGTGGTGACATGAGCCTTGAGTTGCCGACCGACCGACTCCTCATCCGGGAGTGGCAGCTGGACGACGCCGAGGAGGCCCTGCGCGTCTACGGGGCCGACGAGGTCGCGCACTGGCTGACGCCGGAATGGCATCCGGTGCACGACACCGACGCGATGCGCCTGGTTCTGCACGCCTGGGTCGAGGCGGGTCCCAACCTGATTCCGCCCGCGGGGCGTTGGGCCATCGTCCGGGAGGAGGACGGCCAGCTCGTGGGAGGGCTCTCGCTCAAGCTCCTGCCGCCCTTCGAGGAGGACTTCGAACTGTCCTGGGCGCTGCGTCCCGACGTGTGGGGCCAGGGGTACGCCACCGAGGCCAGCCAGGCCATCATCGCGTGGGCGTTCAAACAGGGCATCGAGGAGGTCTTCGCGGTCGCGCGTCCCAACAACGAGCGGGCGATGGCCGTGGCGCGCAGACTGGGCATGGAGTGGGTCGGCGAGACCGAGAAGTACTACGACATGCGCCTGCAGGTCTTTCGCCTGCGCCCGAGCTGAACCGGGCGAACGGCCCGCAGCCGGCCCCCGTGGGGCGGCGGACGCCGCCCGCTCCGGACACGTGCGGCCCCGCCGGTCTCCCGGCGGGGCCGCACGCGTTCACGGGCTCAGCCGTCCAGGAACTTGGCGATGCGCTCGGTCTCGGCCTCCGTCAGCCTGATCGCGGCGGCGGCCGTGTTCTCCTCCAGGTGCGCCACCCGTGACGTGCCCGGGATCGGCAGCATGACCGGCGAGTGGTGCAGCAGCCACGCCAGCGCCAGTTGCGCCGGGGTGACCCCGTGCTCGGCGGCCAGCGGGGCCAGGGGCGAGTCCGGCCCCGCCAGCTCGCCGCGCCCCAGCGGAGCCCAGGGCAGGAAGGCCGTCCCGTCCCTCTCGCACTGTTCCAGCACGTCCTCGCACTTGCGCGAGATCGGACCGTACCAGTTCTGCACCGACGCCACCGGTGTGATCGCGCGGGCCGCCGAGAGCTGCTCCAGGGTCACCCCCGTCATTCCGATGTGGCGGACCTTGCCCTGTTCGCGCAGCTCCACCAGGGCGCCGAGCTGGTCGGCCAGCGGCACCCGGGTGTCGATCCGGTGCAGCTGGAGCAGGTCGATCCTCTCCAGCCCCAGGTTGCGCAGGCTCAGCTCCGCCTGCTGCTTGAGGTACTCGGGGCGGCCCAGGGGGTGCCACTCACCCGGCCCGGTGAGGGCGAAGCCCACCTTGGTGGTGATGACCAGGTCCTCGGGGTAGGGGTGCAGCGCCTCGCGGATCAGCTGCTCGCTGATCTGGGGGCCGTAGCAGTCGGCGGTGTCGATGAAGTCCACGCCCAGCTCGACCGCGCGCCGCAGCACGGCCAGGGCCTCGTCGCGGTCGCGGGGCGGGCCCCACGCCCCCGGGCCGACGAGCTGCATGGAGCCGTAGCCCAGGCGGTGCACCCGCAGATCGCCGCCGATCACGAGGGTTCCCGACTCCCGGGCGGTGTGCGGTGTGGTGTGTACGTCGGTCATGAGGGTTCCTTCCGGACGGCGCTGGGCCGAGCGTGCGGAGCCGGGGCGGGAACCGGGCGGGGACGCGCGAGACCGGGCCTCCGGCGGTGTCCCGGGAAGAATCTCAGCAGGTGGGACCGGTCGCAAGCAACCACGGGGCGCGTCGGAGCCCAATCCTGACTCCGCGCGGCCCCGCGGGGGAGGAAGTCCGTCAACGGTGCTTTTGCCCGGTGCCCGGCGCCCGTCCGGTGCGCGCGGTGCGGGCGGCCCCGCCGCGGACCCCGGGGCCCGGAGTCCGCGACGCGGTTCCGGCGGAACCCGGATCAGGTGCCCAGGTACTGGCTGATGCGCTCGGTCTCGGCCTCCGTCAGCCGCACCGCGGCGGCGGCCGTGTTCTCCTCCAGGTGCGCCACCCGTGACGTGCCCGGGATCGGCAGCATGACCGGCGAGCGGTGCAGCAGCCAGGCCAGGGCCAGCTGTACCGGGGTCACCCCGTGTTCCGCCGCCATCGCGGTCAGCGGGGAACCCGGCCCCGCCAGCTCGCCGCGTCCGACCGGAGCCCAGGGCAGGAAGGCCGTCCCGTCCTTCTCGCACTGTTCCAGCACGTCCTCGGACTGGCGGAACGACGGCGCGTACTGGTTCTGCACCGACGCCACCGGCGTGACCGCGCGGGCGGCGGACAGCTCGTCCACCGTCACCTCGCTCAGTCCGATGTGGCGGATCTTGCCCTGTTCGCGCAGCTCCACCAGGGCGCCCAGTTGGTCGGCCAGCGGCACCTCGGGGTCGATCCGGTGCAGCTGGAGCAGGTCGATCCTCTCCAGCCCCAGGTTGCGCAGGCTCAGCTCCACCTGCTGCTTGAGGTACTCGGGGCGGCCCAGTATGTGCCACTGCGCCGGTCCGGTGCGCGCGAAACCCGCCTTGGTGCCGATGACCAGGTCGTCGGCGTAGGGGTAGAGCGCCTCGCGGATCAGCTGTTCGCTGATCTGGGGTCCGTAGGAGTCGGCGGTGTCGATGAAGTTCACGCCCAGCTCGACCGCGCGCCGCAGCACCGACAGGGCCTCGTCGCGGTCGCGGGGCGGCCCCCACACCCCCTCGCCGACGATGCGCATCGCCCCGAAGCCCAGGCGGTGCACCGGCAGGTCGCCGCCGATGGCGAAGGTTCCCGACTCCCGGGCGATGTGTGGTGTGGCGTGTAGGTCGGTCACGGTGTCCCTTCCGGACGGCGCTGGGGCCGTGTGCTCAGAACTTCCAGGCGGGGGCGCCGCACGGTTCCCATATGCGTGGATTCGCGTCCCCGGCGGTGTTGCGGGCAGGATCTCAGGAGGCGGCGCGCGCCCGCAAGGCGCCACGGGTGCGCGGGGGAGGGGGACCGGGTGGCGGGGGAGCTGGAGCGGTTGCTGGCGGGAACGCGGGTCCGGCTGCGCCCGGGCGGTTACGTCTTCACCACCGTGCCGGACCGCGCGTCCCTGCCCGAGGGGGTGCGTCCGGTGGTCACGGTGGCTGAGGACGAGGCCCTGACCGTGGTGTGCCCGCGTGAGGAGGCCGACGCGGCCGGGCTGCCCCACGACGACGCGCTCGCCTGGATCACGCTGGAGGCCCCCGCCGGGGCGCAGGGGGTGGCGCTGGTGGCGGCGGTGGCCGCCGCGCTGACCGGAGCCGGTCTGCCGTACGACGTGGTGTCCGGCTTCCACCACGACCACGTGTTCGTGCCCGAGGAGGCGGGGGAGCGGGCGGTGGCGGTGCTGCGGGCCCTCCTCGGCTCCGAAGGGGGCTGAGCCCACGCCACCGCGCCGGCTCACCCCCGCGCGGGGCCGACCGAGGCCAGGTCGTCCTGGAGCAGCCCGAAGGCCCGGGTCAGGATCACCCTGCGTCCTCCGCACGCGCAGCGCTGGTAGGCGACGACGCCCTCGCTGGTGGTGTGGTCCGACTCGGTGGTCCAGTGGTGTTCGTGCCGTGTGTGCATCGGGCCAGTCTGGTGTAATGGCATTATGCATCTCAACCCTTACGGTCGGGACCCGGTGACCCTGGCCGTGGACCTGGTCAACCGGCCGCTGAGCGGTGTGTCGGACCTGGAGCGCCGCTGCGCGGAAGTGGGCTTCCTCCTCGAACGCCCCGTCGGCGAGGACGACGTGGCCGCCGTCGGTGAGTTCCTGAGGCGCTGGACGCGGGTGGTGGACGCCCCCGACGCGCCCGCCCGCGCGGACCGGCTCAACCCGCTGCTCATCGAGTTCTCCGCCGCCCCGCGCCTGACCGACCACGCGGGTACCGGCTGGCACCTGCACTACCGCCCCGACCTGCTGCCCGCCCACCGTCAGGTGGCCGCGCTGGTCTCCGTCGGCACCGCCCTGCACCTGACCGGCCGGGGCATGGACCGGCTCGGCCGGTGCGCGGCGCACGGCTGCGACCGCGTCTACGCCGACTTCTCGCGCGGCGGACGCCAGCGCTACTGCTCGCCCGCCTGCGGCAACCGCGACGCCGTCCGGCGCCACCGCGCCCGGGCGGCCCGGCCCTGACGCGCGGCCCGGCCGACCATCCGCCCCGGGGCCCTGACGCGCGGCCCGGCCCACGACCGCGCCCCGGTGAAGTCGGAGCCCGCGTCGCGGCGGGGGCGTTCAGGGCGCCACCAGACCTTCGCCGAAGCCTCCCGCGTCGCGGTGCGATTCGGGCGCCACCGGCCAGGCCCTCGCCGGGAGGGCTCCCGCGTCGCCGGGCGGCCCGCAACCGGAGGGCGGGGGGTCAGGAACCCGCGTCGCGGCGCGCCACCGAGGCCAGGTCGGTCTCGATGCGCGCGGTGGTCTCCAGCAGCGCGGGCAGCAGGTCGCGGCGCACGTCCTCGATCGAGGCCCGGTTGGCGTGCGCGGACACGTTCGCGGCCGCGATCACCCGGCCCGAGCCGTCGCGGATGGGCGCGGCCAGCGAACGCAGGCCCTCCTCCAGCTCCTGGTCGACGATGGCGTAACCCTGCTCGCGCACCCGTTCCAGCTCGGCGCGCAGCTCGGCCGGGTCGGTGATGGTGAACCGGGTCAGCGGGGCCAGCTCCACCCGCGCGAGGTAGGCGTCCAGGTTCCGGTCGTCGTGCCCGGCCAGCAGCACCCGGCCCATCGAGGTGGCCGAGGCGGGGAAGCGGGTGCCCACCCGGATGGCCACCGCCATGATCCGTGAGGTCGCCACACGCGCCACGTAGAGCACGTCGTCTCCCTCCAGCACCGACACCGAGGCGGACTCGTGCACCCGGGCGGACAGGTCCTCCAGGTGGGGCTGGGCCACGTCGGGCAGCCCGGCGGAGGCCACGTAGGCGTAACCCAGCTCCAGCACGCGCGGCGTGAGCGAGAACAGCCTGCCGTCGGTGCGCACGTAGCCCAGGTCCACCAGTGTGAGCAGGAAGCGGCGTGCGGCGGCGCGGGTCAGGTCGGTCTCGCGCGCGACCTCGCTGAGCGTCATGGAGCGCCGCTCGGCGGAGAAGGCGCGGATGACCGTCAGGCCGCGCTCCAGGGACTGCACGAAGTGGGCGCCGCGGGCCTCTTCTTCTTCGGTCGGCATCTGCTCTTCCCGGTTCGGTTGCGGGGGCGGCTGGCCGCGGCCCCCGGAAAGGTTCTCACACCGGTCGGACGGAGCGGCGGAGACCTTTCCCGGGGCGCCACGGGGGCATCCGGCGCCGCCGCGTCCGCCGGAAGGGTCCGCCGGGGAAGGGGAGCGCGCGCTCTCCCCGGCGGCGCCCCGACCCCCCTGGCGGTGCGGGCGGTCCTCCCGCCGGGGTCGCCACCAGCCTTCCGCCGGGGCCGTCCCGACCGGATATCGGCGACAGCCCCTCACGCCCGGAGTGTTCGTGCTACAACGGAAAGTGACCAGGGGGGCGCCCCTGCTCCGGGCGCCAAGCCCTGCGACGACCGAGGGGGACGACGGTGGACGTGATCGGAGCGGGCTTCCCGCGCACCGGGACGACGTCGATGAAGGCCGCGCTGGAACGGCTCGGCTTCGGCCCCTGCCACCACATGTCCGAGGTGCTGGACTCCTCGGACCTGGCGGCCCGCTGGGCCGGGATCGCGGACACCCCCGCCGGGGAGGTGGACTGGGCACGCCTGCTGGAGGGCTGGCGCTCGGGCGTGGACTGGCCGCTCTCGTTCTTCTGGCGCGAACTCGCCGACGCCTTCCCGGACGCGAGGATCCTGCTCACCGTCCGCGACCCGCACCGGTGGTACGAGAGCATGCGCGCGACCATCTTCAAGATCGTGAGCGAAGCCGGGGGCAAGCCGACCGGAGTGGGGGTTCCGCCCCTGCTGGGCACGATCCTCCCCCTTCTGGACCGCATGTGGCTCGCGCACTTCGGGGTCCCCTCCGGCGGGAACCCCGACGAGGCGACCGCGGTGGCGGCCTTCGAACGGCACACGGCCCGTGTGGTCGCGGAGGTCCCGGCCGACCGGCTGCTGGTGTACCGGGCAGGGGAGGGGTGGGAGCGCCTGTGCGCCTTCCTGGGCGCCGACGTCCCCGACGAGCCCTTCCCCCGCCTCAACGACACCGAGGAGATGCGCGCCAAGCACGAGAGGTGGCGCCGCGGCGAACCCGCGACCTGACCGGAAGCCCCCTCCGGCCGGGCTCCGCGCCGCCTGAGCCCGATCCCGCTCCACCCGCTCCCGGCGCCTGGCCTTCGTGGCGTCTCGGCGAGCCTTCCGGTCCGTCGTGAGTCCGTCCGCCGCACGCACGGTGCGGTCCTCACGCGTGCCTTGACCACGCTGGGGAACGGCGTTACCGTCATAGCCGGGATGTTCGCTCTGAGAACAACCATTCGGAAGCCGAACAGGAGTGCTCCATGATCGTGCCCCTGGACGAGGCGGTACGCGAGCTCGTCCACGACGGCGACACCGTCGCACTGGAGGGGTTCACCCATCTCATCCCCGTGGCGGCGGGGCACGAGATCATCCGCCAGGGCCTGCGCGACCTCACGCTGGTGCGCATGACCCCCGACATCGTCTACGACCAGCTCATCGGCGCCGGGTGCGCCAGCAAGCTCGTCTTCTCCTGGGGCGGCAACCCCGGGGTCGGCTCGCTGCACCGCTTCCGCGACGCCGTCACCTCCTCCTGGCCCGTGCCCCTGGAGATCGAGGAGCACAGCCACGCCGGAATGGCCAACCGCTACGTCGCGGGCGCCTCCGGCCTGCCCTTCGCCATCCTGCGGGGCTACTCCGGCACCGACCTGGTCGCCAACAACCCCGACATCAGGTACGTCACCTGCCCCTTCAGCGGACAGGAACTGGCCGCCGTGCCCGCCCTGAACCCCGACGTCACCATCGTGCACGCCCAGCGCGCCGACCGCCGCGGCAACGTGCAGCTGTGGGGCATCACCGGCATCCAGAAGGAGGCCGTCCTGGCCGCCGACCGCGCCCTGGCCACCGTCGAGGAGGTCGTGGACACCCTCGACCCCGTCCCCGGCCAGGTCGTCCTGCCAGCGCGCGTGGTCGACCGGGTCAGCGTCGTCCCCGGCGGCGCCGCGCCCTCCTACGCCCACGGCTACTACGAGCGCGACAACGAGGCCTACCGCGCCTGGGACGCCGTCGGCCGCGACCGCGGGGCCTTCACCGCCTGGCTCGCGGACCTCACTAACGGCGCCGGGGCCTCCTCCGTCCCCGCCTCGCCCGCGGCCTCCGGCACCGGCGACACCGAACCTGCGGGGAGAGGCACGTGACCACCGTGACCTGGACCTCCGACGAGATCATGACCGTCACCGCGGCGCGCTCGCTGCGCGACGGGATGTCCTGCTTCGTCGGCATCGGCCTGCCCAGCACCGCCGCGAACGTGGCCCGCCGCACCCACGCGCCGGGCCTGTGGATGGTCTACGAGTCCGGCACCCTGGGCGCCGTCCCCGACCACCTGCCGCTGTCCATCGGCGACGGCGTCCTCGCCGACACCGCCGACACCGTGGTCTCGGTCCCCGAGGTCTTCAACTACTGGCTCCAGGCCGGACGGATCGACGTCGGCTTCCTCGGCGCCGCCCAGATCGACCGGTACGCCAACATCAACACCACCGTCATCGGCGACTACGCCGACCCGAAGGTGCGCCTGCCCGGGGCGGGCGGCGCCCCCGAGATCGCCGCCTCCTGCCGCGAGGTCATCGTCATCATGCGGCACAGCCGCCGCGCCCTCGTGGACCGGGTCGACTTCGTCACCTCGGTCGGCCACGGCTCGGGCCCCGGCGACCGCGAGCGCCTGGGCCTGCGCGGCGCCGGTCCGGTGCGGGTGATCACCGACCTCGGCGTGCTCGAACCCGACCCCCTCACCCGCGAACTCGTCCTGACCGGCGTGCACCCGGGAGTGGAGGCGGACGCGGTCCGCGAGGCCACCGGCTGGAACCTCGCCGTGGCCGACGACCTCGCCGTCACCCCCGAGCCCACGGGCGAGGAGCTGGCGGTGGTGCGCTCCCTGACCGAGGCCGCCTGAGGGGCGCCCTCGACCACGGCCCCACCCGCCAGCACGAGGGGAAGCCCCGGGGCCAGCGCGTCACCGTGCACGGCCGGATACCTGGGCCCGGCCCCGGTGTTCACCGACCGGGTCACCCGCGCAGGATCGGGTAGGACCGGCGAGGCGGCCGACACCGGCCCCGGGGTCGGCGCCGGTCGCGCGGACTGAGCGCGCGGCGGGTGTCGACCACGGGGGAGGCGCCGGCCCCCTGGCGGACACCGGCCGCACGGGAACCACCCACAGCGACGAAGGAACACGAGGATTCGATGAGCGTTGACCTGCACCACACAGAGAGCGGACCGGCCGACGCGCCGCCCCTGCTGCTCGGCGGCTCCCTGGGCACCACCACGCGGATGTGGGACCCGCAGGTCGAGGCCCTCTCGACCGTCTTCCGGGTGATCCGCTTCGACCACCGCGGACACGGTGACTCACCCGTCCCCGAGGGGCCCTACAGCATGGCCGACCTGGGCGGCGACGTCATCGCGCTGATGGACCGGCTGGGCATCGAACGCGCCCACTACGCGGGGCTGTCCATCGGCGGCATGGTCGGCCAGTGGCTGGCCGTCCACCACCCCGGGCGCATCGACCGCCTGGCCCTGCTGGCCACCTCCCCCCACATGGGCCCGGCCCGGAACTGGCGGGACCGCGCCGCGCTGGTGCGCGCCGAGGGCACCGGGGCCGTGGCGGACTCGGTGGTGGAGCGCTGGTTCACCCCGGCCTTCGCCGAGGACCGCCCGGCCGAGGTCGCCGTGCTGCGGGACCAGGTCGCCGCCACCGCGCCGGAGGGGTACGCGGGCTGCTGCGAGGCCATCGGGACCCACGACGTGCGCGAGGACCTGCACCGGATCAGCGCGCCCACGCTGGTCGTCGCCGGGGCCGACGACCCCTCCACGCCGCCCGCCGGGAACGCCGAGCTGATCGCCGAGCGCGTCCCCGGCGCGCGCCTGGTGGTCCTGGAGGAGGCCGCGCACCTGCTGTCCTGGCAGCGCAGCGCCGAGGTCAACACCCTGCTCACCCAGCACTTCGCGTCCGCCGACCGTCCCGGAGCGGGGACGTAGGTGTGCCGCGCCGTGCCGGGCGACGAGCACGTGGATCGGGCCCGGGCGCGCACGACCGGCTTCACCGAACCGTTCCAGGACCTCATCACCCGCTACGCCCGGGACGAGCTCTGGGCCCGTCCGGGCCTGGACCGCCGCACCCGCAGCCGCATGGTGCTCACCGCGCTGGTCGCGCACGGGCACTGGGACGAGCTGGCCGTGCACGTGCGCGCCGCCCCGTGCAACGGGCTGGAGCCCGACGAGATCGGCGAGGTGTTCCTCCAGGCCGCCGTCTACTGCGGAGTGCCCGCCCTCAACCGGGCCTTCGGCACCGCCCGGGAGGTCCTCGCCGAACAGGGCGGGTAGAGATGAGGAGCGCTGGTCAGGGTCGTGCGCTGACCAGCGCCCCCGCGCACCCGGCCCGGGGCGCGGGGTCCGCGGCGCGATGCCGACCGGGGTCCTCCACCCGGACACACCCGGTCGGGCACGGGCCACGTCGCGCCTGGCCGCCGGGTCAGCGCTTGAAGGCCACGCCAGCCAGCTCCCACAGCTTGACCTTGGGGTCGGCGGGACGGAACACCGGGTCGATCTCCGGGTGGCGCCAGGTGGCGCAGTCCACCGCGCGGGGGCCCCCGTCGCGCCCGTCGGTCCAGGGGCTGGCCAGCTCCAGGCCGTCGAAGACCGCCGAGGCCTCCTCGGGGCTGCGCACCCGGCCCCACGGGGTGCCGAAGGACAGGATCTTGTCGGTCATCCACGCGGCGGAGGCCGGATCGTCGGAGACGATGTGGGAGGAGATCAGACACGATCCCGGGGCCAGACGGTCCATGAGGGCGCGCACCATGCCGAAGGGGTCGCTGTCGTCGGGGATGCAGTGCAGCAGCGAGACCAGCATCACGCACACGGGCAGGTCGGTGTCGATGAGCCTGGTGGTCTCGGGGGAGCCCAGGATCTCCTCGGTGTCGCGGATGTCGGCCAGCAGGAACGAGGTCTGCCCGCTGTCGCTGATCAGCGCCCGGCCGTGCGCGAGCACGATGGGGTCGTGATCGACGTAGACCACCCGGGCCCGCGGGTTGGCCTGCTGGGCGGCGTGGTGCGTGTTGTTGGCGGTGGGCAGCCCGGCCCCCAGATCGAGGAACTGCTCCACCCCCTGGGCCGCCACGTACTCCACCGCGCGCGAGAGGTAGGCGCGGTTGTCGTTGGCGAAGGCGACCAGTTCGGGGACGCCGTCCGCGAGCGCCTCGCAGGCCTTGCGGTCGGCCTCGAAGTTGTCCTTACCCCCCAGGAGGTAGTCGTACATGCGTGCGATGCTGGGGGTTTCCATGTCGATGTTGGGGGGGAAGTGATCGGCCATGAAGGATACCCATCCGATGAAGTGACGAGGCGAGTTCTCTGGCCGAATGGTAACCGTGATCCCACGTCCTTGTGGAGTTTTCCACAACAAAGTTCGAAGTGCGTATTCGGCGCCCTATACGCTCACGTTCCGGTCCCTGTTCGCGGTTGTCCGAAACCGGGCAGATGATCGGCCACGAGCCCGGGAGCCGCGGCCCTGACGCGCTCGCCGGAGCCCTCCGGGGGGCTCGGCCGGGCGGGAAGCGGCGGCGCGGACCAGAACGCGGCGGCCGAGCCGGGGTCCGCCGTGTTCGCCGGGGGAGGCGGTTCGTCGACGGTATCCAATACCGCTTCTCCGTCATTTCTCCCGATTGTCGGATCTTCGCCTGAAAATCCTTTTGCGGTGGCCGTGGAAAACGCTTTGACCTGCGCCACGAGCGCGCGCCGCTCCCGGCCCAGCCACCGGGTCAGCACGAACGGGTCGCGGTCGGCCTCGGCGCCCAGCTCCGCCACCGCCGCCACCAGGTGCGCGCACCTGGCGTCCCAGCGGTCACAGGAGCAGGTCGCCACCAACGCGTCCCACCCGCGCGGCACCAGGTCCCACCCCAGCAGCGAGAACACCCGGGCCGCCGCCACCGGCAGCTCACCGGCCAGGATCCGGGCGCGGAACACCGGCTGGGAGGCCAGCGCGGCGCACAGGCGCTCCCACTCGGCCTCCGGCGGCACCGTGCGGATCAGGCTCACCTCGTGCGCGCCCGGGCCGCGCACCCGCCCCGTGACCTCGCCCGGACGCACCGACAGCCGCTCCACCCGCGCGTTCCCGGCGGCCGGGCCCGGCTCTCCCAGGGCCTGCGCGAACAGCGGCGACCACGCGCTCACTCGGCCACCGCCTCCGGGGACAACCGCACGACCTCGCGCAGGTCCTGGACGGACAAACCGGTCAGCCACGCCTCACCGGTGGCCACGGCGCCGTCGGCCAGCGCGCTCTTGCGCTCGATCATCTCGTCCACCCGCTCCTCGACCGTGCCCACGCACACCATCTTGCGCACCTGCACGTCCCGCCGCTGGCCGATCCGGAACGCCCGGTCGGTGGCCTGGTTCTCCACCGCCGGGTTCCACCAGCGGTCCACGTGCACCACGTGGTTGGCCGCGGTCAGGTTCAGCCCCGTCCCGGCGGCCTTGAGCGAGAGCAGGAACACCGCCGGGCCCTCCATCTCCTGGAAGCGCTGCGTCATCTCCTCCCGCTCCGCCCTCGGAGTGCCCCCGTGCAGCCACAGCACCGGCACCCCCAGACGCGAACGCAGGTAGGGGGCCAGGCGCTCACCGAAGCGCGCGTACTGGGTGAAGCACAGGGCCTTGTCGCCCTCGGCCGCGGCCGAGGCCAGGATCGCCTCCACCCGCTCCAGCTTGCCCGAGCGCCCCGACAGCGCCGAGCCGTCCCCCAGGAACTGCGCCGGGTGGTTGCAGATCTGCTTGAGCCGCGACATCGTCGCCAGCACCAGCCCCTTGCGCTCCTTCTCGGTCGCCTCGGCCAGCCGCTCGCCCATCTCGTCCACCACCGCCTTGTACAGCGAGGCCTGCTCCGGGGTGAGCGTGCACCAGGTGCGCATCTCCAGCTTCTCGGGCAGGTCGGCGATGATCGACCGGTCGGTCTTGAGGCGGCGCAGCACGAACGGCCCGGTCATGCGGCGCACCAGCGCGGTGTCGGGCCCCTCCTCGCCCTCGACCGCCCGCTCGAAGGCCGCCGCCGTGCCCAGCAGCCCCGGGTTGGCGAACTCCATCACCGACCACAGCTCGCCCAGGTTGTTCTCCACCGGGGTGCCGGTGAGCGCGATCCGCGTGGCCGCGGGCAGCGACCGCACCGCGCGGGCCTGCCGGGTGCCGTGGTTCTTGAGCGCCTGCGCCTCGTCGCACACCACCCGGTGCCAGGGCATGCCCGCCAGCTCCTCGCTGTCGCGGGTGACCACGCCGTAGGTGGTGACGACCAGGTCGCACGAGCCCACCAGGCGGGCCAGGGCGTTGCCCGAGGGCCGGTCCGGGCCGTGCTGGACGTGCACCCGCAGCGAGGGCGCGAACCGCTCGGCCTCGCGACGCCAGTTGCCCACGAGCGAGACCGGGCACACCAGCAGGGTCGGCCCCGGAGCGGGTTCGCGCAGCCGCTCGTCGGTGAGCAGGGCCAGCAGCTGCACGGTCTTGCCCAGGCCCATGTCGTCGGCCAGGACCGCGCCCAGGCCCAGCTCGCCCAGGAAGCGCAGCCACGACGCGCCCCGGTCCTGGTAGGGGCGCAGCGAACCCCGGAAACCGGACGGTGTGCCCATCGGGCGCGGCTCGGCCTTGGCGCCCCCGTCCAGCAGCGCGCCCAGCGGACCGGAGGCGACCGCGTCGGCCACCGGCAGGGGAGTGGTGCCCTCCACCCCGATGGCCGTGCGCAGCGCCTCGTCGGTGCGCATCCAGTGGCCGCCGCGCCGCTTGACCAGGTCCAGGGTGGCGCTGAGCCGCTCGGGGTCCACCTCCAGCCACCGGCCGCGCACACGCACCAGCGAACGCTTGAGGCGGGCCAGCTCGGCGAGTTCGGCCAGCTCGTCCTCGCCGAGCGGTACGGACTCCTCGCCGTCGCGCCCCTGGAGCAGGGCCTCGAAGGACACGTTGACCAGCTCGGAGGGGCCCACCCCGCCGCCCCCGCGTCGGCGGGGCGCCTCCTCGACCGCCACCCGCAGGCCCAGGGCGGGTCTGCCGCGCCACTCGGGCAGGACCACCCCGAACCCGGCGCCGCTCAGCCGGGCGGCTCCCTCGGCCACGAACCGCTCGGTGTCCTCCGTGCTCATCAGCAGCCGGGCCGGGGCCAGGTCGCGCAGCGCGCGGCGCAGCGGCGGGTGGTGGCGCGCGGCCCGGCGCAGGTCGGCCAGGGCGGTGGCGCCCACGTCGGCGGGCAGCCAGGCGGCGCCCTCGCCCTGCCACACCTGTTCCAGGGGCAGGCGCAGGCCGGGGTCGCTGACCGAGCGCACCCAGAACTCCAGAGCCCACGGCCCCGCCCGGTCGGGTTCGCGCAGCAGGAACAGCAGCGCCGCCCGCCCCGCGCCGCGCACCCGCGAGCGCCACTCGCGCAGGGGTCCGCGCAGCCGGGCGGCGGTGTCGGCGTCGATCCCGTCCGGGGCGCCGGTGAGCGCGGCGGCCAGCCGCTGGCCGGGGGCGGCGCCGTCGTCGGAGGTCTGTTCCGGGCTGGTCCGGCCCCGGTCTACCGGGCTGGTCCGGCCCCGGCCTACCGGGTTGGTTCGGGCCCGGTGCGCGCGGCGGGGACGGGACAGGCGGCGGGCCACCGCGTCGGTGAGCAGTTCCAGGGGGGCGAGCACGCAGGCCCGGGCGATCGCGTCGGGCGGCTCCCCGGGCAGGTGGGCGCGGGCGGAGGGCGGCAGGGCGCCGGTGAGCGCGGCCAGGTGCTCCTCCGCCCAGTCCAGCGGCGCGGGCCGCCAGCGGGCCCGGGCGGGGTCGCCCACCAGGTCGGGCAGCACGCACCCGGAGGTGACCAGGAGTTCGGCGAAGTCGCGGACCGCGCGCAGGTGGGCCAGCGAGGGTCCGGAGGCGGTGCCGGGGATGTCCTGTGCGGATGCGGCCAGGAGGGCCTCGGCGGAGGCGGCGTCCAGCCGCAGGGCGGGCACCCGCCAGGGGTGGAAGGCGGCCGGTGCGGTACCGGGGGCGCCGGTGGAGGGGAAGGGGGCGGAGGTGTCCCCGGGCAGGGACAGGTCCAGGGTGCCGTGCGTGGCGGAGTCCGCCCCGACCCCCGCGTCCACCAGGAGTGCGCTCAGGTCGCGGGCTCCCAGGGCGAACGGGTGCGGGCGCGCACGGCCGTGCGCGCCCCCGACCGGAGGAGGGGTGGAGGGGGAGGACCCGGCCAGGTCGGACTCGGCCCACACCGCCAGCGCGTCTCCGGCCCACACGCCGTGCAGAACCCGCACCGCACCTCCCGCGTCCTCGCCGACCATCGGCCCCAGTATGGCCGGGGGCGGCGACAGACCGTGACGCGCGCCTGGGAGGAGGAGCGTCTCGCGCTCGGTGGCGGGCCCTTGCCGGAAGTCCCCCGGACCTGTCACAGGTGTTGCTGCGGGAGGGCGTTCAACGGTGGGGGCGGGGGTGGTTGCTCTCTCCGGCGATGGCACCAGCTGCCGCGTAGTGGTGGGGGAGGGCGTTCAACGGTGGGGGTTAGGGGGTGGTGGGGGTTTGCTGCGTCGGCAGCGAAGGCGGCGGGTGTCTGGGGGCTCCGTTCAACGCTCCACCTGCGGGTGGTGGCCGGTGGCGGCGTCGCCAGCTGCCGCGTAGTGGTGTGGGAGGGTGACCAACGCTTGTTGTTCGCGCGTGGTGGGGGTTTGCTGCGTTGGCACCAAAGGCGAGCGGGCCCTCCGGCTTCGGGCAGCGGTCCCGGCCCCCGGGGCGGGGTGGGCGACGGTGGCAGCGACCACGGTGGGCGCGGAGCCCGGGCTGCCTGCCGGGTGCGGGCATGCCGGGCGCGGGCATGCCGGGGACCGGCACGGCCGGGGGTCATTCCCGGGGTGGTGGATCCGGGTCCCTGCCGGGTGGGTGGTCTCCTCCCCGCCGCCGTCCTCGTCCTTGTCCTTGGTGGTGTGTGCGGAGTTCGCGTTGGTATTTGGCCCGGTTGTGCGGCCCGCACAACGGTTGCAGGTTGGCCACCACCGTGCGCCCTCCTCGGGAGAAGGAGGTGACGTGGTCGGCTTGGCACAACGCCACCGGTACTTC
>NZ_KB906892.1:0-27234 GCF_000381685.1 Nocardiopsis sp. CNS-639
GGGGACGGTGCGCCGTAGGGGGAGGGGCCCCGGTCGGCTGGGTCCTGCATCGCGTAGCGGACGTAGTCCGTCGTGAGCCGCCCGCCGGGCAGCCAGAGCCGGGCGCGGACCGGGTCGTGGCGGTCCCGGAGGTGGCGGCCGATACCGCGGGCCAGGGTCTCGGCGTCTTGGACGCGTTCGGGAGGGATGGACTCGCCGCTCAGCGGGACGCGCCTGTCGGAGGGGTCGGAGACGGTGTACACCAGTGCCTGCGCGAGCGTGCGCGCCTCGCGGATGGAGCGGTTCTCCGGGACCGGACCGTCGACCGGTCGCAGTGATCTCCAGAATTCGGCGCCCAGCGCCCGTGCCCTGGGGATGTCCTTGTCCGCGAGGGCCCGGGTGAGTTCGGGCAGGCGGTCCAGGACCGACGCGGCGCGGGCGTCGGCCCTCGGGTCGATCCCGGAGACGGCGGGGTCGGTGCGTGTCTGTGCGGGGGTGGGGGAGCCGGTGTCCGCCGCGCGCTCGGGCCTGGCGGCGGGCGGTGCCGCAGGCGCGTCCGTGTCCGCGCTCCGCGTGGGGGCCGGCGTGTCCTCGGCCGTGTCGGGCGTCGCGGCCTCGGCGGCGCGCGGGGCGTCCCCGGTGCCCGCTGCCGGTGCCCCGCTGTCCTGCGTCGCGCTCGCCGGAGGGGCCGAGGGCAGGGTGTCGCGGACGTACTGCGTGGTCAGGCTGCCGCCCGGGAGCCAGAGCCGTGCACGCGCCGGGTCGTGGCGGTCCCGGAGGTTGCGTTCGACGCCCCCCAGGAGTGTGGCGGCGTCCTCGGCCCTGTCCGCCGGGAAGGCGTCCGGGGCGGCGGGAACCCGCGGGTTCGCCGGGTCGGACAGGGTGAAGACCAGCCCGAGCGCCAGGGCGCGGGCCCTGCGCACGGAGGGGTTCGGCGGGGAGCCGTCGTCGGGCCGCGGGGCGAGCAGGTTCTGGATGTCCGCGCCCACCGCCCGCGCCCGCGCGACGTCCCCGTCATCCAGGTGCCGTCGAGCCTGCGCGACCAGGTCCGCGGCGCGTTCGGCGCGTGCGTCCGCGAGGTCGTTCCCGGGGGCCGCCTCGCGGCTGTCCGACTCCGGGGGCGCGGTCCCGGTCGCGCCCTCCTCGGACGGCGTGGGACCGGCGCCGGAACGGGCCGGAGGAGCCCCGTCACCGCCCTGGTCGCGGACGGCGTCACGCCCGGTTCCGGACCGCTCGGCCGTGTCGGCGTCCCCGGTGCTCCGGGTGGCGTCGTGGCGGTCCGCGGAGGGGCCGTCCGCGCCGGGCGGGGGCGTCCGCGGGTCGGTGCGCACGGCCTCCGGGACCGGCCCGTCCGAGGGGGCGGAACCGGCGGGAGCGCGTCCCTCCGGGCCGTTCTCGGTCACGGGGAAGGCCAGGAAGCCGGACTCGGGAACCGCGTCCGGGATGCCGGGAACGCCCCCCGGGGCCTTCGTGTCCTTCACGGCCGGGTGCGAGGCGGCCTCGACGGGCGGTGCCTCCTCGGTGTCCGACCACGCGGTGCCCAGACTCGACGTTTCGGACGCGGCGTCGTCGAACAGCGACGACGCGTCGGAGTCCGTGTCGCCGAGGGAGGAGTTGTCATCGGCTCCGTCCAGGGTGTCCGGGACGCCGTCCACGGGGTTCAGCGAGGCGTCGAACGAGTACGGGGACGCGCTCCCGCCCCGGTCCGTGGGGGAGGAGGCGGCCGTCGGTGGGACCGTGGTCTCCCGGATGCCGGCCGGGTCGGGGGACTCCGCGGTGATGGGGGAGGGGAAGGCGTTCCGCTCGGGACCGGCCTCTCCGGCGGGGGCCGGTTCCGGACCGGACCGCGCCGTCTCCTGCGCTCCCGGCCGGGACGGCTGGCCCGCCTCGCCGGACGGGCGGCCTGGGGGAGCCGTACCCTGCGGCGGCGCGGCGCGGTCGGCGCCGATCGGGGGCGTCACGGCGGCCGGGGGCGGTGGGGGGACCTCGGTTCCCCCCTCGGGCGGGGGTGCCGGGGTCCGGTCCCGGGAAGCCCCGGCGTCCGTGGCGTCATGGTCACCGGTGAGCGGATCGGGGGTGTCTCCTCGACGGTAGGCGTCGGTGTGGTCCGCCCCGTCCTGGTCGTGGTTCCGCGCAGCCCGGGCGGCCGGGGTCTCCGGAGTCCCGATGACCCGCTCGGAAGGGTCCCCGGGCCCGTGCGCGTCCGCGCCGTCGGCCCCGTCCGGGCCGTGGTCCTGCTGCCTCCGGGCCGCAGGGGCGCCCTGGTCTCCGGCGGCCGGGGAACCGCCGGGGCGGTGCGCGTCCGTGCCGCTCGCCGGGGCTTCGTCCCCGCCGCCGCGCGATCCGTCTCCGTCGTCCCGTACCGGGGCGGGTTCATCGACGCCGACGGGCGGTACGACGGTGGTGTCGGGGGCGTCGGGACCGCCGGCGGACGTCGGCCTTCCGCCGGCGTCGCCGGAGGCGGGCCACGCCGTGGGAGCCGCGCCCTGTGCCGGGTCCCCCTCGGCACGGTCGGTCCGCTCCGGCTCCGGGGGCGGGGGGAGATCGGGCGGAAGGAGGGTGCCGCCGGGGCCGCTGAGCGCGTCGATGCCCGCCAGCGCCGAGTCGGTGGTCAGCTGGTGGGCCGTGTTCATGGTCGCGCCGGACGTGGCGGACCAGGGGGTGACGACGAACCCCTGACCGCTGGCGAGGCTGCCCAGGCCCTCGCTGAGGAAGCCCTCCGCGGCGCCGGTCCCCGCGCCCAGCCCCAGGCCCCGCACGTAGGGCAGGAACCCCTGCGCACTCTGGTGCAGCGATCCGGCGAGGCTCTGCGGGACGTCGGACAGGTGCTCGCGCAGGGGCGGGGGCAGCCGGTCGCCGATCGCCAGGGAGAGCCGGGAACCCAGGTCCGGGTCGCCCCACGAGCGGATCAGGGTGTCGGCGTAGTCGTCGCCCAGCCGCCGCGCCTGGTCGGCGCCCATGCGTTCGGCGAAGGAGCGCTGGAACACGTCCGCCACCTCCGCGCGGAACGCGTTCTGTTCGACCACGTTGTCCCAAGAGCGCGCCCCGGTGGGGGAGTTGGGGTGGAACGGGACCAGCATCTCGTCCCGGTGGCGGGTGAAGAGGTCGGCGAGGTCGTCGTTGAGCGTGCTCGGCGGGGGTACGGGGTCCGGCACGCCGTTTTTGACCTGCGGCGGGGGTACGGGGTCCGGCACGCCGTTTTTGACCTGCGGCGGGGGCACGGGGTCCGGCAGACCGCGCAGGTCGTCGATGCTGCGGCTGAAGGCGTTCGCGAAACCGCTGCTGACGAACGCTCCGACGCCCCCGGAGATGCCGGCGGAGACGAGCCCCTCGATCACGGCCCCCACGTGCGCGTCGTGCGCCAAGCGCTTGTCGAACCCGTCCCGGTCGCCGTTGGCGATCTGGACGCGCTGGATCAGCGCGCCGAAGCTCGCGAAGACCTGGCTGACGACCTGGTGACTCGGAACGGTGACGAGGAACCAGGCGATGAGGCGCCGGATGGCCAGGCTCCGGATCGCCTTGAAGACCGGGATCCACTTCAGGGAGGCGCCGAAGGTGAACTTGGCCGTCGCGATGGCCCAGGCGATCTCGGCGATGAGCTGGGCCACCTGGACCCAGACCATCGCCACCATGTAGTCGACGTTCGCCGCCGCCTTGCGCAGCTCGGTCGAGAGCATGCGGCTCGTGCTCGCAGCGTTGCCGATGTAGTCCCTGTCGCCGCTGGTGAAGGCGGCCAGGGAGCGGTTGTAGTAGTCGGAGGCCGCTCCGCCGAAGTGCCTCCGAACGTTGGTGCGCGTCGTGTCCATGACGTTGGAGAGCTCGTGCAGTTGCTTGTCGAGGAGGTCGTAGACCTCCGAAGCGGCGCGCATGGCCGGTGCGCTGGCCCGGGGAAGGTCGATGCCCAGCACCACTTTGACGAAATCGTGTGCTGAGTCACCCATTTTCTGGGGGTCGAACAGCATTCCCGACCCCTTTCCACACCACGCGCATCTGAAGCGAGGGTAAAGGTAACATCATCGCGCGCAGGAGTGGAAGCCGCCCCCCGGTTCCGAGGTGTTCCGCGGGTGCGGACGCGGGATTTTGTTGCGTCCGTGTTTCCGGGTTTTTCCGATCGGGTGCCGAATACGGAGGGGGATGACCCCTATGTATAGTCACGACTCCGCGGGTTGCATTCACCTCACCCGGTGCGGTACCTGTTGTGTCGTGCGGAAGGGAATGGTTCGCCGGGGCGGCCCGGTCCCGCGCGGCGCTTCCCCTTCCTCCGTCCCCTGTTCTGTTGTCCGTGATTGCTTTCCTGTTCCTTTTTCCGGTGTGCGTCGCCGGGGAGGGCCTCCTGCCGGGACCCGGACTGGCCGCGGCTACCGGGATCGCTGGCCGGGGCCGGCCCGGGCGCGCCTCCGAACTCCCGGGGCGGGGCGGCACCGCCCACTCGGGAAGCCGGGTGGGAACCGACCGCGAACGGAGTTCTCCGTCCCATTCGGAAGGCGTGCCGGTGCGGTGTCCTTTGTCGCGCTGGGCTGCGTGACCGAGACCGGATTTCCGGCGTGTCGGTTTTCCCCGGCCCCGGGGCGGACGCGCCGACGGCGCTCGGCGGGTGTCCGGGGCGCCGCCGCGGAACAGCGGGGCCGGGAGGTGTTCCGGCCGCCGTCCGGAGCGCCGTCGGCAGCGCGCCTCCACGGGCCGTTCCTGTCGTGAACGACCTGAGTAAAACCTTGAAGGAGATCCTGAAGGCATGAGTTCACCGATACGGGAGCAGATGGAGGCCGAACTGCGGCGGCTCGATACGACACTGAGGGAGCTCATGGAGGCGGGCGAGGGCCTGGAGTCGGAGACCGAGGAGGCCACGTCCAGGAACCGGCTGGTGACCGCGGAGGTCGACGCGACCGGTGACCTCGCCGGGCTCGTGTTCCACACCGACGGGTACCGGGGCATGGCCGCCGCCGAGCTCTCGGCTACGATCGTCGAGGTGATCGCCCGCGCCCAGCGGCGGATGGCGGAGCGGGCCGTGCAGGCGTACGACTTCGCCTCCCCCGAAGGCGTCGACGCGTCCGCCGTGCTACGCGGCGAGATGGACGTCGAGGAGACCCTGCGCACACTGGGCTTCTCCCCACGCGACCTGGAGTGACGGTCCGACCGCAGCCATCAGACAGCGAACAGGAGAAGAACGATGTCCGCATCACACGGCCGGCTCTCCGTCGACGTAGACGGGATCGGGCGGCACAACAAGCTCGTCTACGAGGCCGCCGACTTCACGGACGAGGTGGTGGCCGACGCGCGCGACGCGATCACGTCCTTCGAGAAGGCGCCCTGGGGGGACGAGGGGGAGTACTCGAAGCGGATGCAGGAGACCCTGGGCGAGGCGGAGAAGATCCTCTGGCAACTCCTCGACTACGTTGCCGTGGCGCAGAGGCAGGCCGCCGACGGGGTGGTCCGCACCGTCCACGGTCTCTCCGCCGCCGATGACATCAACGCCGACGTCCCCAGCTCGTTCGACCCGCGCACGCACGGCGGACGCCGCTGACGGTCGCACGCACGCGGTCCACCGCCGAATGCCGGGCCGACCGCTGCCGAGCCCAGGGCCAGGCCGGGATGGACGGCGCCTCCAGCCGCCCGCGCCGCTCACCCCCGCCCGCCGCGAACACCGCGTGATCAAACTCCGCTGCATTCGCCGATGGGGCCCGGCCCGCATCGGCGGCCCTTCAGCGAACCCTCCCCGCACACCGTCTGGGAACGCCGGGACCGCCGCACCCGGGAAACGCCGGAACCCGCCGCCCATGCCCCCGAAGTCCCGTGTGACAGGTGCCGCACCCCGTCACCGGTGGGTCGTGCCCGTACGGCTGAGAGCACGCGGCGCTGATGGATCAGCCCTGTGGACTCACCACGGGAGGTTCGCTCCCTCCCACGTCGTGAAGGTGCCGGAGGGCCCTTCGGGCCCGAGCCGGGCGACACGCACGATCTCACGAGCGGCGTCCTCGACCGACTCCGTGCCCTCGAAGTTGACCAGCGAGGTGTTCGCGAACCCCGGCGAAACGAGGTTGACCTTGACACCGGAGTCCCGGAGCTCGGCCATCATCGCCACCGTCACGGCGTTGAGCGCCGCCTTCGACGCCGCGTAGACCGGCTCGAAGAGCGCGTGGTAGGGGAGAGTCGGGTCGGTGGCGGTCGTCAGAGAACCGAGCGCGCTCGTGACGTTGACGATGCGTGCGTCCGACGACAGGCGAAGCAGCGGGAGCACGGCCTGGTACACCGCCACAGGCCCGAAGACGTTCACCTCCCAGACAGCCCGCACCTCCTCCAGCGGGACCACGCTCGCCGCTGCGAAGGAGCGCAGTTCGGCCATGTCGACACCCTGCCGAGTGGTGGAGACGGCGGCGTTGTTGACGAGGAGGTCGAGTCGACCGGCCTCCTCGCGGAGCCGCTGGGCCGCTGAGGCGATCGACTCCGGGTCCGTCACGTCGAGCTGGAGCGGGGTCGCGCCGGCTCCGATCTCGGCGGCGGCCTCCTTGCCGCGGTCGGCGTCGCGGGATCCGACGAACACGGTCACCCCGTCGGCGGTCAGCTCCTTCGCGACCTGCTTGCCCATACCTTGGTTGGCTCCGGTAACCAGAGCGATTCGATCCGAGGACACGAGGACCTCCCTTGTTCGGGTCGGACATACGGGCCGAGCGCGGGTACCTGTCGGCATGCGCCGCGCTCCCCAGCGACGATCCGCTATCGCCGCCGGCCCCGGGTAGGCCGCCTTCATCCTGGGAGTGACGGGACCAGGCAGTCTCCCCGCCCGGGCGGATACCATCCGGGGTGATGACAGGACGCGGAGCCGACAGCCAGAACCCGTTGGGTGAGTACCTGCGTGCCCGACGGGAGCTGGTGACCCCCCAGGCGGTCGGCCTTCCCGAGGACTCCCGCCGCCGTGTTCCCGGGCTGCGCCGCGAGGAGGTCGCCCTGCTCGCGGGCATCAGCTCCGACTACTACCTGCGGCTGGAGCAGGGACGTAACCGCAACCCCTCGGCCCAGGTACTCGGGTCGATCGCGCGGGCGCTGCGACTGGACGGACCCTCCACCCAGTACCTGCTCGGACTGGGCACCGCTCCGCGGCCTTCGCGTCGTGAACCCCGTCGGGGGGAGACCCTCGCTCCTCGGGTCCTCGACCTTCTCCGCACGGTCGACGCACCGGCGTTCATCGCCGGGCGGTACGCGGACGTGCTCGCGAGCAACCCTCTGGCACGTGCGCTCTCCCCGGAGCTGAGGCCGGGCGTGAACCTGCTGCGCGCGGCCTTCCTCGACACGGACAACCGCCTGTACCTCGACCGGCGGGAGATGGTCGCGATGTTCCGCAGGCGCGTGGGAACGGATCTGCGCGATCCGCGAGTCGCGCAACTGGTGGAGGAGCTGTCCCTGGCGAGTGAGGCCTTCCGGCGGGCCTGGGCACGTCACGATGTCCGTCCACCCCGCGGCGGCCTCGTCCGCGTCGACCACCCCCAGGTCGGCGCCATGGACCTGAACGTGTCCAAACTCGCCATCGACGACACCGACGAGCAACTGCTCGTCATCTACCACCCCGACCGCGCACATCCGGAGAGCGCGGACCGTCTCAGGCTCCTCGCCTCCCCGGCGGGGCAGGCGACGCCCGCCCCGCAGACGCCGGCCGGAGACCGCTGAAACCGGGGCGGGCTTTCCCCCGGCCGCGTACCGATAGCGGAACGGCGATCTTCTTCGGGGCCTGCACCGGCTCCGCCCGGGCCCGACGTCCACCGTTCTCCGTCCTTTGCACCGGGAATATCCGCTCGGTGTCCTTCGTTGTTCCGCGTCCTTTCCGCCGTCGGGACATTGCGGGGGGAGGGAGCCGCCGGGAACGGGGGGAAGCGGAGGAGACGCCGTCCTTTCGGTCATGCCCTCACAAGTGTGCTACCGACCGGCCCTGAACCTTCCTGGGGCCGTGGCCCGCGTGAGGGAAGGGTGCCTACGTCTGTGCCCCGGGGTGCCGCTGGGGTTGTCCGTCGGGGGTGTGCCGTTGGATGCTGGCGGCACCCACCGGACCGGCGCGGCTGGTCGGGGGGAGCGTGTCGGAGACGGAGCCGACGCCCGCGCTCCAGGGGACTCCGTGGCGGCTTCAGGGCCGTACCCGGGCGTCCCCGGGTCCATGCCAGCCGCGCCAACGAGCCCCGACCTTCCCCTGCGAACCCGAACGGACCACGGCCGACCGGGCCGCGTGCACACCTGCCAGGCGGCCCGGGTCGGCCCCAGGTCCGCGGTGCGTCCGCGCGGCGGAGCGCGGTGTCCGGGGGCGCACGGGTTTCGACAACTAGAAATCTACAACATAAAGGTAGGGCTTTCCTGTATTGTCACAAAGGGGGAACAAAGAGTAACAACACACATGAAAACGGTGTTCGGTGTCAAACCTTGGCAACCGGAGGAAGGGGCTGGGAATCGGTCACCCTCCGCCTGGTGAGCGACCGGAGCGGCCCCCTTCTGAGAACCGAACACCGCACGAATTTCCCGGACCGCTGGTTGCCCTTCCCTCCGAGTCCGTAAAATGGATCCGTGCGGGTGCGCCCGTACCGCCGGTGCGGGGCAGCGTGGACGGATGCCCCGCACCGGTCACTCCGTACTGTCGGCGCGGCGCCGGACCTCAGGGACGGTCCGCGCCGTGCAGGGCCCGCGGGGCGATCTGGAGTATCCAGTGCCGTCCGGCCCAGCCCAGG
Organism: Nocardiopsis sp. CNS-639; assembly: GCF_000381685.1. Classification (NCBI taxonomy): domain Bacteria; kingdom Bacillati; phylum Actinomycetota; class Actinomycetes; order Streptosporangiales; family Nocardiopsidaceae; genus Nocardiopsis; species Nocardiopsis sp. CNS-639. The sequence continues at coordinate 8,682 of NZ_KB906892.1, forward strand.
AAGCGGCGCCTTCCCGTGGGGGCCCGGTCTCCTCCAGGGGCTCTCCCTCCACCACCCGGCGCAGTCCGGCCAGCACCGGCTCCAGGCGTTCGCGCGTGTGGTGGGGCTGGTCGGGGGCCAGCCCCTCCATCCACGCCGTCACCTCGCGCTGCTCGGCCTCGGTGCACAGGGACAGGAAGAACACCGTCTGCCGCCAGGCGAAGGCCGCGTTCTTGACGTGGGGCAGGGGCGGGAACACCCGGGGCAGGCTCTCCACGGTCCGCACGGTCAGGGCGTGGGCGCGCCGGGCCAGCTCCGCCCACCCGCACGCGGGCCGCGCCCCGGCCCCGACCAGGACGGCCAGGTTGTGCGTGGTGAGGATCTGAGCCTGCTCGATGACCATCCCGTTGCCCACGACGCTCCGGCGCGGGTCGCCCGCGCGCTCGGCCTGTCCGGCGCGCAGGGCGGTGTGCCGCTCGGAGCCGGGCAGGCCGCGCTTGGCCACCATGGAGTCCACGGCGTGGCGGAACAGGCCGCCTCGGGGGGAGTCCCGAGCCGGGTGCTCTGCTGTTGGACTACACGTCGTTCGCGGGGATCACGGTAGTGCTTGGGGGGCGGGGGCCGAAAGTGTTTTTCGGGGCTGTGGGGTGTGTGGGGGGACGGTCTGACGGGTGCGGCCGTGGGGACGCACCCGTCACCGAGCCGGGTCGTGCTGCCCTAGCGGGTCTTGATCACGGCCGCGATGAGCCCGGTGGCGAGCATCATCGTCAGGCCCACGATCATGAGCACGAAGGCGATGGTTCCGACCATGGTGTTTCCTTAGTGTTCGTTGTTTCCGGGCGCGGTGCGCGGCGTCCGCCGTGCGGGGAGCGCCCGGAGGAGCCGGGAGCGGCGCCTACCTGTTCGGGGGTTCACCCTATCCCGGTCCCGTGCCGGTCCCGCGTCGGGTGGCCGCTGTGACCAGCGTGGTCGTGGCCACGGTCGCGGGGCGGGGTCAGCGTTGGGCCCAGGTTCGCTGGTAGGTGCTGACCAGCCAGCGGTCGGCCCAGGCGTGGTCGGGTTCGGCGGGCAGGTCGCAGGTCCGGCACAGCTCGGCCAGGCGCTGTTCGAGTTCGTGTGCCCGGTCCAGGGCGTCGTCGCGGCTGTGCTCGCCGCGGCGCAGTGCGAGCAGCCAGGTGCGTTCGGGTTCGGGCATGGGCAGGGTGATGCGGCCGATCTCCATCAGTTCCACGCCCTGGATGCCCAGGCGGACCATGTGGTAGGCGAACTTGGTGTCGAAGCCGTGCTGTTCGACGAGTTCGGGGCGGTTGGTGTGTTTGCCGCCTCGGGTTCCCTCCATGCGGTCGCGTTGGGCGCGCAGGTAGCCCAGGAAGCGCTGGCCCGCCCGGCGGGAGAGGAAGCGTGCGGCGTTGGCGCGCAGGTCGTGTCCGGTGGGGGTGATGGCGACGATCTCGTGCGGGGGGACGAACAGGGGGAGCAGGACGGTGGGGTTGCCGTCCAGGGCCAGGCGCGTCCACTTGCGCAGGGAGTAGACGGTCAGGTCCAGGTCGCCGGGGCCGGAGCGGGTGTGTTCGGGGCGGGTGTGGTGGATGTACTGCTCGAAGGGGCGCAGGCCGATGACGTACTCGGGGGGTTCGACGCAGATGCCCATCTCGTCGCGGTCGGCCTGGCCGGTCAGGGCGAGGCCGTGGGCCTCGGAGCCCACCTGGCACCGCAGGACGGTTCCCTCGTGCGCGATCCGCGCGAACTCGGGGCTGGAGTGCTTCACCTGCGGCTCCCTTCGGTCGGGTGCTGGGTGCTGGGGGTGCTGCCTGGCACGCTATCGGCCGCGGGGCGGGGGCACGAGTGCTTTTCGGTGGTGGGGGAGGGGTGGGCGGGCCGGTGGTTCCGTGGTCGGGGGACACGCCCGGGGGAGCTTGCCGGTGGGCCTCGGGAGCCCTTTACTTGTCCGGGTACGCCCCTTTTCTCCCCAGAACGAGCGTAGAAGGCAGGACCGTGCCCCCTGAGAACCCTGAGGTTTCCGCCCCCCGGATCGACACCTCCGTCCCCCACAACGCCCGGATCTGGAACTACTGGCTGGGCGGCAAGGACAACTACCCGGTGGACCGGGAGATGGGCGAGCAGATCCGCTCCTTCTTCCCCGAGATCGTGGACAACGCGGTCGCCGACCGGGGCTTCCTCGTGCGCGCCGTGACCCATCTGGCGCGCGAGGAGGGCGTCCGGCAGTTCCTGGACGTGGGTACCGGCCTGCCCACCCACAACAACACCCACGAGGTGGCCCAGTCGGTGGCGCCCGAGTCCAGGGTCGTCTACGTCGACAACGACCCGCTGGTGCTCACCCACGCCCGCGCCCTGCTCACCGGCGACGACCAGGGGGCCACCGACTACGTCGACGCCGACCTGCGCGACCCCGAGGCCATCCTGCGGGAGGCCTCCCGGACCCTGGACCTGGAGCGGCCGGTGGCGCTGATGCTGCTGGGCGTGGTCAACTTCGTCGCCGACGACGCCGAGGTCCGCGCGATCATGGACCGGCTCCTGGGAGCCCTGGCCCCGGGCAGCTTCCTGGTCCTGTCCCACCCCACCGACGACATCGACCGCGAACGCGCCCATCAGGTGGCCGCGGCCTGGAACGAGCGCGGCACCCCCAAGCTCACCATCCGCACGGCCGAGCAGATCGGCGCGCTCTTCGACGGGCTGGAGCTGCTGGAGCCGGGCGTGGTCTCCTGCTCCCTGTGGCGTCCGGCCCCCGCAGAGGTGGGCGGGGCGCGTCCGGTGGCCGAGTACTGCGGCGTGGCCCGCAAGGCCTGACCCTCCCGCGGGGTGCGGGCCCCGGCGCCCGCCCCCGTCGGCCGGGCGCCGTGGCGCGTCCGGCCGACAGGGGCCCGGTTCCGGGGCGGCGGCCGTGGCCCCCCGGTCGCGGCGCGCCTCAGTCCGCGCGGGCGATGGCGATGGTCGCCCCGAGCCGGTGCCCGGCCTCGTAGAACATGTACTGCACGCCCCCGTCGGAGCCGAAGGAGGGCGCCGCGCTGCGGCCCGAGTCCGGCGGTCCGGCCATGGGGGTGTGCACCGTGCCCAGGTGGCGGCGCAGGCCGAAGTCGCGCCCCACCTCGGTCAGGCGGATGTCGCCCAGGTTGGTGTGGTAGGCGACGTAGGTGCTGCCCGCGCGTTCGACCAGGTGCGGGCCGGACAGGTCCGACACCCCCACGTCGGCGTGGTCCACGAGCGGGTCGGGGTCGAAGTCGAAGGTGATCCCGTCCGCCGACCACCCCCATCCGATGGAGCGGTGGTTGCTGGTGTCGTTGCGCATGAAGACCATGACGTAGCGCGCGCCCCGGTCGGGCAGGCGGTACTCGAAGACGCGCGCGTAGGAGGCCTCGGTGGTGCCCGGCACCATCGCCGTGGTCAGCACCACGCCCTCGTAGGCGAAGTCGATGCCGTCGCGTGAGCGGGCCAGCCGCGTGGTGGTGTTCTCCCCGTGGAAGTACAGCCACATCTCGCGGTGCTCGGAGTTCCACATCACGTGCGGCGAGGAGACGTGGCTGACGTCGTAGTGCGGGTTCCACACGTTGGCCACGACGGGGTTGTGCGGGTACTCGGTGAAGGGCCCGTCGGGGCTGTCGGCGTAGGCCAGGCAGATGCCGCCGGGCCTCTCGTGCGGGGCGTAGTAGAGCAGGAAGCGGCCGGGCGGGTCGGACAGGCGGCCCGCGGTTCCGCGCAGGCACGGGAAGATCAGCTCCCCGGTCGGGTTGTAGCCGAGTTCGGCGGTGTCGAGCGCCTCGCGCAGGAACCGGTAGGCGGGCAGGACGTCGGCCGCCGCGGCTCCGCCGGCGGCCGGGGTCGCGGTCGCGGCGCCCGCGGACGCGGGGGTCAGCAGTCCCGGGGCCAGGAGGGCGCCCGCCGCGGCGGCTCCGGCGCTCCGCAGGACGGTGCGGCGGTCGGGGGCGGCGGTGGAGCGGCGGGGGTGAGCGTCGTGGGACATGACGGTTCCCTTCCGGAGCGGGTCGGGGGGAGGCTCCGAGGCCCAGAGTCTTCACCAGCGCTGATGCGTGGGTCAAGGTTCTAATACGTATTAACGAAAGATCCTGCTTCCGGGTGGAAATCCGCCCGTCATCCTCTTGACATCTGCCGTGGTGCGGCTCACAGTCGTCAACTAATGCGCATTAACACGGCACGCAGGAGGAGAAACAGGTGACGCACGTCAGGAGGGCGGGGCCGCGACGCCCGCGCCAGTCCGACATCGCGCGGGCGGCCGGGGTCTCCCAGGCCACGGTCTCGCTGGTGCTGCGGGGCACCCCCACCGGGATGTCCCTGGCCCGCGAGACCCGCCAGCGGGTGCTCGACGCCGCCGAGGAGCTGGGCTACGTGCCCGACCCGGTCGCCACCCGGCTGGCCTCGGCCAGCAACGCGATGCTGGGGCTGTACACCTTCAGCGCCACCTTCCCCACCGACGTGGCGCACTCCTACTACCCGGTCCTGGTCGGGGTGGAGGAGGAGGCCGCGGCCCAGGGGCAGGACCTCATCCTGTTCACCGGGTCCGCGCGGGCCGCCGCCAGCGCCGACGACCCGGCCGCGGTGCGGCGGGTGCGCGTGGCCGACGGCTGCCTGTTCTTCGGCCGCCACGTGCCCGACGAGCCCATCCGGCGTCTGGTCGAGGACGGCTTCCCGTTCGTCTACATCGGCCGCCGCGACGAGCCCGGCGTGCCCTACGTGGGCGCCGACTACGTCTCGGCCTCGGCGCAGGTGGTGGCGCGCCTGGCCGGTCTGGGCCACCGCGAGCTGCGCTACCTGCGCGAGCACGACCAGGCCCCGGCCTCGACCGACCGCGAGCGGGGCGTGCTGCGGGGCGCCCGCGCGGCCGGGATCGACACCGCGCGCCTGGTGGCGCGCACCGACGGCTCCGACCTGGACGGACTGCTGCGGCGCTGGCTGGAGGAGGGCGTGACCGCCGTCGTGGTCGAGCAGACCGACACCGGCGCCGCCCTGGACGGCCTGGCCGCCGCCGTGGACCGGGCCGGTCTGCGCTGCCCGGAGGACGTCTCCCTGGCCCTGCTGGGGGCGCCGACCGGGACCCGGGGCCGCGCTCCGGGCGGCGGCGCGGCCTGCGGCGGGTTCGACGCGCCCCTGCGCGCGATGGGCCGCGACGCGGTCCGTCTGCTGCTGGAACTGATCGCGGGCGCCCACGGGCAGACGCCCCGGCGCCTGCTGCCCTGCGAGCCGGTGGAGGGCGGCACCCTCGCCGCGCCCCGGACACGACACATCTGAGAAAGGCTCCCATGACCGAGACCAGCACAGAGATCCTCGTCGTCGGCGGGGGGCTGGGCGGTGTGGCCGCGGCCCTGGCCGCCGCCGACTCCGGCCGCCGCGTGGTGCTGACCGAGGAGACCGACTGGATCGGCGGGCAGCTCACCGCGCAGGCGGTGCCGCCCGACGAGAACCCGTGGATCGAGCGCTTCGGTTCCACCGCCTCCTACCGGCGCCTGCGCGAGGGCATCCGCGACCACTACCGGCGCGCCTACCCGCTGCGGGCCGAGGCCGCCTCCTCGCTCACCCTCAACCCCGGCGCGGGCCGGGTCAGCAAGCTGTGCCACGAGCCCCGTGTGGCCCTGGCGGTGCTGGAGGAGATGGTGGGCCCGCACCGGGCGGCCGGGCGTTTGACCGTCCTGCTGCGCCACCGGCCGGTGGCCGCGCACACCGACGGCGACCGGGTGAGCGCGGTGGAGCTGGAGGACGAGCGGGGGCGCCGCCGCACGGTGAGCGCCGCCTACGTCCTGGACGCCACCGAGAACGGCGACCTGCTGCCGATGGCGGGACTGGACCACGTCACCGGCGCCGAGGCGCGCGCGGAGCACGACGAGCCGCACGCCCCCGAGACGGCCGACCCGACCAACCTGCAGGGCATCACCTACTGCTTCGCGATGTCGCACCACCAGGGCGAGGACCACACCATCGAGCGCCCGGCGATGTACGACTTCTGGCGCTCCTACACGCCCGAGTTCTGGCCGGGTCCGCTGCTGGGCTTCTCCGCGCCCGACCCGCGCACGCTGGAGCCGGTGGCGCGCACGTTCGTGCCCAACCCCGACACCGACCCGCTCGCGGTGGCCGCCGACCAGAGCGCGGACGCGGGCGACAAGGAGCTGTGGGGTTTCCGGCGCATCCTGGCCCGGCGCATGCACCTGCCCGGCGCCTTCGACTCCGACATCACCCTGGCCAACTGGCCGCTCAACGACTACTGGCTCAAGCCCGCCCTGGAGATCGAGGGGCTGGTGGACGCCCAGACCGTCCGCGAGGCCCACGAGGAGGCCCGCCAGCTGTCGCTGTCGGTGCTGTACTGGCTCCAGACCGAGGCGCCCCGCGCCGACGGCGGCACCGGCTTCCCCGGGCTCAAACCGCGGCCCGACGTGACCGGCACGGAGACGGGCCTGGCCAAGGCCGCCTACGTGCGCGAGTCCCGGCGCATCCGGGCGGTCACCACCGTCACCGAGCACGACGTGTCCCTGGACCTGCTGGGCCCGCACGGCATCGTGCGCCGCCACGACTCGGTGGGGGTGGGCAGCTACCGCATCGACCTGCACCCCTCCACGGGCGGCGACAACTACGTGGACGTGGCCAGCGTCCCGTTCGAGATCCCGCTGGGGGCACTGCTGCCCGAGCGGGAGACCAACCTGCTGCCCGCCGCCAAGAACGTCGGCACCACCCACATCACCAACGGCTGCTTCCGGCTGCACCCGGTGGAGTGGAACATCGGTGAGGCCGCCGGGCGGTTGGCCGCCTTCGCCCTGGAGCACGGCACCACGCCGCACGCCGTGCGCGCCAAGGACGAGCTGCTGGAGGCCTTCACCGCCGTGCTGGACCGCACCGGCGTCGAGCGCCACTGGCCCGACGTGCGCGGCTACTGACCCCGCCCGCGCCAAGGGCGGGCACCGCGCCTCCCCGGGGCCTTCGGCCCGCCCGTCGTCCGCCACCGCCCGCCGGGGCGGACGACGGGCGGGCCACCACTACCGACGGGCGCCGCGCGGCACCCTCCCCCCGCTCGGGCGTTCGCCCCGACTCCCCGCTGTCCCACTCCCCACCGCCCGACTCCCCACAGAAGGGGTGACCATGAGCGACGCGACCCCAACCCCGTCCCCGGGCCCCGGTTCCCGTCCCGGTCCCGTGCGCATCGGCATCGACGTCGGCGGGACCTTCACCGACGCCGTGGCCGTCAGCGCCACCACCTACGCCCTGCTGGGCCAGGTCAAGGTGCCCACCAGCCACGACCACGCCGACGGCGTGGCCCACGGCATCATGACCGCGCTGGAACGCCTGCTCGGCGACATCGGCGTGCGCGCCGAGGACGTGGGCTTCCTCGCCCACGGCACCACCCAGGCCACCAACGCCCTGCTGGAGGGCGACGTGGCCACCATCGGCATCGTCGGCGTCGGCAGCGGCTACGACGCCTTCGCCACCCGCAGGCTGCGCTCCCTGGGCAAGCTGAGACTGGACTCGGGCCACCCGCTGCCCGTGCGCTACGCCGCGCTGCGCGAACCCGAACGGGAGGGCGCGGCCCTGGCCAGCGTGGACCAGGTGGTCGCCGAGGGCGCCGAGGTCGTCGTCGCCGTCGAACCCTTCAGCGTGGACGACCCCCGCGGCGAGCTGGCCGTGCTGGAGGCCGCCCGCGCCCGCGGGATCCCCGTCACCGCCACCCACGAGATCACCCAGCTCTACGGTCTGGGCAAACGCGCCCGCACCGCCGCGCTCAACGCCGGGGTCATGCCCCGCATGCTCCAGACCGCCGACCTGGTCGAGCGCAGCATCCACAAGGCCGGGGTCACCGCCCCGCTCATGGTCATGCGCTGCGACGGCGGCGTGATGTCGCTGCCCGAGATGCGCCACCGCCCCCTGCTCACCGTCCTCTCCGGGCCCGCCGCGGGCGTGGCGGGCGCCCTGATGGGCGAGAAGGTCAGCGAGGGCGTGTTCCTGGAGACCGGCGGCACCTCCACCGACATCAGCGTCATCCGGCGCGGGCGGGTGCAGATCCGCCACGCCCGCCTGGGCGGCAAGGAGACCTACCTGTCGGCGCTGGACGTGCGCACCGTCGGCGTCGGCGGCGGCTCCCTCGTCCGCGTCGGCGGGGGCGAGGGCCCCGGCCGGGCGAGTCTGACCGACGTGGGACCGCGCAGCGCCCACATCGCCGGGCTGCCCTACGCCTGCTTCGCCGACCCGGCCGAGCTGGAGGGCGCCCGCCTGGTGCGGATCAGCCCCATGGCCTCTGACCCGGGCGACCACGCCGTCCTGGAGAGCGGCGGGCGGCGCTTCGCCCTGACCGTGACCTGCGCCGCCAACGCCGCCGGGCTCGTCCCCGAGGGCGACTACGCCCGCGCCGACGCCCGTGCGGCCCGCGCCGCCCTCGCACCCCTGGCCGAGGCCCTGGGCGTGGAGGTGGAGGAGGCCGCCCGCGCGGTGCTGCACAAGGCCACCGAGCGCGTGGCCGCGGTCGTGGACGAGATGGCGGGCGACTACGGCCTGGACCGGCAGGTGTGCACCCTGGTCGGCGGGGGCGGCGGCGCGGCCACCATCACCCCCTACCTGGGACAGCGCACCGGCCTGGAGGCGCGCATCGCCGCGCACAGCGAGGTCATCAGCCCCCTGGGTGTGGCGCTGGCGCTGGTGCGCGAGTCGGTGGAGCGCATCATCCCCGGCGCCACCCACGCCGACGTGCTCGCGGTGCGCGCCGAGGCCGAGCAGGCGGTACTGCGCCAGGGCGCGGACCCGGCGGGGATCGAGGTGGACGTCACCGTCGACCCCCAGCGCAACCTGGTGGCGGCCGTGGCCACGGGCGCCACCGAGCTGCGCACCAAGGACCGCACCGCCGCCGCCGACGCCGAGGCCGGGGCGCGGGCCGCCGCGGCGGCCAGTCTGGGCGCCGCGCCGGCCGAACTCACCGAGTACGCGGCCAACGGTCAGTACCGGGTGTTCGGGCTGGTGCGCAGGCCCGGCGGGCCGCTGGGGCGCTTCGCCCGCGAACGCACCCACGTCCGGGTCGTGGACGCCGAAGGGGTGGTGCGCCTGCACAGCGCCGACGCCCAGGTGGACACGCTGGTGGCCGCCGAGGCCGAGGGGCGGCTCAAGGACCTGGTGGCCGAGCGCACCGCCTACGGCGACGGCGGGGCGCTGCCCCCGGCGGTGTGGCTGCTGCTGGGGCCCAAGTTCGCCGACCTGTCGGGGGTGCTGGACCCGGGGCACCTGGTGGCGCTGGCCTCGGCGGAGATCGCCCGCCGCGCCCCCGACGAGACGGTCATCGCGGTCATGGAGAAGCGGCGGTGAGCGCGCACACGCCGCCGCGCGCGGCCCGCGAACCGCGTTTCCCCGCGTCCGGAACACCGGAATGCCCCGGGCACGCCGAGCGCGCGCCCCGGCGCGGGGCGCCGGGGCGCGCGGGCCGACCGAAACCCCCGTGGCACACGGACCGCACGGACCGGAGGGAAACGGGGGACCGGGCGCAGATGCCCGGCGGGCACGACACGGGCGTCGCTCCCGAGCTGGCCGAGGAGTACGCGCGCATCGGCGCCGCCTCCGAGGAGGAGCTGGCCGCCGACCTGCTCGCGCTGACCGCCACCCACGAGGGCCGCGACCGCGACCTGCTGCTGTCCTGGGCCGCCACGGCGCTGCGCTTCGGTGAGCGCATGGCCGACGAGGACGCCGCGAGCGCCGGAGCGTCCGGGGGCCCTGGGGCCGCTGGGCCCGCCGGGGTTGCCAGGACGGTAGGGAGCACGGGGACCAAAGGGGACTCTGAGAGCCCTCAAGGGATCTCATGCAGCTCAGGTGCCTCAGACGTTCCAAACAGGTCAGGCACTTCGGGTGCTTCAGACGTCCCAAGCGGGTCAGGCACCTCAGGCGCTTCAGAAGTCCCAAACAGGTCAGATACCTCAGGTGCTTCAGACATTCCAAGCAGGTCAGATGCCTCGGGCGCCTCAGACGTCCCAGATAGGTCAGGCACCTCAGGCACCCCTGAGGTCCCAAGCGACGCGGGTGCCAGGGGTTCCTCGGGTGCGGTGAGCGCTCCGAGTCGCACGGGTCCTTCGGACCTGCGTGTGGAGGAGCGGGCCTGCGGCGGGCTGCGTCCGGGCGAGGTCCTGCTCGCCGAGTACCTGCACCGGGCCTCCGGCGACCGGGTGGTCGTCTACGCCGACGCCCTCGACCACGCCCACCGCGTGGCCCGCGACGCCGGGTGGGGCCGCGACCTCACCCCCGCGGCCCTGCGCGAGACCGCCCTGGCCCACGAGCACGCCCACCGGATGCTGCACGACGGACGGGGCCGCGCGCTGCGGCGCGAACTCGACCACGTCCTGGTGCGCCTGGGGCCGCTGCGCCTGCGAGGCCACGTGGTCGGCGCCGACGAGATCGCCGCGCACGCCTACGCCCGCCGTCGCGCGGGGCTGCGCCGCAGCCCGATCGCGCTCACCGCGGCCATCGCCGCCACCCTTGCCCACCGGGGTACGGGCCACGACCGGCCCGCCCCGCGAACCTCCCCCGGAGAACGCCCGTGACCGCCTTCGCGATCCTCCTCGCCATGGCGGTGGGTGTCGGCCTGATGCTGACGCGCCGCCTGCCCACCGCCTTCGCCCTCGTCCTGCTCTCCGTCGCGATCGCGCTCATCGCGGGCGCCCCGCTCATGGGGGAGGAGGGCAGCGTCACCGGGACCGTCGTCCAGGAGGGCGCCCCGCGCCTGGCCGCGACCATGATCGCCATCCTCCTGGGCAGCTGGCTGGGCACGCTGATGTCCGAGGCGGGGATCGCCTCCACCCTCGTGCGCAAGATCGTGGAGTTCGGCGGCGAACGCCCCTCGCTGGTCGCCGTCGGCGTCTTCGTCGTCGCGATCCTGTGCGGCAGCATCACCGGTTCGGCGCCCGCGGCCATGCTCGCCGGTGTGGTGGGCATCCCGGCGATGATCGCGGTGGGGGTCACCCCCACCGTCGCGGCCGGGACCGTGCTGGTGGGCATCGCCGCCGGACTGCCCCTGGAGCTGATCAACTGGCAGTTCCTGTCCGACGCCATCGGGGTGCCGGTCTCCACCGTCCAGCACTTCCAGCTGCGCCTGTTCCCGATCGCGCTGGCGGGCGGGTTGGCCTACATCCTCATCGAGATGCGCCGCAGGGGCGCCCGGCACACCTGGGCGGTGCGGGTTCCGGCCGGGGCCGGGGGCAGCGGTTCCGGCGGCGCCGGGACGAGGCCGCCGAGCCGCCGCCAGCGGGCCGCCGAGCGGCGCAGGCGGCGGGGGGACGCGCCCTGGTACGCGCTGGTCACGCCGCTGGTGCCGATCGTGCTGGCGCTGGGGCTGCACGTGCCCATCGTGCCCTCGCTGCTGGCCGGGGTGGTCTTCGCGCTGTTGACGGCCGTGCCGTGGCGGGAGATGTCCTCCACCGCGCTGCGCACGCTCTACCGGGCCTTCGACGTGGCCGCGCCGCCCATCGTGCTGTTCATCGCGATCGGGATGCTGCTGGCGGCGGTGAACCTGCCCGGGGCAGTCTCGGCGCTCACGCCGGTGGTGACCGCGATCAGCCCCAGCAGCCCGTGGCTGTTCGTGCTGGTCTTCGCCGTGCTGGTGCCGCTGGCCCTGTACCGGGGGCCGATGAACATCTTCGGTCTGGGCGCGGGTGTGGCCGGTGTGCTCATCTCCGGCGGTATCTACCCGGCTCCGGCGGTGCTGGGGCTGATGGCCTCCTACGGCCAGGTGCTGGGGGTGTCGGACCCCACCAGCACGCAGACGGTGTGGAGCGCGCAGTACGCGGGGGTGCGCCCGGAGCGGTCGATGCTCTCGACGCTGCCCTACACGTGGGTGATCGCCGTCGCCGGGTTGGTGCTGACGGTGTTCCTGTACCTGGTGTGAGGCTGGTGGGGCCGGGCGCGAGCCGGGCCCGAGGCGGCGGCGGGGAGTCCTTGGGGGCTGCCCGCCGCGCTGTGTGCGGGGCCCGTCCGGGGCGGGGCCTAGGCTGCGGACACCCGTGGCGGGGGAGGCGTCCCGGTTCCGGATCCGGGCGGGCGCCGGCCCTTCGCGGTGGTACGGCATCGGCCCTTCGGGGCGGTACGACACCGGGCCTTCACACCGCGGAAATATTGGCCTTACCAATCCATTGACGCCCGCGACCTGCGACTTGTACGCTTCCTCACATTGGTCAGGCCAATCAGGAGGTGCGGTGGACACGAACTTCGACGCCCTGGTCGAGGCGCTGGCGCCGGAGGCCCGGGCCTCGGGCACCGAGTCGCGCCTGATGACGGAGCGGGAGCTGGCCGAGCGGCTGGGCACGAGCCGGGCCACCGTCCGGGAGAACCTCGGCAGCCTGGAGATGCTCGGCATGGTGCGCCGCACCCAGGGGGCGGGAACGTTCTTCACCAAACCCGACGCCTCCTTCGTCCAGTTTCTGTTCGGCCTGATGTCGAAGTTCGGCCACATCGACGACGACAGCGTCGAACGCGCCCGGGAGATGATGGAGGTCGCCGTGGTCCAGGAGGCCGCCGACCGCGCCGACGAGGAGGACGTGCGCGTCCTGCGCGGCCACGTCGAGGACATGGTCCGCGCCACCGCCGCGGGCGACGCCGAGGCCGGGCACGAGGCCGACTACGCCTTCCACAAGAAGCTGTTCCAGATCGCCGACAACCCGGTGATCGAGTTTTTCGTCGACGGCATGAGCCTGGCGCTCAAGGACGTCCTCGCCCACAAACGGGCCCTGGCCCTGGACATCGAGGCCCGCGCCGCCGAGGGCGACGCCGAGGGACCCCGCAGGACGGACACCGTCCACACGCCCATCGTCGACGCCGTCGAGGCGCACGACCGCAGCGCCGCCGCGGCCGCGATGGTGGAGCACTTCACCCTGTGGCGCCGCATCACCGAGGGCGCCGCGCCCGCCGACGGGCGCTAGCCGGACACCGCCCGGCCCGAAACACCCCCCGCGGGGGAGAAGGAAGACACATGGACACCACACCAGTTCCACAGCCATGCCCGAAAACGGCCGTGATGTTCGTCGGCGTCGGCGCCATCGGCCTGCCCATGGCCCTGCAGGTCGCCGCGGCCGGGCACACCGTGGTCGGCGTGGACCCCTCGCCGCGGCGCCGCGAGGAGGCCCGGGGCCAGGGCCTGCGCGCCCAGCCCGACACCGCGGGAATCGGTGAGGCCGACGTCGTCATCGTCATGGTCGCCACCCCCGACCAGCTGCGCGCGGCCGTCACCGCCCCGGGCGGCGCCCTGGAGGCCATGCGCGCCGACGCGGTGCTCGTGGTCATGAGCACCGTCGGACCCGGCCCCGTGCGCGAGGTCGCCGACCGCGCCCGCGAGCGCGGGGTGCGGCTGCTGGACGTGCCGGTCACCGGAGGGGTGGCCGGGGCCCGGCGCGCGGCCCTGACCCTGTTCGCCTCCGGCGACCCCGAGGCCCTCCGGCGGTGCGGGCCGGTGCTGGAGGCGATGGGCACGGTCCGCGACTGCGGAGACCAGGCCGGACGCGGACAGTCCTACAAGGTCGTCAACCAGCTCCTGTGCTCGGTGCACATCGCCGCCGCGGCCGAGGCGCTGGCCCTGGCCGAACGCCTCGGGCTCGACCCCGCCGACGTGCTGGAGGCCGTCTCCGGCGGCGCCGGGGGCTCCTGGATGCTCGGCGACCGCGGCCCGCGCATGCTGCCGGACGGTCCCGACGAGATCACCAGCACCATCGGGATCTTCGTCAAGGACTCCGGGCTCGTCGCCGACACCGCCGAGGAGGCCGGGTTCTCCGCCCCGCTGCTCCTGGCCGCCCGCGACGCCTACACCAGGGCCGCCGAGGCCGGTCTGCTCGACCACGACGACTCCCAGGTCATCCGGGTCTACCGGGACTGACCCCGCCGGGCCCCGTACCCGGCCCCCACCGCCCCCCGTCCCCGCGCGGCGCCGACGGTCCCCTCAGCATGCCCGGAAAACGCCTTCCGGACGGTGCGCGGGACCCGCGCCGCCACGACAGAGAGAACCCGAACCCATGGACGCCCTCGTACTCGCACTGATCGCCCTGGGGGCGATCGGAGCGCTACTCGTCCTCATCATCCGTTTCAACGTCCCCGCCTTCGTCGCGCTCCTGCTGGTCAGCGTCGGTACCGCCCTGGCCACGGGCATGCCCTTCGAGGACGTGGTGCCCACCATCGTGGAAGGGCTGGGCGGCACCCTGGGCAACGTGGCCCTCCTGGTGGGGCTGGGCGCGATGCTCGGCGCCATCGTCGAGCACTCCGGCGGCGCGGACGCGCTCTCCGAGCGCTTCAGCGCGCTGCTCGGCCCGGCCAGGGTGGGCGTGGCGCTGCTGATCGCCTCGTCGGTGATCGCGGTGCCGATCTTCTTCGACGTCGCGTTCATCGTCCTGGTCCCGATCATCTACGCCTTCTCGCGGGCGGCCCGCCTGCCCTCGCCCATGCGTATCGGCCTGCCCATCGCCGGGCTGATGCTCTTCATCCACGTGGTGCTGCCGCCCCACCCCGGCATCGTCGGCAGCTCCGTGCTCACCGGGGCCGACATGGGGCTGGTCACCCTCCTGGGCGCCGCGCTCATCCTCCCGGTGGGCGTGGTCGCCCACTACACGGCGAAGCTGCTCAACCGGCGCGCGTACGCCATGCTGCCCTCCACCGCCGAACTGTACGAGCAGAACACCGGTGAGCCCGGATCCGGCGGTACGGACGGTGGCGCCGGGACCCCGGACGGCACCGGCGGTACGGGCGGTATCGGCGGGGCGGACGGCGCGGGCGCCTCCGGCGCGGCCAAGGTCTCCGTCCGCCCCCGGGTGGAGCCGCAGCGCCCGCCCAGCGCCGCCGCGGTGATCACGGTCATCGCCGTCCCCATCCTCATGATCGGCCTCCAGACCGTCGCCGGACTCTTCCTGGAGGAGGGCTCCACGGCCCTGCGCTTCCTGACCATGGTCGGGGCCCCGCCCTTCGCGCTGCTCACCGGCTGCCTGCTGGCCCTGTACCTGCTGGGCGTGCGCCGCGGCTGGTCGATGCGTTCGGTCGGCTCGGTCATGGACGCCGCGCTCGCCCCGGCGGCGGTGGTCGTGTTCGTGACCGGAGCGGGCGGCGCGTTCGCCGGGGTGCTCACCGCCAGCGGCATCGGCGAGGTGCTCTCCGAGAGCATGCTCGGCCTGGGGCTGCCCCTGCTGCTCCTGGCCTTCTGCCTGGCCGCGCTGCTGCGGGCGGCCCAGGGATCGGCCACCGTCTCGGCCCTGACCACCTCCGGGCTCCTGGCCGAGGCCATCGCCTCGGGCGGGTACAGCGGCCTGGAGATCGCCCTGATCAACCTCGCCATCGGCTGCGGCGCCATCTGCCTGTCCCACGTCAACGACTCGGGCTTCTGGATCGTCTCGCGCTACCTGGGCCTGTCGGTGCGCGACGCCCTGCGCACCTGGAGCGTGCTCGTCACGGTCCTGGGCACGAGCGGGTTCGCCCTCGTCGGCCTCACCTGGGCACTGGTCTGAACCCCCGCGTCCCGGACGGGACGCGCCGCCCCCCGAACCACACCCTTCGCACACCGAGGAAGGTCCCCATGAACCAGACCGCCACCAGACCCGGAGGCGGCGTCGACACCGCCAGGTTGGAACGTCTGCGCGCCGCCGCCTACCGCATCCGGCTCAACGCCCTCACCCAGGCCCAGGTCCAGGGCCAGGGCTACATCGGCCAGGCCCTCGGGTTCGCCGACGTGCTCGCCGCCCTGTACGCCGACCACCTGCGGCTGCGTCCCGAGGAGCCGGAGTGGGAGGGGCGCGACCGCTGCCTGCTCAGCATCGGCCACTACGCCATCGCCCTGTACGCCGCCCTGGCCGAGGCGGGGATCATCCCCGAGGAGGAGCTGACCACCTACGCCACCGACGACTCGCGCCTGCCGATGTCGGGCATGGCCACCTACACGCCGGGGATGGAGATCTCCGGCGGCTCCCTGGGCCACGGGCTGGGGATCGCGGTGGGCGTCGGACTGGGGCTGCGCCGCAAGGGCAACCCCGCCCGCGTGTACAACCTGCTCTCCGACGGCGAGCTCAGCGAGGGCTCCACGTGGGAGGCGGTGCAGGCCGCGGCCCACCACCGCCTGGACAACGTCACCGCGATCGTGGACATGAACCGCCAGGTGGCCGACGGCCCCGCCCAGGAGGTCATGGGCACCGAACCCGCCGACGAGAAGCTGCGCGTCAGCGGATGGCACACCCTGCGGGTGGACGGCAACGACGTGGCCGCCGTCGCCGCGGCCCTGGACGAGCTGCGCGAGCACCGGGGCTCGCCCACGGCGCTGGTGTGCGACACCAGGATCGGCGCGGGGGTGCCGATGCTGGAGAGCAGGGAGAAGCTGCACTTCATGCGGGTGGCCGAGGACGAATGGCAGACCGCGCGCGAGCAGCTGCGCCAGGGATACGAGGGGTACACGGCATGAACACCACCACCAGCAGCACCACTGGCACCAGAGGCACCGGCGGCGTCGGTGGCGTCGGTGGCAGGAAGCTGACGTCGGACGCCATGATCGCCTCGATCGCGGAGGAGGGCGCGCGCACCGTCCAGGCGCCCCTGGGGCACGCCCTGGTGCGCGCCGCGCGCGAGGACGAGCGCGTCGTGGGGTTGTCGGCGGACCTGGCCAAGTACACCGACATGCACGTCTTCCGTGACGCCATGCCCGACCGCTTCCACCAGATGGGCATGGCCGAACAGGTGATGATGGGCGCCGCGGCCGGGCTGGCGATGGAGGGGTTCGTGCCCTTCGCCTCCACCTACTCGGTCTTCGCCACCCGCCGCGCCTACGACTTCCTGTGCCTGGACATCGCCGAGCCGCGCCTGAACGTCAACGTCGTCGCGGCGCTGCCCGGACTGACCACCGGCTACGGGCCCAGCCACCAGGCCACCGAGGATATCGCCCTGCTGCGGGGCATCCCCGGAATGGTGATCGTGGACCCGTGCGACTCGGTGGACATCGAGCAGGCGGTCCCGCAGCTGATCGCGCACGAGGGGCCGACCTACACCCGTATCCTGCGCGGCGCGGTGCCCACGGTGCTGGACGAGTACGACTACGAGTTCCGGCTGGGCGAGGCCGCGCTCCTGCGCGGAGGTGACGACGTCCTGTTCGTCTCCTCGGGGATGATGACCGAGCGGGCGCTGCGCGCCGCCGCGGAGCTGGAGGCCGACCGGATCGGTGTGGCGGTCCTGCACGTGCCCACCATCAAGCCGCTGGACGTGGAGACGGTCCTGGAGCAGGTGGGCCGGGACCGCAGGGTGTTCGTGCTGGAGAACCACTCGGTCGTGGGCGGGTTGTTCGAGTCGGTGGCCTCCGCCCTGGTCCAGCGCGGGGTGGCCCGGCGGATGGAGCACATCGGCCTGCCGGACGAGTTCTTGGACGCGGGGGCGCTGCCCACCCTCTACGACCGCTACGGCGTGTCCGTGCCCCGGATCGTGGAGAGGGTGCGTGCCTCGTTGTGACGGACCGGGCCGGGCCTGGCCTGGCCCGGCCTGGCCGGGGCAGGTCAGTCTGGTGTGGGGGTGAGTCGGGTCGGGGTGGGGCGAGGCACGAGATGACGTGACGAGGTCGGTTCCGCCGGTCGGCGAACAGCGCCGGGGTCCGTGAAGGTGCGGCGGGGAGTTCTTCGGGGCTCCCCGCCGCACCTGTTCGGGGAAGCGGGGTACGCCAGGCAAGCGGTCAACGCTTGCTGTTCGTGCGTGGTTGCTCGCTCCAGCGGTAGCACCAGCTGCCGCGAAGTGGTTCGGTCCGCGGCCAACGCCCGGGGTTCGGGGGTGGTGGGGGTTTGCTGCGTTGGCAGCGAAGGCGGCGGGTGTCTGGGGGCTCCGTTCAACGACCTGGTTGCGGGTGGTGACTGAAGGTGGCGGCGCCAGCTGCCGCGAAGTGGTGCGGGAGGGTGACCAACGGTTGGCCCTCGGGGGCGGCTGGGCTTTGCAGCGTTGGCAGCGAAGGCAGCGGGTGCCTGGGACTCCGCTCAACGCTCCACCTGCTGGTGGTGGCCGGAGGCAGCGGCGCCAGCTGCCGCGAAGTGGCCAGGGAGAGTGACCAACGCCTGAGGTCGGAGGCTGATCGGCCTCTGCTGCGTTGGCACCAAAGGCAGCGGGTGTCTGGGGGCTCCGTTCAACGCTCCACCTGCGGGTGGTGGCCGGTGGCGGCGTCGCCAGCTGCCGCGTAGTGGTGGGGGAGGGTGAGCAACGCTTGCTGTTCACACGTGGTGGGGCTTTGCTGCGTTGGCACCAAAGGCGAGCGGGTCCTCCGGCCTCGGGCAGCGGTCCCGGCCCCGAAGCGGGGTGGGCGACGGTGGCAGCGACCACGGTGGGCGCGGGGCCCGGGCCACCTGCCGGGCACGGGCATGCCGGGGCTCGGCGTAGCCGGGGGTCATTTCCGGGGTGGTGGATCCGGATCCCTGCCGGGTGGGTGGTCTCCTCCCCGTCCCCGTCCCCGTCCTTGTTCTTGTCCTTGGTGGTGGTGTGTGCGGAGTTCGCGTTGGTATTTGGCCCGGTTGTGCGGCCCGCACAACGGTTGCAGGTTGGCCACCACCGTGCGCCCTCCTCGGGAGAAGGAGGTGACGTGGTCGGCTTGGCACAACGCCACCGGTACTTC
>NZ_KB906893.1:0-26678 GCF_000381685.1 Nocardiopsis sp. CNS-639
GCATGTGGTGGCGGGAAACCCGCGGTGGTGAGACCCTACGCATCACCGCAGGTCAACGCTGCTCTCTTGACACAAAGACCCCACATATCAGGTGTCCTGGCCCCGGACGCACATGCGGCAGTGTCCGCAGCCGATCGGGCCGTAGGCCATGTAGGCGTCGCCGACCCGTACGCGCTCGCTCACGCCGTCGCCGAGCGCCTCCACCCATCCGGAGTTCTCGTGTCCCAGGACGAACGGCGGTTTCTGGGCCCCGGTCTGCCCCTCCTTGAAGTGGCGGTACACGCTGACGTCGGAATGGCAGGCGCCCGCTCCCGCCACCCGCAGCAGGACCTCGCCCGGCCCCGGCTCGGGCACGGGAACGTCGGTGAGTGACGGGAACCGCTCGTAGTTCTCGAAGACCACGGCTCGCATGGAGTACCCCCAGGCTCTCGCGGAGAGCGGGCACCGGCGCGCGACGACCGTATTCCTTGGCGCCCGTATGGCCGCTCGACACTGTCCGTCCAGTTCACGGCTGTCCGCCCACCACCTACCCGAAAGCCTTTCGTCTTATTTGTCGCTTTAGTCGGAATTTGACCGTGCGCCGTACGGCCGGGAGTGGTGCCACCACTACCGAACCGGGTGGTCAACGCCAGACCCGGTTCGGGGGGACAGCGCCATGGAGGCCGACCCCGCCGCGGACCTAGCGTGAAGAGGGTTCGTTCCCCCCACCTGTCGGCACTCGAACTTCCCCAGGAGAGTCATGATCGCGGCGGGCCCACGTCACGCTTCGCCCCCCACCCCCCTGCGCTACGAGGAGCGTGAGTGGCACGGCCTGCGGCTCCTGGCCCACGACGAGACCGGAGACGGCCGCATCGTCGAGGCGCTGGGCGACGTGGCCGCGGCCGACCACATCGTGGTCCTGGTCCCGGGCAACGACAACTACCTGGGCAACTACTTCGACGCCAACCGCCCCACCCGACCCCGGGTCAACGGGGAGACGGTCCTGCGCACCATGCGGGCCCTCGCCCCCGAGGAGCGCTCCGCCGTCGTGGTCTGGGTCGGCTACGACACCCCGCGCGGCTTCGCCGAGGCCGCCTTCCGGGGACCGGCCGAACGCGGCGCCGAGGACCTGGCCCGCCTGACGGCCTTCCTGCCCCGCACCGCCCGCATCACGCTGGTGGGGCACAGCTACGGCACCGTCGTGTGCGGGCTGGCCCTGCGGCACGGGCGCGTGGACGAGTGCGTGGCCCTGGGCAGCCCCGGCATGGGCGGGAGCTCCGTCGCCGACCTGGGCTTCACCGGGAACCTGTGGGCGGCGCTGGGCCCCGCGGACTGGATCCGCTTCTTCCCCCGGGGACGCTGGCGGGACCTGGGCCACGGGCCCTCGCCGCTGCGCCCCGGGTTCGGCGCCACCGCCTTCGCCACCGGCCCGATCCCCGGTCACTGCTCCTACTACACCGAGGGCAGCGAGTCGGTGCGCAACATCGCCCTCATCGGCCTGGGCCGCCACGCCGAGGTCACCCGGCCGGACGTGCCCGCCCAGCGCACGCGCCCGGGCTGGCGCCCGGCCGCCGGGGCCCCGGTCGAGGGGGCGGCGTCGTGAGGCCCGCACCCGCTGTCGACGACCGTGTAGCCGAGCACCGCACCGCCGACCCGGTGATCCTGGCCCGGGACGTGCGCAAGGCCTACCCCGGAGCCCGCGGCCGCGCCGCCCTGGACGGCTTCGACCTGGAGGTGCCCCCCGGCGCGGTGCACGCGCTTCTGGGGCCCAACGGCGCGGGCAAGACCACCGCCGTGCGGATCATGTCCACCCTGCTGCGCTTCGACTCCGGACAGGTGCGCGTCGCCGGGTTCGACGCGGCGCGCCAGAGCGCGCGGGTGCGCTCGCGCATCGGCTTCGCCGGTCAGTACGCGGCCCTGGACGAGGTCCTCGACGGGCGGCGCAACCTGGAGATGTTCGCCCGCCTGCACCACCTGCGCGCGCGGGCGGCGCGGGCCCGGGCCGCCGAACTCCTGGAGCGCTTCGGCCTCACCGAGGCCGCCCGCCGCCCGGTGCGCGAGTACTCCGGAGGCATGCGCCGCCGCCTGGACCTGGCCGCGAGCCTGATCCCCGACCCCGCCGTGCTGTTCCTGGACGAGCCCACCACGGGCCTGGACCCGCGCAGCCGCGCCGAGGTCTGGCGGGCCGTGCGCGACCTGGCCGAGGGCGGCACGACCGTGCTGCTGACCACCCAGTACCTGGAGGAGGCCGACCGCCTGGCCGACCGGATCTCGGTGGTCGACGCCGGAAGGATCATCGCCGAGGGCACCCCCGAGGAGCTCAAGTCCCGGGTCGGGGGCGGCCGGGTGGAGGCCGTGGTCGCCGACGCGGACGCGCTCCCACCGGTCGGGGAGGTCCTGGGCCGCGTGGCCGGGGTCCTGCCCGAGGTGGACGCCGACGCCCTGCGGGTGTCGGTGCCCTTCGACGGCCGGGGCGCGGGGCTGGCCAAGGTGGTGCGCGCCCTGGACGAGGCCGGTTTGGACGTGGAGGACATCGCCCTGCGCCGCCCGACCCTGGACGACGTCTTCCTGGGGCTGACGGGCCGTCAGGGCACGCGCGGGGAGGGTTCATGATGTCCGTGACCGAGGCGGGGCCGCAGGCCCCGGAGGAGGGAGGCGTCATGGCGTCCGTGACCGAGGTGGAACGTCCGGTTCCGGAGGAGCCCGGACCCCTGGCGCGGACGCGCTGGGCGGTGGCCGACACCTGGGTGGTGGCGCGCCGCTACCTGCTGCACCTGGTGTACAAGCCCGACGAACTCGTCGGCACGCTGATGGTCCCCGTCCTGGCCGTGCTGCTGTTCGGCTTCGTCTTCGGCGAGGCCATGGGCGCGGTCATGGACGCGCCCGGTGAGGAGTACCGCGAGTTCCTGATGCCCGGGCTGTTCGCGCTGACCATGGCCTTCGGGATCGGCAACACCACGATCGCGGTGGTCACCGACGCCGGGCGCGGCGTGGTCGACCGGTTCCGCACGCTGCCGATGGCCCCCGCCTCCCTGCTGGCCGGTCGCAGCCTGGCCGACGTGCTCTCCGCGGTGGTGGACCTGGCCGTGCTGGCCGGAATGGGGCTGCTGGTCGGCTGGCGGTGGCACGAGGGCCCGCTCTCCGCGCTGGCGGCCCTGGGGCTGCTGTTGCTGCTGCGCCTGGCCTTCACCTGGATCGGCATCTACCTGGGGCTGGTGGTGCGCAGCCCGGAGGCGGCGATGAAGTTCTTCTCGCTGGTCTTCCCGCTGGCCATGGTCGCGGACACCTTCGTGCCCACCGACACCATGCCGGACTGGCTGGTGCCGGTGGCCGAGTGGAACCCGCTGTCGGCGACGGTGATCGCGGCCCGCGACCTGTTCGGCAACCCGGTGGCGGCCAACGACTCCTGGATCGCGCAGAACGCGCTGCTCATGGCGGTGGTGTGGCCGCTGGTGCTGATGATGGTCTTCGTGCCGCTCGCGCTGCGGCGCTTCCGGCGGCTGAGCCGCTGAGGCACCGGCCGGGGCCGGTCCCCGGAGGTCCGGGGCACGGGTCCCACCGGTGCGGCCCGTGCCGACCGTGCCAGAGGCTCCGGTGACCGGGACGGGGCCCGAGCGGGCCGAGGGAACGGCCCCTTCCACCGCCCCGCGCCACGGCGCCGCCCGGAACATCTCCGCTTCTCCGGCCCGGGCCGATGAGTTCTCCCCGCCTTCGGAGTCCGTACACACGAACGAACCGCACCGTGCGGATCCGACGGACGAGGACGACCACGATGAACGGCGCGAAGCCGACCCCCGCACGCGCGGGAGGGCGCGAGTGGCTCGGGCTCGGGGTGCTGGCCCTGCCCACCCTGCTGCTCTCCCTGGATATGAGCGTGCTCTACCTGGCGCTGCCCCACCTGGCCGCCGACCTGCGGCCCTCCGGCAGCCAGCTGCTGTGGATCATGGACGTCTACGGCTTCATGATCGCCGGGTTCCTCATCACCATGGGCACCCTCGGCGACCGCATCGGCCGCAGGCGCCTGCTCATGATCGGCGCCGCCGTCTTCGGGCTGGCCTCCGTGGCCGCGGCCTTCGCGCCCAGCTCCGCCGCGCTCATCGCCACCCGCGCCCTCATGGGCGTGGCCGGAGCCACCCTCATGCCCTCCACCCTGGCCCTGATCAGCAACATGTTCACCGACCCGCGCCAGCGCGCGGTGGCCATCTCGGTGTGGACGAGCTGCTTCATGGGCGGCACCGCCATCGGACCGGTCGTGGGCGGGCTCCTCCTGGAGTGGTTCTGGTGGGGGTCGGTGTTCCTGCTCGGCGTCCCCGTCATGCTGCTGCTCCTGGTGTGCGCGCCCCCGCTGCTCCCCGAGCACCGCGCGCCCGAACCCGGTCGGCTGGACCTGGTCAGCGTCGCCCTGTCCCTGGCCGCCATCCTGCCGGTCGTCTACGGCCTCAAGGCCGTCGCCGAGGGCGGGCCGCTCCTCGGACCGCTCGCCTCCCTCGCCTTCGGGCTGGTCATGGGCGCGGTGTTCGCCCGCCGCCAGCTGCGCCTGCCCGACCCGCTGCTGGACCTCACCCTGTTCCGCCAGCCCTCCTTCGGGGTCGCTTTGGGCGTGATGATGGCGGGCGCGGTCACCATGGGCGGCACGTTCCTGCTGATCAGCCAGTACCTCCAGATGGTCGCCGGGCACTCCTCGCTGGTCGCGGGGATGTGGCAGGTACCCCCGGCGCTGGCGATGATCGCCGCCACCATGGCCGGAGGCCCGCTGGCCGCGCGCGTGGGCCGGGCCAACGTCATCGGCGGCGGCATGCTGGTGACCGCGTCGGGGTTCGCCCTGCTGTTCCTGGTCCCCGTCGAGGGCGGAACGGTGCTCGTGGTCGCCGGGCTGCTGCTGGCCTCGGTGGGGCTGGGGCCCGGCGCCGCGCTGGTCACCGACATCGTGGTGGGCTCCGCGCCCCGGGAGAGGGCCGGGGCCGCCGCGTCGATGTCCGAGACCAGTGGGGAGTTCGGCGTCGCCATGGGCGTGGCCCTGCTGGGCAGCCTGGCCTCGGCGGTCTACCGCGCCGAGGTGAGCGTCCCCGAGGGCCTGCCCGAGGAGGCGGGCCAGACCCTGCCCGCCGCCGTGGCCGTGGCCGCGGAACTGCCCGCGGGCCTGGCCGAGGGCCTGCTCGGTCCGGCACGCGAGGCCTTCACCTCCGGGATCAACCTGGTCGGGGTGATCGGCTGCGCGGCCATGGCCGTGTTCGGAGCGGCCGCCGTGGTCCTGCTGCGCCCCGCGCCGTCGGGGACACCGCAGGAGCGGGAACCGGTGGAGGACCCGGCGGGCGTCGCGGAGGAGAGTGCTCCGGACACGCCCGTGGCCGGGGCCGAGAGCGCCCCGGAGCCCGGCCCGGCGGACGGGCGGCTGGCGGGAGGGGAACCGGACGCGGCGGACCCTGTGGAGGGATCCGGGGCAGAAGAGCCGCCGCGGGCCGATGAGTCCGCGCGCCCCGGCGGGTCAGTACGGGTGAGCGGCACCGGGCGCCGGACCTGAGACCACCCGGAACCGGCGGTCCCGACCGGGGTTCCCGGACCCGGCGGCGCTGACCGGCACAACGGCCCGCACCCGGTGACGCGGACCCGAACACCATCCGGAGGACACCATGGAACGCCCCAACCTCGACGGCATGCTGCTCGCCACCACCGACCCCGACCGCCTGCACGACTGGTACGCCGACGTCCTCTCCCCCCAGGACGACATCGACATGGACGGCTACCGCGTCCTGCGCCTGGGCACCTTCCACCTGCTCATCGACCGCCGGGACGACGTCGCGCCCAGGGCGGGCGACCCGACCCGCATGATCCTCAACGTCGACGTGGACGACGCCCGCGCCGTCGCCGCCCGCGTGGACGCCCGGGGCACCGGGTGGCTGGCGCCCCTGGAGGACCGCGACGGCAGCCTGTTCGGCACCGCCGTCGACCCCGACGGCAACCACGTCCAGATCATCCAGCTCAGCGACGAGCACCGCGCCGCCATGGCGCGCGAGAGTTAGCGAGAAGACCATGTTCGACACCACCAGGGCCTTCGGCTCCTTCGCCGTCCGCGACCCCGACCGGGCCAGGGAGTTCTACGGAACCACCCTCGGGCTCACGGTCGGGCCCGTGGAGGGCATGGAGGAGCACGGCCTGCTCAGCATCGACCTGGGGGAGGGGCGGGCGATCCTCGTCTACCCCAAGCCCGACCACGAGCCCGCGGGCTTCACCGTGCTCAACCTCCCCGTGGACGACATCGACGCCGTCGTGGACGAGCTCGCCCGCCGCGGCGTCGGAACGCTCCGCTACGAGGGCTTCGACCAGGACGGCAAGGGGATCTCGCGGGGCGTCCCGACGGTGGCGTGGTTCGCCGACCCGTTCGGGAACGTGTGTTCTGTCATACAGGAGGCGTAACGTGACGGTCGTGGTGGAACACGCGTCCGACCAGGACTTCATGAGTGCCGCCGATCCCTACCGGCGGGAGCTGTTCGCGCACTGCTACCGCATGCTGGGGTCGGTGCACGACGCCGAGGACCTGGTGCAGGAGACCTACCTGCGCGCCTGGAAGGCCTACGACCGGTTCGAGGGCCGCTCCAGCCTGCGCACCTGGCTCCACCGGATCGCCACCACGGCCTGTCTGACCGCCCTGGACAAGCGCCGACGGCGGCCCCTGCCCACCGGGCTCGGCGGACCCGCCGCCGAGCCCGAGGGCGAACTGGCCGACCGCCCGGAGCTGCCCTGGCTGGAGCCGGTGCCCGACGCCCTGGTCGGCGCGGACGACCCCGGCACGGTCGTGGCCGCGCGCGAGAGCGTGCGCCTGGCCCTGGTCGCCGCGCTCCAGCACCTGCAACCCAGGCAGCGGGCGGTGCTGATCCTGCGCGACGTGCTGCGCTACAGTGCGGCCGAGGTCGCCGACACCCTCGGCGTCTCGGTCCCCGCGGTCAACAGCCTGCTCCAGCGGGCCCGCGCACAGCTGGCCCGGGTCACCCCCGCCGAGGAGGAGGTGGCCGAGCCCCGGCCGGAGCAGCGCGAGGTCCTGGACCGGTACGTCGACGCGTTCGAGTCCTACGACATCTCGGCGATCACCGAGGTGTTCACCGCCGACGCCGTGTTCGAGATGCCGCCCTTCGCCACGTGGGTGCGCGGCGCCGGGCACATCGGCCGCCTCATCGCCGCCCACTGCCCGGCCAGCGGGCCGGGCGACATGGCGCTGGTGCCGACCGCGGCCAACGGGCAGCCCGCCTTCGCGCTGTACATGCGGGGCGGCGACGGCGCCCACCGGGCGTTCGGGATCCAGGTGCTGGAGCTGGCGCCCGGGGGAGACGCGGTCGCCCACGCGGTGATGTTCTTCGACACCTCGCTCTTCCGGCACTTCGGGCTGCCCGCCGTGCTGTCCCCGCGCCGCTGAGGCGGCGGAGGGGCGCGCGGGCGGCCGTCGGCGGTCGCGGGGAGCCGGGGCCAACGCGTTCTCCGGGCGGATCGTTACCACGTTTCTCCGTGCCATGTGACACACGGTATTTCTGCGGCACGGGAGAGAAGGTGTGCTAGGTTCAGTGGAGTTGCAGTCGTGATTCCCGTTGGATGTACATCTTTTTCGGGTTATTGCCGCAGTGACGGGAAAATCGTCAGACCGCGGTTTTCTTCATACTCCCGAACGAGAGGAACACCCATGGCGACCGGCAAGGTCAAGTGGTTCAACGGCGAAAAGGGCTTCGGCTTCATCGAGCAGGACGGCGGCGGCCCCGACGTCTTCGCCCACTACTCCGCCATCCAGGGCACCGGCTACCGTGAGCTCGCGGAGGGCCAGAACGTCGAGTTCGACGTCACCCAGGGTGCCAAGGGCCTCCAGGCCGACAACATCACCCTGATCTGACTGAGCTGAGACTCCTTCCGGGGCAGGGGCCCGCCCTCGCGGCGGCGGCCCCTCCCCGGTTTTGTTTTTCCCGGACCGCTCTTCTGGCCGTCGTTCTCCGACAGGCGCTGGTCCGGTCCTCTGCCACGACCCCGGGTTCTCCGTGCGGGCCGTGGATCCCAAGACTCTTTCCGGCGCACACCCGGTGTCACACGCCGAAGCCCCCGAGGGCTTCCCGCCAGGCACGCGTCGGCGGCGAAAGGCCCCATATGAACCAACCCCGCACCAACGCGCGTCGTGGCCGTCCCTCCGGTGGCTACGGCCGTCAGCGCCCCCACCAGTCCGGCGGCCGCCCCCAGCGCGGCGGCTTCGGCGGACGTTCGGCAGGACGCTCCTCCGGGGAGTTCGCACTCCCCGTCTCCACCACCCCCGCGCTCGACCCGGTCCACGCCTTCGAGGACCTGGAGATGCCCGCGCAGCTGAAGTCGACGCTGGCCCGCCAGGGCCTGACCACCCCGTCGGCCATCCAGGCGGCGACGCTGCCCAACTCGCTGGCCGGACGCGACGTCCTGGGCCGCAGCCAGACGGGTTCGGGCAAGACCCTGGCCTTCGGTCTGGCGCTGCTCGCCCGGTTGGAGGGCCGCGTGGCCGAGCCCCGCCGCCCCCTGGCCGTGGTGCTCGCGCCGACCCGCGAACTCGCCCAGCAGGTGAACGACTCGCTCGCCCCCTACGCCCGTTCGCTGCGCGTGCGCACGACGACCGTGGTGGGCGGCATGCCCATCAGCCGCCAGTCCCGCGCCCTGCGTCAGGGCGTGGAACTGGTCGTGGCCACCCCGGGCCGCCTGCGCGACCTGATGGAGCGCGACGACTGCGTTCTGGACCTGGTGGACGTCACCGTCCTGGACGAGGCCGACCAGATGACCGACATGGGCTTCATGCCGCAGGTCACCGCGATCCTGACGGAGGTGCCGACCGGGGGCCAGCGCATGCTGTTCTCGGCCACCCTGGACCGCAACGTCGACACCCTGGTCCGCCGGTTCCTCGACGACCCGGTGGTCCACTCGGTGGACCCGTCCGAGGGCGCCGTCTCCACCATGGAGCACCACGTCCTGCACGTGTCGCACATGGACAAGCAGGAGGCCGCCACCCGCATCGCGGCCCGCGACGGGCAGGTCATCCTGTTCCTGGACACCAAGCACGCCGTGGACCGGATGGCCAAGCACCTGCTCAACAGCGGCGTCCGGGCGGCGCCGCTGCACGGCGGGCGGTCCCAGCCCCAGCGCACCCGCACCCTCAAGCAGTTCAAGGAGGGCACGGTGACCGCGCTGGTCGCCACCAACGTCGCCGCGCGCGGCATCCACGTGGACGGGCTGGACCTGGTGGTCAACATCGACCCGCCCACGGACCACAAGGACTACCTGCACCGGGGCGGACGCACCGCGCGCGCGGGCCAGACGGGCAGCGTGGTCACGCTCGTGCTGCCCAGCGAGCGACGGGACATGGACAGGCTGATGCGGCTGGCCCGGATCGACGCGCACGTCGCACAGGTGAGCGCCAGCGACCCCGAGCTGGCCCGGGTGACCGGCGCCCGCGAGCCCTCCGGCGTTCCGGTGACCCTGCCCAGCGCTCCCCGGGAGGAGCAGCGCCGCCAGGGCGGTCGCGGTCCGGGTGCACGCGGCGGATCGCGTGGGTCGGCTGCGCGCGGCGGGTCGGCTGGGCGTGGCGCGGCCTCGGGCGGCGGGTCGGCCTCGCGCCGCCGCGGCCCCCGCCGTCCGGCCTAGAAGTGCTCAGCGCACCGGTTACCGGTGCACGGGCCCCGGGTGTTCGGCTCTGCGTGTTCGAGCCCGGGTGCCCGGGCCCGCGTGCTTGGGCCTCGCGTGTTCGGGCCCGGATGTTCGGCCCTGCGTGCTCGGCCCAATCCGGCCCTGGTCCCGAGTGACCGGGCGCCGTGCCCTGGGCGCAGGGGAGTCCGTCCACAGGGGCGGATCGGGGCTTGTCCGGGTGGCGGCGGGCCGGGGACACTGGATTCGGGGGCGCATGGCGCGCTCATGGGAGGCGCGACAGCCCCCGGGTTCGAGTCTACGTATTCCGGCGATCACCGCACCAGCCCGCATCATCCGCCTGTGGAAAAGCGACCGGTCCGCCTGTGGAAAGGCAACCGGTCCGTCCGCCTGCGGAGAGGCGTCCGCCCTGCCCACGAGCGTCCGCCCCGCCCACGAGTGTCCGCCCCGCTCACGCGGGGCGTGACCGGGCTCCACGAAACGACGGATCGTCCGGCAGATATCCGCCCCGTCCATGAGGGCCCGCCCCGCTCACGCGGGGCGTGATCGGGCACCGTATGCCCGGCCGCGCAACTCCCGGTCGGGCACGCGGTCCTCGGCCCACGACGACCGGGCACGCGGTAGGGGTCGTGGAGCGCGGGGTCTGCACTAGCGTTCCTGGTGGAGCGAAGACCGCCGGACCGTGAGCGCGGAGGGGACCGTCATGGCGTGGAGCACCCGTCAACTGGCCGAACTGGCCGGAACGACCCTGCGGACGGT
This sequence comes from Nocardiopsis sp. CNS-639, assembly GCF_000381685.1. Taxonomy (NCBI): domain Bacteria; kingdom Bacillati; phylum Actinomycetota; class Actinomycetes; order Streptosporangiales; family Nocardiopsidaceae; genus Nocardiopsis; species Nocardiopsis sp. CNS-639. The sequence continues at coordinate 10,372 of NZ_KB906893.1, forward strand.
GCGGCACTACCACGAGGTCGGTCTGCTGGCCGAGCCCGAGCGCGGCGCCAACGGCTACAAGCACTACAAGGTCGAGCACCTGGTGCGGGTCCTGCGCGTCAAACGCCTGTCGGACCTGGGGTTCTCCCTGGTGCAGATCGCCGAGATGGGGGAGGCCGACGCCTACCCCGAGCAGGAGCTGCGGGCCCTGGACGACGAACTCGCCCAGGCCATCGAACGCCTGCGGCGGATGCGCGAGGAGCTGGCCCTGGCGCTGCGCGGGTCCGGGCCGACCGAACTACCGCCCGACATGGCCCTGGCCACCGCCGGGATCGCCATGACCGAGGCCGACCGTTCGCTGGCCGCGGTCATGGCGCGCCTGTTCACGCCGCAGACGCAGCGGGCCCTCACGGAGTTGGCGCGCGCCTACGGCTCCGGTGCCTCCGACGAGGAGTTCGACAACCTGTCGGCCGACGCCGACGAGCGGACCCGGCAGGAGCTCACCGAACGGCTGTGGCGCGCCTCCCGCGACCTCCTGTCCGACCGTCCGGAGCTGCGCATCTCCCAGGCCACGACGGCCATCGACCGGCACAAGGCCGCGCAGGCGTTCACCACGGCTCTGAACGACCTGTACAACCCCGCCCAGCTCGACGTCCTCGACCGCCTCTCCCGCGCGGCGATGGCGGACCAGCAGGCTGAAGAGCGGACGGACCAGCAAGCCGACCAGCAGGCCGAAGCGCAGGCCGACCAGCGGTCCTGACCGGTCGCGGGCCCGCGGTCGTCGGTCCCACCCGGCCGGGAGGCGCGGGGGAGGGATGGGCCCCGGCCGCCCCCGTGCGGCCGGGGCCCATCCGGGCTCAGCCCCGGCGTCCGCCGAGGTGGCGGGCGAGGAAGCGCTCGGCCGTGCGGTGGAGGTCGAGCTGGTTCTCCGGGTTGACGAACCCGTGTCCCTCGTCCTCCTTGAGCAGGTACTCCACGTCCACGCCGCGCTCGCGCAGCGCGGCGACGATGTTGTCGGACTCGGCCTTGACGACCCGGGCATCGTTGGCGCCCTGCGCCACCATCAGCGGCGCGGTGATCCGGTCCACCCTGCTGATCGGTGAGCGGGCCAGCATGTCGGCCTCCTGCTCGGGGACGGCCGGGTCGCCCACGTAGCGGTACCAGTTGTTGACCAGCGCGGGCCGCACGAACGCCGGTTGGTTGCGCATGAAGTTGGCCAGGTCGGAGATGCCGACGTAGTCGATGGCGGCGGCGAAGCGGTCGGGGGTGAAGGCCGCCCCGACCAGCGCGGCGTAGCCGCCGTAGGAACCGCCGAAGATCGCCACCCGGTCGGGGTCGGCGTAGCCCTGCGCGACGGCCCAGTCCACGGCGTCGATGAGGTCGTCGTGCATCTTCCCGGCGAACTCGCCGATCGCCGCCTTCATGTGGGCCTTGCCGAACCCGACGGAGCCGCGGAAGTTGACCTGGAGCACCGCGTAGCCCCGGTTGGCCAACAGCTGCACGGTCGGGTCGAAACCCCAGGTGTCCCGCGCCCACGGGCCTCCGTGCACCATCAGCACCATCGGCAGGTTCTCGGGCTCCACGCCCACCGGCAGGGTCAGGTACGAGGGCAGTTCCAGCCCGTCCCGGGCGGGGATCGTGACGGCCGTCATCGGCGCCATCGCCTCGGGGTCCAGGTGCGGGTGGGGGCGGAACAGCAGCCGGGACTCGCCGGTGGAGTGGTCGTAGAACCAGGTCGCGCCCGGGTCGCGGTCGTGGGTGAAACCCACGATCCACCGCCGTCCGTCGGCGTCGGACGACAGGCCCGCCACATCCCCCTCGGACAGCTTCTCCAGGTTCGCCAGCACCTCGGCGAAGTGCGGGTCCAGGGCGTGGATGACCTGTCGCTCGCCCAGGTAGCGCACTCCCAGCAGCTCACCCCGGTGGTCGAGGATCAGCGGCGGGGGAAGGGTGGAGACCTGTGCGCGCGTGTCGATGTCGAAGTCCGGGTGGCTGTCCACCTCGGTCTCCTCACCCGTGGACAGGTCGGCTCGCACCAGGCGGGTGCGGTCGGTGCCCTTGCTGGAGCCGACCCACATCCCGGTCCCGTCCGGTGCGACCTGCGCCGGAAAGACGCCCAGCGGATAGTCGGCGCCCTCGTACACCAGGACGCTGCTCGTGGTGTCCGTCGCGGAGTCGTGACGGGAGATCTCGAAGTCGCTGTTCTCGTTGAGAGTGGTGGAGAGCAGCTCGCCCTCCCTGCCCCGCGTCCAGATCCTCGCGGCGCCGGGGCTCTGGGCGAGCATGGTGAGCTCGCCGGTGGCCACGTCGAGTTCGTGCAGGTCGAACTCGGCGGCGTCGCGGGCGTTGAGCGACACGGTCATTCTCCCCGGGCGTCCCCGGGAGGGCTCGAAGCTCACCACCCGGGCGCCGGGGAAGGGGGTCAGGTCCACCGCGGTGGGCTCGGGGGCCTCCAGGTCGACCCGGAACAGGTGCCAGTTCTCGTCGCCGCCGCTGTCCTGGAGGTAGAGCAGCCAGCGCGGGTCGTCGGTCCACTGGTAGCTCTGCACGCTGCGGACCTCGTCGGCGGTCACGCAGCGCGGGTCGCCGTCGAAGCCCCCGGACGGGGTGAGGTCCTGGACCCAGACGTTGAGCCGGTCCTTCCACGGAGCCAGGTAGGCGATGCGGGTTCCGTCCGGTGAGATCGTCGCATCAGCGCGCTCCGGCGGGCTGAAGAAGTCCTCGACCGGGATCAGGTCGGGCAGTGCCATGTCGTTCCTCTCGTTCGTGCTCGGTCAGACAGGCGAGCTGGGAACCAGGAGAAACCATGCCGACGCGGCACACTCAAGGATCCGTACGTGTGACGGGAGACACCATTGCGGATCGGGGGAGGACGCCCGGCGTCCACCGGAGGCGGGGCGAAGGGCGCGCGGCTCCGGGCGAGGCGGCCGTCACGGGCGGCCGTCCGCGCCCAGCCGACGGGAGTAGTCGGGAAACGCGATCGGCGCCCCGATCTGTTCGAACGGCAGGTCGAGTACGTCCACGAGCGCCTCCGCGTCGACCTTGCCGAGCAGGGACCGGCGCAGGTCGAGCATGACCAGGTACTCCTCGCGGGTGAGGCTGCCGTGGGCCAGGTGCTCAGCCGCCCGGCCGTCGATGGCGTCGAGCGCCCACAGCCCGAACAGGGGCGAGAGGAGTTCCCCGGCGGGCGACCCGGCGAGCGGGGCCGCGGCCTCCTCGAAGGACTCGAAGGCCACCCGCCGCGAGTGCGCGGAGGCGAGCGCGAGCAGCAGCCACAGGTGCCTGTCCCACTGTCGCGGGGGCGCGGCCGCCCCGGCGGAGCCGCCGAGGACGGAGCGGGCGTGCGAGAGCAGGCGCCGCTCGTCCTCGGCGAACAGGTACGACCACATCCGCGGGTCCCCCGGAGAGCGGCCCGGGGGAGGCTCCGGGCGGGGCCGCTCCCCGTCCTCCTCCAGCACCAGTGCTCGCCCCACGTCCAGGAGGATGAGCCGGTTCTCCCCGCCCGCGCTGTTGTAGACGTGGGTGAGGGCCTCGTAGGAGGAGATCCTGTTGGCGTCCAGGGCGCCCTGGGCGCCGCAGCGCCGCCGGGACTCGGCACAGGCCCTCTCCGCCGCCTCGGTGGCCGCGGTCTTGGCCAGGGACAGCTCCCGGCTCACCGAGGCCCAGGGGGTCCAGGCCGCCGTGCCGCCGTCTCGTCCGCCGCCCTCCGGTCCGACCCGGGGCGGACCGCCGCGGGCGCGTGCGCCGCGGACCAGGAAGGTGGTGGCGTAGGCGGCGGCGAGCGCCCCGTACACGGACTCCTGCTGGATCCCGTAGCCGATGACGGGCACCTCCCCGGCGTGCGCGCTCACCGTGACCCGGTGCCGCGAGTACCGGTAGGAGATGCCGGCGGTCGCCCGGGTCACCGCCGCCAGGGCCGTGGCGCCGGCCGCCGAGGCCGCGGAGGAGACCGCCAGCGAACGCGTGAGCCGTCCGCCCCGGTGGGAGGGCGGTTCCTCGAAGAGCCCCTGCGGGGAGATCCCGGCGCTGTCCCGCAGCCAGCGGCCGAATGGTACGGGCGCGTCCCGGAAGGAGACCAGGCAGTGGTCCAGCGGTGAGACACCGCTGTGGGGCAGGCGCGTCACCCGTACGCCGGGGCGGGGTCCGTGCTCGTCGCTGATGTCGACCAGGAAGGGGAAGACCCCGTGCTGGCCGCCGCCGGTGCACAGCTGTGCGTACACCAGGCCCGTCTGCGCGATCCCGGGGGTCCCGACCGTGCCCATGAACTTGGCGTCCTCCGGTTCGGGGGTCGTGATCCTGAAGCCGGGCAGGCTCGGGTCGTACTCGGCCCGGGTGCGTACGGAGACGTGGCTGCCGCCGCGCCCGACCTCGGTGATCAGGACGCTGCCGACCGAGGAGAGGTCGTCGAGCCGGTCCACGGCCTCGCGCAGACCGGGGTTGTCGTCGCCGAGGGTGAGGGCGGCGTTGAGGCACACCTCGTAGTGCACCATCGCGCGGAGGAAGAGGGAAGGGTCGACCACCGCGGCGTGCCCGAGCACGTCGAGGAGTCGTTCGGGCGAGCGCAGGGCCTGCCTGCCCCCTCCGACGCGCCCGTTGAGGACGCGCAGGCGTTCGTAGGTGAGGTGGTGGAACTCCTCCGCGGAGGAGAAGTCGGCCGGCGCGAAGACGGGGTGGTCGAACAGGGCGGCGATCTCCGCCCCGCCGCGGGGCGCGCCGTGCAGGAGCGCGCGGAGCCGGTCGCGCTCCCCGGTGGACGTCGGTGGCATCTGTCCTCCTCAGCCGGACGCGGTTCGGCTCTCGTCGCGGGCGCTTTCGATCACCCTCCGTGACTGGCTCTGTTCTATGCGGTGGATGTCGGGAGGGTCGAAGGCGTGGAAGGAGAAGCGTCCCGTGGCGGCGACACGCCCCTGTTGCAGGTAGGAGACCTCCGCGCGCAGCGGCCGTCTGTCGCCGGAGGCCGGCCCCTGGGGGACGAGGGTGACGCGGACCTCGACCGGCAGCCAGAACAGGAACCGCTCGAAGTCGAACGCGCACTCGTGCATGACCGGGTACGGGGGGAGCCGTCCCTCCCCGGACGGGTACAGTGCCCGGGTGGCCCAGGTCGTGGCCTGGATACCCGCCTCGATGAGCAGCATGCCCGGCAGGTGCTGCCGCTCGGCGGTGTGGTCGTGCATGATCTCGTTGCCGTCGGCGACCACCAGGTCGCACCCGACCGTGTGGCCGCTCACCCGCGGCCGTGCGATGACCACGTTCTCCTGGATGGTCTTGAGCACCTCGGCGCGCGGGAGCGGCGCGGGAGGAGGGGCGTCGAGGAACACGGTCCGCGACCGCCCCGACTCCGCGACGACCTGGTCCAGGTACTCCCAGTCCCGGGGGCCGACGCCGAGGGCGGAGAGCAGGTACCCCTCGCGCAGCTCGCCGGTACGGAGCGCGTGGAGGACCTCCCGGTAGGTCCTGATCTCGGGGTGGAGCCGGGGCGTGGGGAACCCGTCGCCGACGACCCAGAACCGTTCATCCATGCGGGGCCTCCTGAGGGGGCGCGGGCTGGGGCATGGCGGGGAAGGCCGACAGGCCCCCGTCCACCGCCAGGTACTGGCCGGTGACGAAGGCCGCGGCCGGGGAGCAGAGGAACACGGCGGGGCCGGTGACGTCCTCGACCCCTCCCCACCGGCGCATCGGCACGTTGGTGAGGGCGGCCCCGGCCATGGCCTCGGTTCCGTGGACGGGCCTGGTGAGCTGGGTGCGCACCCAGCCGGGGCACAGCGCGTTGACGCGTACCCCGTCCCCGGACCACGCCACGGCCAGGGAGCGCGTGTAGGAGAGCAGGGCGCTCTTGACCGCCCCGTAGGACTCCATGCCCGGAACGGCGACGAGCGCCGCCGCGGAGGACATGAGCAGGACGCAGGCGCGTTCGGAGCGCCGCAGGTGGGGGTGGGCCGCGCGGCACAGTCGCACCGCGGCCAGCAGGTTGAGGTCCACGACCCCCCGCCACTCCTCGTCCGAGGTCTCGGTGACGGGGCGCAGGACCATGCTCCCGTCGGCGTCGGTGTGGGGGCCGCCCGCGTTGTGCACGAGCAGGTCCAGCCCGCCCAGTGCCGCGGCGGTCGCGTCCACGGCGTCGGCGGCCGTCGACGGCTCCCTCAGGTCCCCGGGCACGACCACGGCCTCGCGCCCGAGGCCGGAGATCTCCCGTGCCACCTCCTCCAGGGCCGGTCCGTTGCGCGCGCACAGCCCTACGTGCGCCCCCGCCTCGGCCAGCGCGAGGGCGGTGGCCCGGCCGATGCCCTGGGAGGCACCGGTGACCAGTGCCCTGGCACCGTCGAGGCGGAACTCCTGCGTGACGCTCATGTGAGATCCCCTCCGTCTTCGTCGCGGGTGCGGCCGCGTTCGGTCCCGGTCCAGGTCAGCAGGCCGCAGCCCCAGGTCATGCCGGCGCCGAAGGCCATGAGCAGGACGCGGTCCCCCTCGCGCAGGCGTCCGGTGGCCTCGGCCCGGGCAAGGCCGAACGGCACCGATCCGGCGCCGATGTTGCCCACGAGGTCACCGGTGATGAGGACCCGTTCGGGGGGCACTCCCGCCTGCGCGCAGGCCCTGGCCAGCAGCAGCGGGTTCGGTTGGTGGGATACCACCAGGTCGATGTCGTCCAGGGCGAGGGCGTGCTCCTCCAGGCACTCCTGGACCATGCGCGGCAGCACACGGAGGGTGAACTCGCTGATGGCCCTGCCGTCCATACGGATGGTGTGGCCGCCGGAGGCGACGGTTTCCGGGGAGGCCGGTCGCCGGGTGCCCCCGGAGAAGACCCCGACCAGGTCGGCCCCCCACCCGTCCGCTCCCAGCCGGAGGGGGGACAGGCCCTCCCCGCCGTCCCCCGAGGTCAGCACCACGGCTCCGGCCCCGTCCGCGAAGAGGGAGGCCGTGGCCCGGTCGGCGGGGTCGACGAAACGCGAGTACACCTCGGCTCCGACCACCAGGGCGGGCGGGGCGCCCGGCCTGGCGTGCAGCCAGCACCGCGCGACCTCGAGCGCGTACAGGAATCCGCTGCACGCGGCTCCCACGTCCATGGCGGCCGCGTCGCGGGCGCCGATGCGGCTCTGGATCCGACAGGCCACCGAGGGGCCGAGCTCGTCGGGCAGGGACGTGGCGCTGACGATCAGCCCGACCTGGTCCGGCCGCAGCCCGGCGGAGGTCAGCGCACGCTCGCAGGCCCGCGCGGCCAGGTCCGAGGTCGCCTCGTCCGGGGCCGCGCGCCTGCGCGCCAGCACCCCCGTGCGCTGGCTTATCCATTCCGCGGAGACCCCCGCGTGTTCTGAGATCCGCTCGTTGGAGACCTCTTCTGCGGGCAGGTATTCGCCTACTCCTGATATTCGAACGGGCAAGGGGGCTCCAGGGCGCTGGGCGAGGTGAAGGGGAAAGCGAAGAGCGTCATTCCCGTCGGATGTCGCGGCAAAACTCCTTTTCCGCTGGCAAACGAAGAAGGAGGATGCTTCCTCTAGGGGTGCTGTGAATCCAGGAGTCGGGAGGTCAGACGGGCTGTGGCGGTCGTGTGGATTCCGGGAGCGCGGGAGGTTTTTCGAGGGTGGTTCTTCGTTGTTCCGGTGGGCGTGGGCGGGTTCGGTGGGCCCGGTCTGTTCTGGGTATTCGGGGGTTGCGGGCCCTGTCCTGTTCCTGTGCGGGAAGGGATGGATCTGGTTCCGGGCCGCGGGGGAAATTATTTTCTCCGGGGGAGTTCCGTCCTCGGATGAAAATCCCGGGCACGGCAGGTGCGTAGCTGGTGGATATGTGTGCGAGATGGCATGGGAACGGTCTACCGCCGGCGCTTCGCGGGTGCCGGGCGCGACTGGACGGGACTCCGCCGCCCGGCCCCCGCTCACGTGCCGGGCCCCATGGCGGAGGAGCACTTCGCGACTGGACGGGGGGATCTGCGCCGCCGGGGAGGAGGACCGGTGCGGGGGTCGCCTGCGGCGGCGCGGGGAACGGGCCGGGAGGAGGAACCACCGTTGAACGGCTCAGAGCCCGCGGCCCCGGGCCCAGCTCCAACCCGGGGCCCGCGCTCCTACGCCGCCACCGGGCGCGGGCTCCACCGCGGCGCGAGGTCGAACTCGGCCCAGATCACGCGGCCCCCGTCCTCGCCCGGCGCACCGGCCCGGCGGGTTCCCCAGCGGGCGGAGAAGTGGCCGATGAGCAGCAGCCCCTGCCCCAGCGCGAGCTCCCGCCAGTCCTGGTCCGCCTCCGGACCCGGCACGCTCGCCAGGGCGCCCGGAATCCACCGGTCCGCCACCGACAGCCGCAGGACGCGGCGACCACCGGGGTCATGGCGCAGCACGAGCGTGCGCACCACCTCCGCCCCGCTTCCGCCGGGCAGGACCCGCCCCATGGTGCTGGTCAACATCTCGCTGGCGCACAGCACCACGGCCGCGACCAGTTCCTCGTCGGCGCCCGAGATCCGCGACAGGTCGGCGCGCAGGTCGGCCCGGGCTCTTCGGATGGCCGCCAGGTTGGCGGGGTAGCTGCGGCGCTTCCAGCGTCTGTCCAGGTCGAGCGGTCGCCGTGGGCGTGGCAGGACGGTCATCTGTCTTCTCCTCGGTTCGTGCGACGGCCGCACGGGCGGTTCCCACGGGAACGGCCTCCACGGTCCGTCGGGTCCTGGTGTTCTCTCGTGTCCGTGTGCCTTCATGCCTCGGCGTCCTCGGAGGCCCCGGGGAGCACGCGGCCCCGGCGCTCCACCCGTCCCGTCACCTCATGGCGGCGAAGATCGTGGCCTCGTCGTCCAGCCACACCAGCTGGTGTTCGGCCGACACCGTCAGCCCGAACCGGGTGTGGGCGGGACGCCCCGCCTCCACCCACAGCAGGTGGGCCGCCTCCAACTCGTCGAACAGCCTGCGGGGGCCGTGCTGGCGCACCTCGTAGCCCTGGTCCCGGTGCCCGGGGTCGATGTGCCATGAGGCCCACGACCAGGTCGAGGAGTCCAGCAGGTACACCGTGAACCGCGGATCCTCGGGGCCGCCCCCGAGCCGGACGATCCGGTGCACGTCCGGCATCTGCAACCCCACCGCGAAGGCCCCGTCGGAGTCGCCGACCACCTCTCCCGGATGGAGCCGGGAGAACGTCGTGGTGTGCTCGTCGTCGTCCGGCCGGACGTAGGTCTCCAGCAGGTGGCGCGGGGTGCGGTCCGCGCGCGCCCACATGCGGTCGGTGTGCCCGGCGAACCTGCCGCGCGCGGTCCCGTGCGGGCCGACCACGAGATCGGCCGTCACCCCGTGGTGGAAGGCGGTGCCCCACGGCGTCAGGACGCGTCCGCCGGGCTGGCACTGCGCCACCCAGGCGTAGGGGACGCGCTGCACGGTGACCGCGCTGACCACCCGGTCGTAGGGCGCGCGCCCGGCCCAGCCGCGCATGCCGTCCCCGCTGACCACCAGAGGTGTGAGCCCCGCGCTCATCAGCCGCACCCGCGCCTGTTCGGCCAGCTCGAAGTCGATCTCCACCGAGGTGACGGCGTCGTCGCCCAGGAACCGCGCGAGCAGGGCGGCGGTGTACCCGCTGCCGGTGCCCACCTCCAGCACCCGCATGCCCGGTGCCAGCCGCAGCCGCTGCACCGTCTCGGCCACCGAGGACGGCGCCGGGGACGAGGACGTGGGCTCGCCGGGGCCGTAGCGGGCGCCGTCGTCGACCTGTGTGACGACGGGAACGTCGGCGTAGGCCGCCTCCAGCCACCGCAGTTCGCCGCGGTAGCGGTCCACGGGCACGCCCGTGTCGGGGTCGGCGATCTCGTCGGGCAGGAACAGGTGCCGCGGCACGGCCGCGAAGGCCCCGCGCCACTCCTCGGCCAGAGCGCCCTCCTCGACGAGGCGTTCGACCATCCTCTCGTGCGGGGGGATCATCTGCCGCACCTCCCGCACCGTCTGACGCACTGTGCGCTGACGCCCCGGGCACGCCGGGCGTGCCAGGCGTGCCCGACATACCTGGCACGCTCGGCGTGCCCGGGGTGTTCGACGCGTCCGCCGTAGCTGATGCGCTCGCTGTATCTGACAGGTCCGGAGTGTCCGGCGGACGGAGCGCGTTCGACGCGTCCGGGGTGCTCGGCGGATCCGGTGTGGCCGGGCCGCCCGACGTCCCCGGCGCGTCCGGGACGATCGGAGGTTCTGGTGTGGCTGGTTTGCCCGATGCGCCCGATGCGTCCGGGGTGCTCGTCGTGTTCGACGCGTCCGGGGCACTCGGTGCATCCGACGTGTCCGGCGCTTCCGACGCGTCCGGGACGCCCGCTCCGGTCGCGCCTTCCGCGCCGCCGGACGGGCGCGTCACTCGTGTGAACAGCACCGACACCGGCTCCGGACCCGTGGCCCGCGCCGCCGCCGTGCCCTGCCTGTGGGGTGGAGGTCACCGCTCTTCTCCTCGGGGGGTCCCCGGCATGGACGAACCAGGGTCTTGCGTCCATTACGGGGACGGGAGTTTCCGGGTAAGGATTACTACGGAAGATGTAACGCCGTTCGTCCACGAGGACGGAATTCCGTGCCGATATACACCGGCGGTATGCATGACGAAATCCCAGGTCGGTCCACGTCTTTCCCCGTCACGGGCTTTCTGGGCCCGTGCCGACGTCCTGCGGTCGCTGGCCGAGCACGACGCCGGAGCCCTGTTCGGGCTCGTCCGACAGCACACCGGCGCCAGCCAGCAGACGATCGGCTCCGCCGTCGACATGGCCCAGCCACACGTGAGTGCGATCATGGCGGGAAGGCGCCTGGTCACCGCGCTCAGTACGTGGCAGCGCATCGCCGACGGCCTGGCCATGCCTTCCGAGGCCCGCCGGACCCTGGGCCTCGCTGATTCGGGTGACGAGTATTCGAAGGGCGTTTCCTGGACAGAATCCTCTCTGCAAGAAGGCGATTTATGGTCCGCGTCCAGAACGGCGCAGGACATCGTCGACATCACGCTGAAGGACCTGATGAAACGCAGAGACGCATTCGCGGTCGGCGGCGCGCTCCTGATGGGCGCCGCGCTGACGGAGACGCTGGAACACTGGCTGCTGCCCGGCCCGGCCGCCCCCGGCCTGGTCCGCGGCACCATCGGAGAGGCCGAACTGGGGCGCATCGAGGCCGCCACCGTGGCGCTGCGGCACTGGAACGACCGGTGGCGCCTGGGCGTGCGCCGCAAGGCCGTCGTCGGACAGCTCTCGGAGGTGTCCGAACTCGTGGAGACCCCCCAGCCCGCCTCCGTGCAGAACCGGCTGTTCGCGGTGATGGCCGAACTGTCCAAGACCGTCGCCTCGATGTCCTTCGACGCCGGGGACCACCCCACCGCGCAGCGGTACTACACCCTCTCCCTGCGCGCGCTCCACCAGGCCGGACCCGAACACCGCCCCTACGGCGTCGGGGTCCTGGCCGACATGGCCCGGCAGATGCTCGACCTGCACCGGCCCGAGGACGCCCTGGACATCTCCCGCCTCGCGCTCGACAGCGCGGACTCCACCGGCGCGCCCGCGCTCGTCCGGGCGATGCTGCGCACGCGCGAGGGCTGGTCCTACGCGCGGATGGGCAGGTCGGAGGCCTACCGCCGCACCGTCATCCAGGCCGAGGACCTCCTGGAGGGCGCCAACGGCGAGGAGGTGCCCGACTGGGTGGGCGGCTTCGACCACGCCGAGCTGGCCGGGGTGGTCGGCGCCCGCTACCGCGACCTCGCGGTGCTCCAGGAGGACCCGGGCGCGCGCCGCAGGCACGCCGAGTCCTCCGCCGCCTACATCACCAAGGCGCTCCAGCTGCGCGCGCCCTCCGGCAAGCGCGGCCGCGCCTTCGACCTCATCGGGCTGGGCCGCACCTACCTGTTGCTCGACGAGCCCGCCGAGGCCGCCCGGGTGGTGCGCCAGGCCGCGGCCCTCGAACCCTCCCTGGGTTCGGGCAGGGTGCGCAGACGCCTGCGCGACTGGTACACCGAGTCCGCCACGCACCACCGCGACCCGCACGTGGCCGCGGTCCGCGAGGAGTTATCACATACGCTGCTGCACCATCAGCGAAATGTGAAAGGGATGACGTGACTCGTATCGGAATCACCGGTCATTCGAATCTTTCCGGCGACAGCGTCACTTTGGTGCGCAAAGCGCTGGTGGCGGCACTCGACCCCCACGCCGACGACAGGCTCGTCGGCGTCTCCTGCCTGGCGCGCGGCGCTGACCAGCTCTTCGCCGAGGCCGTGCTGGATGTCGGGGGCAGACTGGAGGTGGTGCTGCCCTCGGCCGACTACCGCGAGGCCAAGGTCAAACCCGCCAACCTCGACCGCTTCGACGACCTGCTCGTGCGCTCCTCGCTGGTGCGCTACATGCCGCACCGGCGGGCGGGCCGCGCCGCCTACGAGGACGCCAACGAGGCCGTCCTGGACTGGGTGGAGCTGATGTTCGCGGTCTGGGACGGCCAGCCCGCCGACGGTAGGGGCGGGACCGCCGACGCGGTCGAGGCGGCGCGGGTGAGGGGAGTGCCGGTGGAGGTCATCTGGCCGGAGGGAGTCCGGCGGGACTGAACCGGGAGCCCCGCCCCGCTCCGTCCTGCGCGGCGCGTGGCGGGGCGGTACGGGCCGGTTCCGGGGTGCGTGCCGGAGCGGACAGGCCGGGCGACCCGGTCGTGTGCGTCCGAAACCCCGGCCAGTGTCGGGAGAGGGCGTGGTCGGGACCGGACGGTCCTGACCACATCCGGCCAACGCCGCTCCGGCCGGTCGGCACTGCCCCGGTCGGTCAGCGCCGCTCCGGTGCGCCGTCCAACGCGCCGTGCAGTGCTTCGGCGAAGGCGCGGGGATGGGTTCCGAAGCCCGTGTGGTCGCCCGGGAAGGCGACCGGCTCCGTGCCCAGGAGCCGCACCAGCGCGAGCCCGATGTCGTGGATGGGCTTCCCGGCGGAGGCGTCGCCCAGAGCCACCGTCACCGGGACCCCGCCCTCCCGCAACGCCTCCACGTCCGGCCGGTACAGCGACAGCGGCATCAACCCGTGGGCCAGGAAGTACCCGAAGTTGCCGCTGACCCGCTCGAAGGTCTCGGGGTCCTCGTGCATCGGCCCCTCCGTCGCGGCGCCCTCCGGCTCCGGCCCGTCCTCCTCCCGCGCCTCCCCGTCCTCCTCGTCCAGGCCGTTGAGCGCCATGAACTTGCCGATCGCCGCCTCCACGCCCTCGCGCCGGTAGGTGTCGTAGACCTCCCGGTCGCGGGCGAGCACCTCGGAGGGGTCGTCCAGCAGCATGAGGCAGGGCGGCTCGTGGGCGAGCAGCGCGCGCACCGCCTCGGGGTGGCGCACGGCCATGTCGAGCCCGATCTGGGCGCCCGCGCTGTTGCCGAACACGTAGGCCGGCCCCCCGCCCACCTCGGCGACCAGCCTGGCGGCGTCGTCGCTGTGCACCTCCACGCGTTGGTCCTCGGGCTCGCCGTCCAGCTTGCTGCGCGAGTTGCCGCGGGGGTCGTAGGCCACGGTCGTGTAGCGGTCGGTCAGCTGCTCGGCTAGGGCGGTGTAGACGCCCGCGTCCTGCGGGCCGCCGGGGATCATCAGCAGCACGGGGCCCGAACCGCGGACCTCGTAGTGGATGGTGGCGCCCGGAACCTTCAGTGTGTGCGCTCCCGGTGAGTGGCGCGAGTGGTGCGACATGTCTGCGTCTCCCTGCCTCTTGCGTGCCCGACGGTCAGCCGTCGCTGAGCACCATGCGGTTGCCCTCGCTGTCGCGGAACTCGGCGGCCGTGACCCCCGGCTGCCACATCGCCTCCCCCGGTTCGGTGACGATCTCCACGCCCGCGGCGCGCAGGGCCTCGACCGTGCCCTCGACGTCCTCCGTCACCAGGACCATGACCGGCTCGGCTGACGGGTTCTCGTCCGCGCGGCGCTGGAAGTGCAGGCGGGTCCGCGAGCCGGGGAAGCCGAGCTCGATCCACCGCCACCCGTCGTCGGACATGGGTGCGTCGGTCGCCACGGTGCAGCCGAGGCGGTCGGTGTAGAAGGCCTTGGCCCGCTCCTGGTCGAAGACGGGGAGTTCGGCGAACTTGACGTACATGTGACTTTCCGTTCCCTCTGACGTGCTACCGCGTTCGGTCCGCCTTCAAACTGGACCGTCCAGTACCGCACGTGATGTGGAACTAGACCGTACAGTACCCATAGGACAAAAGGGTCGAAACGAAACCCGGAACGACGAAGACGAGGTGTTGAACAGCGTGAACCCGCCAGCGGAGGAGGAGCTGAGCCGCTCGGCCCGCAAGCGCCGGGCCATCCTGGGTGCCGCGGAGGAGGTCTTTCTGAAGGGCGGTTACCTCGGGACCAACATGGACGAGATCGCCGCGCTGTCGGGTGTGTCGAAGCAGACGGTCTACAAGCACTTCGGCAGCAAGGAGGGGCTGTTCGTCGAGATCGTCACCAGCATGACCTCGGGCGCGGGGGACGTGGTGCGCGACGAGACGCCCGAGCCCGACCGGGTCGAGGACGTGGAGGCCTACCTCAGGGACTACGCGCGTCGGCAGCTCACGGTGGTGCTCACGCCGCGGCTGATGCGGTTGAGGCGGATGGTGATCGGCGAGGTCGCGCGGTTCCCGGAGTTGGCGCGGGTGCTGTACGAGTGCGGGCCGCAGCGGGCGATCGAGGGGCTGACGGAGAGCTTCGCCCGGCTGGGGGAGAGGGGGCTGTTGGCGGTGGAGGAGCCGCTGCGGGCGGCGTCCCACTTCAACTGGCTGGTGATGTCGGAACCGGTGAACCGGGCGATGCTGCTGGGGGACGGGGCCATTCCGACGGAGCGGGAAGTGTGCCAGCATGCGGAGGAGGGGGTTCGGGTGTTCCTCGCCGCTTATGGGGTCGGTGCTTGTTAGGGGAGCTGTGGGTCCTATGGGGTTTATGGGTCCGGTGTCTGTTTTTCGAGAAGTTGGAAATTCGGCTGCTTGTCGCTGGTAAGTTTGCAGGTCGTTGGCTGGGTGGATTCAATTGGTGGTCGCAACACCTTGATTTTGGAGGTGTCGATGCGTGAACCACAAGGCTGGACCTGGGAACCGCCAGGCCCACCACCCCCACGATCACTCAGGACACCCTCGTTGCGCCGCGAGGCGGAACGCCAGTTCTGGCACCACATCACCCAGGGCATGACCAGCGAGAACGCCGCTGTCATGGTCGGCGCGTCGCGCGTGGGCGGCAACCGATGGTTCCGCGAACGTGGCGGCATGGCAACTTTCCTGCTCACCCCACTCCAGGGCCGCTACCTATCGTTTCAAGAGCGCGAAGAGATCGCGGTGCTCCATGCCCAAGACGTCGGGGTCAGACAGATCGCCCGCCAGATCAATCGCGACCCGGCCACCGTCTCCCGGGAGCTGCGCCGCAACGGTACCGCTCACCGCGGCCGTCTCTACTACCGGGCGTTCATCGCCCAGAAAAAAGCGGAGGGCAGAGCCCAACGACCCAAACCGGCCAAACTCCTAGGCAACGAACCACTGCGCCAGTACGTGCAAGAGCGGTTGTGCGGGCACATCCAACGCAGCGACGGCACACCGGTGCCCGGGCCGCGAACGCCACCGTGGAAGGGACGTAACCGACCTCGGCGCAAGGACCGCCGATGGGCCACCTCCTGGAGCCCGGAGCAGATCTCCCGGCGCCTGAGGAGGGATTTCCCTGATGATGAGTCCATGCGTATCTCTCACGAGGCCATCTACCAAGCGCTTTATGTGCAGGGGCGGGGCGCGCTCAAACGCGAGTTGGTCGCGTGCCTGCGCACCGGTCGCGCGTTGCGGGTGCCGCGAGCCCGAGCTCGCGCTCGGGCAGGCTCTCATGTGGCCGCGCAGGTGATGATCAGCCAGCGACCCGCTGAGGCCGCCGACCGGGCGGTGCCGGGCCACTGGGAGGGGGATCTGATCCTGGGGACAGGGCGGTCGGCGATTGGCACCTTGGTGGAGCGCAGCACCCGGTTCACCATGTTGGTTCATCTGCCCGGGTGGGGACGCCCCGGTGGGTCGGGTGCGGGGGTGATGCGTCAGGCGTTGGTCGCGCAGATGGTGGTGTTGCCCGAGCAGTTGCGGCGTTCGTTGACGTGGGATCAGGGCGGGGAACTGGCTCAGCATGTCCGGTTCAGGGTCCAGACCGGAATCGCGGTGTATTTCGCTGATCCGCACAGTCCGTGGCAGCGGGGTACGAACGAGAACACGAACGGGTTGTTGCGGCAGTACTTTCCCAAGGGCACGGATCTGGCGCGGTGGAGTGCGCAGGATCTGCAGGCTGTTGCCGCGGCGTTGAACGGGCGTCCGCGTAAGACGTTGGGGTGGAAGACTCCGGCTGAGGCTTTGGAAGAACAGCTAGCCTTGCTACAACAAGCCGGTGTTGCGACCACCGATTGAATCCGGTC
>NZ_KB906894.1:0-9955 GCF_000381685.1 Nocardiopsis sp. CNS-639
TGCAGGGCTTCACCTCCACCCCCCGCCCCCTGGACGGGGTGCCCCCCTTCGTCTGGCACGGCTCCATCCGCAGCCCCGAGATCGCCGAGCAGGCCGCCTTCTACGGTGACGGCTTCTTCCACAACAACATCTTCTGGCCCGCCACGCACACCAAGAAGCTCATCTCGCTCTACCGCCGCCGCTTCGAGCACTACGGCCACGGCAGGGCCGAACAGGCCATCGTCGGCCTGGGCGGACAGGTGTTCATGCGCAAGAACTCCCAGGACGCGGTGAGGGAGTTCCGCCCCTACTTCGACAACGCGCCGGTCTACGGCGGTGGCCCCTCCCTGGAGGAGTTCACCCGCGAGACCCCGCTGACCGTCGGCAGCCCGCAGGAGGTCATCGACCGCACGCTGACCTTCCGCGACTCCTTCGGCGACTACCAGCGCCAGCTCTTCCTCATGGACCACGCGGGCCTGCCGCTCAAGACGGTCCTGGAGCAGCTGGACCTGCTCGGCGAGGAGGTCGTGCCGGTGCTGCGCAAGGAGTTCGCCGCCGGGCGGCCCGCGCACGTGCCCGACGCGCCCACCCACGCCTCGCTGCTGGCCGCCAAGGGGGACGCGGACACCGCCTCCGGCCGGGACGGCCAGCGGTAGGTCCGCATCCGGCCCGGGCCGTGGCGACCCCCTGGAACCCATGGGGGCGTCCACGGCCCGGGCCGCGCCGCGCCCGGAACCCGTCTCGGGTCCTGCGGGCGCGGCGCTGTTCCTACGGGGAGGCCTGGCCGACCGGCTCCTGGGCCCGCGGCGCGCGGGCGCCGTCCTGGTCCGCGTTCCCGTCCCGTGACGGGCGTGGGGCGACGATGCCCTGCTCCACCGCCATGTCGCGCAGCAGCGGGTGCGTGGTCCACAGCGTCGGCAGCATGAGCAGGCCGACGGGCACCGCGGTCACCACGATGAAGGACTGCAACGCCTGGATTCCGCCGTCCCCCACCAGCAGCAGTGCGACGGCGGCCAGCCCCATCCCCACGCACCAGAACGCGCGGACCAGGCCCGAGGGTTCGCCCTCGTGCATGCTGGAGACCGCGATGGTGTAGGACATGGAGTCGAGCGTGGACGCCAGGAAGATCAGCGCCACGACCACCATCAGCACGCCCAGTGCTCCGGTCAGCGGCAGCGCCTCCAGGATGGCCAGCGCTGCTGCGGGCAGCCCGTCCTCGGCGTAGGGGCCCGTGATCGTGCCGGGCTCGCGCTGCTCCAGCCAGATGCCGGTGCCGCCCAGCGCGGTGAACCAGAGCATGGTCACCACCGAGGGCACCACCGTCGCCCCGACGTAGATGTCGCGCACGGTGCGGCCCCGCGAGATGCGGGCGAAGAAGACCGCCATCATGGGCCCGAAGCCCAGGAACCAGCCGAAGAAGAACAGCGTCCAGTACCCGAGCCACTGCTCGTCGCCCCGGTACAGCGCCATCGGGAGGAACTCCCGGGCGTGCACGGCGTTCGCCTGCAGGAACAGGTTGACGACGAAGGGCAGCGACGCCATGCCGACGATGACGGCGATGAGCGCCAGGGCCACCCAGACGTTGGCCCGGCTCAGCAGCTGGATGCCCTTGTGGATCCCGCTCAGCACCGACACCGCGGCCACCGCGGTCAGGGCCAGGATGATCAGCGCCTGGACGGCGTAGGTGTCGGGAAGCCCGAACAGCTCGCTGCAGATGTAGGAGATCTGGAGCCCGAGGAAGCCGATGGGCCCCACGGTCCCGGCCACCACGGCGAGCACGCAGCTGATGTCGGCGACCGCGCCGATCCAGTGCGTGCGCACCCGCTCGCCCAGGAGCGGCCACAGCAGGGTGCGCGGGCGCAGCGGCATGCCCTTCTCGACACCGCGCATCATGACCAGGGTGGCCAGCGCGCCGCCGATGGCCCAGCCGATGAAGCCCCAGTGCACGAAGCTCTGCGCGAGCGCCACCGCCGCGCCCTCGGCCCCGCCGTCGACCCGGTCGGCGTACTGCGGCGGCGGGGAGGCGTAGTGGGCGATGGGTTCGGCCGCCGCCCAGAAGACCCCTCCGGCGGCCAGCAGGGTGGTGACGACCATCGCGATCCAGGTGAACCGCTTGAACTCGGGTTTGTCGGTGCCGCCCATGCGGACCCGCCCGTAGCGGGAGAAGGCCAGGACGGTCATGACGACGAAGGTGGCCAGCATCAGCAGCTGCCAGTAGGCGCCGAACCAGCGCGCGGACCAGGTGAAGGCCGCGTCCACGGCGGCACCCGTGGCGCGGGGGGCGACCAGGGCGGCGAGGACGAAGGCGGTCATCAGGGCGCCGGACACGCTCATGACCCAGGGATCGGAACGTCTGCCTCGCGCGGACGCGCGTGAGCGCAGAGTGGAGAACATGGAGTAGAGGAAGCCCCTCGAATGGAAGCACCGGCCGGGACGCGCCGCAGCCGGTATCTGAAGCTCCATGCGCTGTGCGCGCGTGGCGGCCGCCGGGAACGACCGCCCGGTCTCACGGCCAGCGCGGCAGGCGCGGCATGGAGTGGGGCGGAGCGTCGAACGCAGCCCTGCCCGGTCGCCGACGGGCACTCACGGCGGGGGACGAGGGGGAAGAGCGGTCCCCGGGTCCCACCGCGGGCGGCGCGACGACGACGTTCCACACTATCGCAGGCCACGGCGCGTGTCCGTGTGAGGGTAAACACTGCTGACGGGTCACCGGGCGGGGAGGGGCCGGGGCCCGGGGCCGCCCGTGCGGGTCGGTGTCCCCCGCGTTCCGTGTGCGGGCCGCGTCCACGGAACACGGGGGGACGCCGTACCCGGCGCCGACTGCGACAATAAGGACATGTCGCCCATATCTCCGCTTCCGGAGCGTACCGGCAGCGCACCGCCCGGGACGGCCGCGCCCTCCGGGGAGGGTGCGGGTCTGGGGACCTGGCGGCGCGAGCCGAGCACCCTGGTGCGGCGGGCCGCCCCGCTTCCGGAGGGGGCCGCGGCGCCCTTCGTGATCATCGCGGAGTCCCACGCGCCGGGCGCCCCCACGGAGTGGGAGCCGCACGCGCACCCCGCGCACGAACTGGTGTGGGTGCGCTGCGGGGCGCTGACCGCCCGCGTCGGCGACCGCGTCTTCACCGTCTCCGAGGGGTGCGGGCTGTGGGTGCCCGCCGGGGAGGTGCACGCCGGCCGACTGACGGCCAGGGCCGAACTCCACACCGCCTTCTTCGCCCCGGACCGCACGCCGGTCGCCTTCGAGGGCCCCACGGCCATCGCGATGACCCCGGTGCTGGAGTCACTGCTGATGCGCCTGGCCCGCACCGACCTGGACGCCGGGGCGCGCTCGCGCGCGGAGGCGGTGGTGTTCGACGTGCTGGAGCCGTCACTGCCCCAGCTCGCGCTGCGCCTGCCCGGCGAGGCCCGGGCCGACGTGATCGCCGACGCCCTGCTGCGCGACCCCGCCGACGACCGTTCCCTGGAGGAGTGGGCGCGCGACCTGGGCGTGAGCCCCCGCACGATCAGCCGCGCCTTCCGCACCGCCACCGGGCTCTCGTTCGCGCAGTGGCGGCAGTCACTGCGCATCCACCGGGCGCTCCTGCTGCTCGGCGAGGGGTGCGAGGTGCAGGACGCCGCCGAACTCCTCGGATACGCCCAGACCAGCACCTTCATCGACGCCTTCCGGCGCGTGATGGGCACCACCCCGGGGACGTACTTCGGCCCTTCCCGGGCGGCCGTTGACCGGAATTCCGTATCCGGTGTCCGGAAGTCCTGATTGCAGCCACGGAGCGGCCGAATCTATTCTGAGTGAGTGAAGGCTAACCTAATCTCCCGTTCGGGTGCCCGTGCCCGTGTCCGGCCGTATCCGCTGGTCGGGCAGTGTGCGCACGCCGTCCGCGGCTCCGTCCGCGCCGTGCCGCGTCCGTCCTCCGCCACGGCCGCCGCGCTCCCGGCACGCCCGGCACGCCCGGCGTGCCCAGCGCCGTGACGCGGGCGCACGCCCTGAGCGGGGACCGGCTGGTCCTGAGCTACGGCAGTTCCACGGTCGTCCACGGCGCCTCGCTGTCCCTGGAGGCCGGGCGCGTGACCGCCCTGGTGGGGCCCAACGGCAGCGGCAAGTCCACGCTCCTGCGCTCACTCGCCCGACTGCACCGCATCGACGAGGGGCAGGTCACGCTCGGCGGCGGGGACGGGGAGCCCGGGCGCCCGGCTTCCCTGCTCAGTGCACGCCGGTTCGCCCGGGAGGTCACCCTGTTCGCCCAGGCCCGGCCCACGCCGGAGGGCCTGTCGGTCAGGGACGTCGTCGCGTTCGGACGCCACCCCTACCGGCGCGGCCTCGCGGGGCTCTCCGACCAGGACCGGCGCGCCATCGAGCACGCCATGGAGGCCACCGGGGTGCGGGACATGGCCGACCGGGCGGCCGGACAGCTCTCCGGCGGAGAGATGCAGCGCGTCTGGCTCGCCACCTGCCTGGCCCAGGACACCGGCGTCGTACTGCTGGACGAGCCCACCAACCACCTGGACCTGCGCTACCAGGTCGAGACCCTCGACCTGATCCGCGACCTCGCGGAGGACCACGGGGTCGCCGTCGGCGTCGTGCTGCACGACCTCGACCACGCCGCGCGCGTCGCGGACACGCTGCTGCTGCTCAGCGCCGGACGCGTCCACTCCGCGGGCGACCCGGCCGAGGTCCTCACCAGCCGCAACCTCAGCGAGGTCTACGGCATCCGGGTCGAGGTCGCCCACGACCTCCGGACCGGCCGACTGCGCATCGACCCCGTGGGCCGCCACGCGGCCCGCCCCCGGTCCGCGGACGCGGACCACCCGAACACCGCAGAACAGAACAGAGAGAACCACCCATGACCCGTCTCCCCCATCTCGCGACCGCGGCCTGCGCCGCCCTCGCCCTCGCCGTGACAGGATGCGGCACCACCAGCGTCGAGGAGCCCGAGACCGGCGGCGTCGCCGCGCCCGCCTCCGAGAGCTGCGCCGAGGACACCACGACCACCTCCACGGGCCCGGTGTCGCTGACCGACGGTGTCGGCCGACAGGTGGAGCTCGACCAGCCCGCCGAGCGCATCGCCGTCCTGGAGTGGCAGCAGGTCGAGGACGCGCTCACCCTGTGCGTCACCCCCGTGGCGGTCTCCGACACCGAGGGCTACAGCACCTGGGTGAGCGCGGAGGAGCTGCCCGAGGGCGTGACCGACATCGGCAACCGCGAGGAGCCCGACCTCGACACCCTGTACGCGCAGAACCCCGACCTGGTCATCGTGGAGGCCTTCAGCGCCGACGACGAGATCATCGCGCAGCTGGAGGAGCGCGGGGTGCCCGTCCTCGTCACGCTGGGCGCCGACCCGGCCGACCCCGTCGGGAACATGCGGAGCGTCTTCCAGATGATCGGTGAGGCCACGGGGCGCACCGAGCGGGCCGAGCAGGTGATCGGGGAGTTCGACGCCCACCTCGCCGAGGCCAAGGAGCGGGTGGCCTCCGCCGACCTGCCCACGAAGGACTTCCTGTACTTCGACGGGTGGCTCCAGGGCGGCAACCTCACCATCCGGCCCTACGGCGAGGGCGCGTTGTTCACCGCCCTCGGCGAGGAGCTCGGGATGACCCCGGTCTGGACCGACGAGATCAACGAGGCCTACGGGGACGGCGGCGTCAACCCCTCCTACGGCCTGGCGCAGACCGACGTCGAGGGACTCACCGCCGTGGGCGGGGCCAACCTCTTCTACGCCAACGACGAGGGCGTCGGCGGCTACGTGGAGGCGCTGGAGGAGAACCCGATCTGGAACTCCCTCCCGGCCGTGGAGGAGAACCGGGCCCACGCCTTCCCCCCGCGGATCTGGGGCGCGGGCGGCCCGCGCTCGACCGCGCAGGCGGTCGACGCATTCGCCGACGCGATCACCCAGGAATGAGCGGTTCGCTTCAGGCCCCGCCCCGGCGGTCCCCGCTGCCGCGCGTCGGTGCGCGCGGCGGCGCCGCCGGGGCGGCGGTCCTCGCGGGACTGGTCGCCGCGATCCTCGCGGTGGCCGTGTGGCACCTCACCCAGGGGACCTCCGGCGTGGGGTGGTGGGACCTGGTGCGCTACGCGGCCGGGGAGCGGGAGGCCGTCGACGGGGTTCCGGTCGGCGACGTGCTGGCCGGATCGCGGCTTCCGCGCCTGTTCGCCGGTGTGGCCGTGGGCTTCGCCCTCGGCGTCGCCGGGGCGCTGCTGCAGTCGGTCACGCGCAACGCGCTCGCCTCTCCCGACACGCTCGCGGTCACGGCGGGGTCCTACCTGGCCCTGACCCTGGTCGCCGCGTTCGGGTTCGCCGTCCCGCTGTGGGCCTCCGGTCTGGTGTCCTTCACCGGGGGGCTGCTGGCCGCCGCGCTCGTGCTGGGACTGGCGGGCAACGCCGCCGGAACGGCCACGACGCGGCTGATCCTGGCCGGTTCGGCGACCGCGATGGCCCTGGACGCGGCGACCGCGATGCTGCTGATCCTGTTCAAGGAGAACACCACCGGCCTCTTCGCCTGGGGGAGCGGTTCACTGGCCCAGCTCAACATCGACGCGTCCCTGCGCGCGATGCCGCTCATCGCGGTCGTGCTGGGCGCTGCGCTGCTGCTGAGCCGAAGGCTGGACGTGCTGGGCCTGGGCGACGACACCGCGGCCTCGCTCGGCGTGCCCCTGCGCTCGACCCGGACCGCCGCGGTGCTGTGCGCCGTGCTCCTCACCGGAGCGGCGGTGACGCTGGCCGGCCCGATCGCCTTCGTCGGTCTGGGCGCGCCCGTGCTGGCGCGCCTGCTCGCCGGACGGATCCGGCCGCTGCGCAGGCACCTGCTGCTCGTGACCGCCTCCGGGCTCCTCGGCGCCCTCCTGATCCTGCTCGCGGACGCCGGACTACGCGCGCTGCTCGGCGCCGAGGGCGCCGCCTCGATCCCCACGGGAGTGCCCACGGCCGTGCTCGGCGGCCTGCTCATCGTGGCCCTGGCCCTGCGCCTGCGCGACGCGGGCCCGGTGCGCCGACCGCCGGGCGCGCGGACCGGGCCGCGCACGCGGCGGCGCTTCCTCGGCGTCCTGCTCGTCGCGGCGGCCCTGCTCGTCTCGGCGGCGCTCGTGGGCCTGCTCGCGGGGAGCCTGTGGCTGCGCACGGGCGACATCGCACTATGGCTCCAGGGGAGCGCACCCGACCTGATCGGCCGGTCCCTGGACGAACGGTTCCCCCGCGTGGCCGCCGCCGTACTCGCCGGAGCGGCGCTGGGCCTGGCCGGGAGCGCGGTCCAGAGCACCGTGCGCAACCCGCTCGCGGAGCCGGGTCTGCTGGGCATCACCGCCGGAGCCGGGCTGGGGGCGGTGATCGTGGTGACCTCCGGCTCGGGCGGCGGCCTGCCGTCGCTGGTCACCATGTCGGTCCTCACGGGCCTGGCCACGTTCGCGCTGATCGCCGCGCTGGCCTGGAGGGGCGCGCTGCGTCCGGACCGGTTCGTGCTGATCGGCATCGGGTGCGGGTACAGCCTGAGCGCGGTCACGACGTTCCTGCTCCTGCGCGCCGACCCCTGGCAGACCCCGCGCATCTTCACGTGGCTGTCCGGCACGACCTACGGGCGCACCCTGCCGGAGGTCGTGCCGGTCGCCGTGGCGCTCGTCCTGGCGGCGCCGCTGATGCTCGGCCTGGCCCGCCACCTCGACCTGATCGCCGTGGACGAGGACACGCCCCGCATCCTCGGCATGCGGGTGGAGCGGATGCGGCTGGTGCTGCTCACCGTCGCCGCGGTCCTGGCTGCCGTCAGCGTGGTCGCGGTCGGGGTCGTCGGCTTCGTCGGGCTCGTGGCGCCCCACCTGGCCCGCGCGCTGGTCGGAGCCCGGCACGGGC
Organism: Nocardiopsis sp. CNS-639; assembly: GCF_000381685.1. Lineage (NCBI taxonomy): Bacteria > Bacillati > Actinomycetota > Actinomycetes > Streptosporangiales > Nocardiopsidaceae > Nocardiopsis > Nocardiopsis sp. CNS-639. The sequence continues at coordinate 7,815 of NZ_KB906894.1, forward strand.
GCAGCGTTCCGGTCGCGATGCTGCTGGGCGCGCTGCTGGTCTGCGTGGCCGACACCCTGGGCCGCACGCTGCTGGCCCCGGCCCAGCTGCCGGCGGGGCTCATGATCGCCCTGGTCGGCGCCCCCTACCTCGTCTGGCTGCTGCGCCGTTCCCGCGCGTGAACCGCCGATCCCCTCCGATCCGCACCAGGAGTACCGAATGCCGTCCCACAGACCCGACGCGCCCGCCCCGGTCGTCGTCCCCTTCGACCCGGCCGCCGTGCCCGCGCCCCTGGCGCGGATCGCCCCCGCCCGGGTGCTCGAACGCTGGGGAGCGGTCGACCGCTCGGCCCACGCGCCCGAGATCGTGGCCGTCCCCGACGGGGCGGGGGAGGGCTGGGCCGCCGCCGCGCTGGTGACGGCGCGCCCGCGCACGGCCTACGCCAAGATCGTCGACGCCGTCGGCGACGTGCCCGCCGCCGCGGCGGCGGTCCTGGCCCACGCGCGGGGCCGGGGGCTCGTACAGGTCAAGTGGGAGGGGTGGACGGTAGGCGCCGAGGAGGCCTCCGCCGCCGGTTTCGCGCCGCTGGAGGCACCGCGCGGGGAGGGCGGGGAGGGCGGGGACGGGAACCGTCCGCCCGCCGGTCACGTGCGCTGGCTGGGGGAGGGCCCGGCTGAGGCGGAGCCGCCGTACTACCGCCAGTCCACGAACTTCACGTGCGGCGCCGTCACCGCCCTGGTCGCACAGGTGCAGGCCGGGGCGGTGCCCCGCGAGTCCCTGGACCGCCCGGCGGAGCTGACGCTGTGGCGCGACGCGACGAACTTCCCCGCCTGCGAGCCCGTCGGGCTGGGCGTGGCCGTGCGCCGGGCGTGGCCGTCGTCGCCCGTCACGGTGTTCCTCGACGTGGACCGGCCGGTCATGCTCGACTCCTACGCCGGGGACGAGGGGGAGTGGCGCGCCGTCCTCCAGCGCGCGTCGCGGGAGGACGCGGCGCGGGCCGGGGTCCCGGTGGACCCGCGCCGCCTGTCCACGGCCGACATCCGCGACGCGATCGGCCGGGGGGAGCGCGTCCTGCTGCTGGTCTCCCTGGCCGCGATGCAGGGCTTCGACGTGCCGCACTGGGTGCTCTGCCACGGGGCCGTGCCGGGCGCGCTCGTGATCGAGGACCCCTGGACCAACGGCGCCACGGGCGACACCTGGGTCGACGCCCACCTGCTGCCCGTATCCGACGCCGCGCTCGACGCGATGTCGTCGCTGGAGGGGGACGGCTACCGCGGCGCCGTGGGCATCGCGGGGCCGGAGGAGGAAACGGAGGGGGGACCGGAGGGGGAACCGGAGGGCGAGCTGGCGGGGGAGCCGCCGCGCCGTTCCTGAGACCTGATACCGTCCCGCGTCCGTGGACCGATGCGTCCCGCGTCCGCCATGGTGTGCCCCGGTTCACCCCGTGCTGGTGGACCGGTCGGTCCGGTAGCCGCCGAGGTCGCCGGTTCTGGGAAAGTGGGGACGGGGCACGGCACACCGTGTCCCGCAGCACCGACAAGGAGGAGGGGCGATGATCCTCATCGTCGTCAAGTTCCGGGTCAAGCCCGAGGTTGGAGACGGGTTCCTGGACGCGGTCGCCGACTTCACCGCGGCCACCCGCGCCGAGCCGGGCAACCTGTGGTTCGAGTGGTCCCGCAGCGTCGAGCGCGAGAACGAGTTCGTGCTCGTCGAGGCGTTCAAGGACGGCGCCGCCGAGGCGCACGTCAACAGCGACCACTTCCGTGACGGGCTGGCCGCCATGAAGCCGCTGCTCACCGAGACCCCGCTCATCGTCAGCCGGGTCGTGGAGGGCGAGGGCTGGGACCGGATGGGCGAGCTCACCATCGAGGCCTGACCGGTTTCCGTTTCCTCCAGGCAGTGTTCCGGCCCCGGGCGATCGCCCGGGGCCGTTTCCGTGTTTTCCACAGGCGGGAGTTGGGGGTGTTCTGGGGTGGGGGCGGAGTGGTTTGCTGGAAATAGGGGGGATCCCACCCAGCAGGCGTTTTGGCATGCCCTGAAACGCTCGGCACCCAATAAGGGTAATGGATTGAGGGGTAGGGAGGGGCCGTCTTCAGGTCTCTCCCCTACGCCGTTCTTGTCGGGGGTTTCTGGCGGCAACGAAAGCGCGCCAGCTGCCGCGA
>NZ_KB906894.1:11270-24098 GCF_000381685.1 Nocardiopsis sp. CNS-639
CTGGACGTGGGCCACAGCCGCCGCCTGGCCTCAACCCGCCAACGCACCGCCGCCTTCCACGGACACACCACCTGCGCCCACCCGGGCGGATGCGAAGTGCCAATCGCCCTCTGCCAAGCTGACCACGTCACCTCGTTCTCCCGGGGAGGGCGGACGGTGGTGGCCAACCTGCAACCGTTGTGCGGGCCGCACAACCGGGCCAAGTACCAACGCGAACTGCGCACACACCACCACCAAGGACAAGGCCAAGGACGGGGATGGGGACGGGGAGGAGACCATCCACCCGGCGGGGATCCGGATCCACCGCCCCGGGAATGACCTCCCGGCCACAGCGAGTTCCGGCATGCCCGTGCCCGGCAAGCGGCCCGGGCCCCGCGCCCACCGTTGTGGCTGCCAACGTCGCCCACCCCCACCCCCCGGGGGCCGGGACCGCTGCCCAAGGCCGGAGGACCCGCTCGCCTTTGGTGCCAACGCAGCAAACCCCCACCACGCGCGAACAACAAGCGTTGCTCACCCTCCCACACCACTACGCGGCAGCTGGCGACGCCGCCACCGGCCACCACCCGCAGGTGGAGCGTTGAACGGAGCCCCCAGACACCCGCTGCCTTCGCTGCCAACGCAGCAGAGGCCGATCAGCCTCCGACCTCAGGCGTTGGTCACTCTCCCGGGCCACTTCGCGGCAGCTGGCGCCGCTGCCTCCGGCCACTACCCGCAACCGGGTCGTTGATCGGAGCCCCAGGCACTCGCCGCCTTCGCTGCCGCTACAGCAGAGGCCTCCACCGCTCAGGGACTCGGCGTTGCAAGGGGCTGGCACTGTGGGGCTGGCACTGTGGGGCTGGCACCGCCCGACCCGGGCCGGGGCGGACGCCCGACCCGCCCCGTTCCGGCCCGGGTGGGGCGTGTCACACTCGGGGGGTGACCGAGCCCGAAGTTCCCCCCGGAGGCGGCGTCCTGCCGACCCGCCCGATCCTCGGCGGTTTCCACCCCGACCCCACGGTGTGCCGCGTCGGCGACGTGTTCTACCTGGCGTGTTCGAGTTTCGAGTACGCCCCTGGGGTTCCCCTGTTCCGGTCGTCGGACCTCGTGTCCTGGGAGCGGGTCGGCGCGGTGATGGACCGGCCCGCCCAGCTGGTGCTGTCCGGCGCCGCGCCGTCCTCCGGCGTCTACGCCCCGACCCTGCGCCACCACGACGGCACCTTCTTCCTGGTGACCACCAACGTCTCCGACGGCCCCGGGCACCTGCTGATGACGGCGACCGACCCCGCAGGTCCCTGGTCCGACCCGGTGCGGATCCGCGGCGCGGGCGGCATCGACCCGGACCTGGCCTGGGACGGGGACGGCAGGTGCCTGCTCACGTGGTCGGACGGCGGCATCCGCCAGGCCGTCCTCGACCCGGCCACCGGCGAGCTGTTGTCCCGGCCGCGTCCGCTGTGGAGCGGCACCGGGGGCAGGGACCCGGAGGCGCCGCACCTGTACCGGGTGGGGCGGTGGTGGTACCTGGTGGTCGCCGAGGGCGGCACCGGCCCCGGACACGCGGTGACGGTCGCCCGGGGGCCCTCGCCGGAGGGCCCGTTCGAGGCCTGTCCGCACAACCCCCTGCTGACCGCCAGGGGGACGCCGGGCCCGGTGCAGAACACCGGCCACGCCGACCTGGTCGAGCGGCCCGACGGGTCGTGGGCGGCGGTGTTCCTGGGGGTGCGCCCCTCGGGCTCCTTCCCCGGGTGGCACGTGCTGGGCAGGGAGACCTTCGCCGCCGACGTCGCCTGGCGCGACGGCTGGCCCGTGGTGGTCGGACCGGTCGAGCCCGGGGAGCCGTCGCGGGCGCGCGCCTCGCTGGGCGAGGGGACGCTCGGCTCCGGCTGGGTCGGCGCCGGGGTCTTCCCCGACCGGGTGCTGCGGTGGTCGGGGGACCGGTGGCGGATGTCGCCTCCCGGGGACGAGGAGGTGTTCGTCGGCCGCCGCCAGGAGCACACGACCATGACCGTCCGGGCCGGGATCGACGCGGACGGGGGCGCGGGCGCCCTGGAGGTCCGCATCGATCCCGCCCACCGGTTCGCCCTGGAGGTCGGGGGCGGGCGGGTGCGCGCCGTCGCTCGGATCGGACCGCTCACCAGCGTGCTGGGGGAGGCGCCCGCGTCCGCCGACACGGTGCTCGAACTGCGGGTGGAGCCCTCGACGGCGCCCGAGTACAGCCGTGAACGGGGACCGGACGTGGTCGTCGCCGCGGTCCGCACCCCCCAGGGCGCCACCGAGCTGGCCAGGATCGACGGACGCTACCTGTCGACCGAGGTCGCGGGCGGGTTCACCGGCCGCATGGTCGGGGTGAGCTGCGGCCCAGGCGGGATCGGGGTGCGTTTCGTGGAGTACCTCGGCGGCGCCTGACCGGGCCGCGCGGCCGGTGGAGTGGTCGCCTTCCGCCGAGGACGTGCCCCGGCGGCGGCCGGACCCGCCGCGGGCCTTCGCGCGGTCCCGGCCGCGCGCGGCTCAGACGCCGACGACCCCCTGCGCGGCCCGGTAGAACAGGGCGACGGTCACCGCGCCGGGGTCCGGACTGCCCAGAGCGGCCTCGCCCACGTAGCTGGTGCGCCCCCGGCGGCCGAGCAGTTCGCTGGTGCCGTCCGCGCCCTCCCGCGCGGCCTCCGCGGCCGCCCGCAGTCCGGCGTGGAGCCCCGCGCCGCTGTCCACCGCTCCGGCCAGGGCCTCCGAGGCCGGGGCGATGGCGTCGACCATGGTGCGGTCCCCGACCTCGGCCGACCCCAGTCGGTGCAGGGTCGCCCACCCGTTCGCGGTGGCCTCGGCCACCATCGCCAGGGTGAACGCCTCCGCGCCCGCGCCCGCCTTGCCGAACTCGCGGAACCACATGCCGAACAGCGGGCCGCTGGTGCCGCCGCTGTGGCCCAGGAAGGTCTCGGCCATCACCTCGAAGGGCTGTCCGGCCGACCCCGTGGCGGCGGTGTCTGCCAGGGCCTCGCGCGTACGGCGCAGCGCGGTGGTCATGTTGGTGCCGAAGTCGCCGTCGCCGCTGCGGCGGTCCAGGTCGGTGAGGTGCGCGCCCTCCTCCTCGACCGCGCCGATGAAGGCCTGCACCCACCGTTCGACGTCGGAGGGACTGAGCTGCTCTGCCATGCCGGTGCTCCCGTTCGGACTGTGGTGGGACGGATGTTCTACCAGGTGAGCGCGGGTGTGGCGGCCGGAGCGTCCCACAGCTCCAGCACCTCGTCGTCGGCCGCCGTCAGGGTGACCGAGCAGCCCGCCATGTCCAGGGAGGTCACGTAGGACCCCACGAGGGAGCGGGCCACCTCTACCCCGGCGTCGTCCAGGACGCGCCGCGCCTCGCGGAACACCCCGTACAGCTCCAGGTCGTGTGTGGCGCCCAGGCCGTTGACGATGGCGATCACCCGGTCCCCGCGCCCCAGACCCAGCGCCTCCACCAGCGGCGAGACCATCGGGGGCACCAGCTCGCGGGAGGGGCCGAAGGCCCGCCGTTGCCGGGCCCGCTCGCCGTGGATGCCCACGCCGAACTCCACCTCGTCCTCGGGCAGCTCGAACGAGGGCCGCGACTCGCCCGGGTGGGCGCCCGCGGCCAGCGCCACGGACAGGGTGCGGCTGCGCTCGGCCACCCGGCGCCCGAGCCCGGCCAGCTCCGCCAGGTCGGCGCCGCGCTCGGCCGCGGCGCCGCAGACCTTCTCCACCGCCACGACCGCCGCCGTGCCCCGGCGTCCCGGGCCCCCGCCGTCGCCGGTGTCGGTGGCCAGGTCGTCGTCGACCAGGACGATCTCGCTGCGTACGCCCGCGTCGGCCAGCAGCTCACCGGCGATGCGGAAGTTGAGCACGTCGCCGGTGTAGTTCTTGACCACGTGCAGGACGCCCCGGCCGGTGTCGGCCGCCTGTGAGGCCGCCCGGATCTGCACGGCGGTGGGGGAGGCGAAGACGGCCCCCGGCACGGCGGCGTCGAGCATGCCGGTGCCCACGAAGCCCACGTGCAGGGGCTCGTGGCCCGAGCCGCCGCCGGAGACCACCGCGACCTTGTCCGCGGCGGGGCGGGCGCGTACGACGTAGGCGGGGTCGGCGTTGAGGCGCACGTGGTGCGGCCAGGCCGCGGCGAACCCCTCCAACGCCTCGGACACCACGTCGCCCGGCTCGTTGATGAACTGTCTTCGCATCGGCACGCTCCGTAGTTCTCGCTGCGGCCCCCCGCGGCGCCGTATGCGACATAGCCGTGCGTCGCCCCGCCCAAACGTCCCCGGCCGCGCTGTTCTCATCCAGGTGACCGCATCCGCGCCCCCGGACGTTATATGCGCGTTATGAGCAGATTGGCGCTGACCTCTTGTTTTTCTCTGCGTAAAGCGCGCAGTATGTCCCTGTTCACATGCGCGAAACGAGCAGGAGTGGTCATGCGTCACCAAGGGCTGCTGGACGCCGTCACCGACGGCGTGCAGAGGGTCGAGGACCTCGCGCGGGAACTCGGCATCAGCCCCTCCACCGTGCGGCGCGGGCTGGGCGAACTGGAGAGGGCCGGAAAGGTGGTCCGCACCCACGGCGGCGCGGTCCCCGCGCCCGCGGGCGCCGAACTGTCCTGGACCCAGAAGAGCCTGCGCAACGCCCCGGCCAAGCGGCGCATCGCCGAGCACGCCGCCGCGCTGGTCGAGGACGACCACGTCGTCCTGCTGGACGCCGGGAGCACCACCACCTTCGTGGCCGAGCGACTGGCCCGGCGCTCGGGGCCCACCGTGGTCACCTCCGGCCTCGGCCCCATGGCGGCGCTGCACGACGCCGAGGGCATCGAACTCGTCGTCGTCGGCGGGCGCGTGCGGCGCAGGCGCGGCTCCATCGTCGGCGACTACGCGCACGGCGTGCTGGACCGCATCACCCCGCACATCGCCTTCATCGGCGCCGACGGGCTCCTGCCCGGCCGGGGGCTCAACTGCCCCAGCCCCGAGATCGCCGCCGCCAAGGAACTCCAGATGCGCAGCGCCCGGCGGATCTTCGTGGTCGCCGACTCCACCAAGGTCGGCTCCGGCCCCCACCCGTACTGGGCCGTCGTCCCCGGACCCTACGGCCTGATCACCGACGACGGGATCGGAGCCCGCGAGCGCGAGGCCCTCGACGCCGATCCCGCCTGCACCCCCCACGTCGTCGCGGTCGACGCGGGCACGCGACCGCAATGACCCCCTGAAAGGCACCTGGTATGGAAGTACAGCTTCTCGCGGCACTGCTCCTGGGCGTGGCCACCGTCATCGCCCTGATCCTGTGGTCCCGGCTGGACGCGTTCATCGGACTGCTCGCCGGAGCCCTGGTCACCGGCGTGGTCGCGGGCGTCCCCGCCCCCGAACTGGTGGAGCACCTGACCACCGGCTTCGGCAACACCCTCGCCGGAATCGGCGTCGTCATCGCCCTGGGCGTGATGATCGGCACCGTCCTGGAACGCAGCGGCGGCGCCGACGCCCTGGCCAAGGCCTTCGTCCGCATGGCCGGGAAGGGCCGCGAGGACGTGGCGATGACCGCCACCGGCGCGGTCGTGTCCGTCCCGGTGTTCTGCGACTCCGGCTTCGTCATCCTGCACCCGCTCGCCCGCTCCCTGGCCAGGCGCTACGGCAGGCCGCTGGTCGTGATGAGCCTGGCCCTGGCGGGCGGGCTGTCCATCACCCACCACCTGGTCCCGCCCACGCCCGGCCCGCTCGCCGCCGTCGGGCTCCTCGGCGCCGACCTGGGCACCACCGTCCTGCTCGGCGGGGCCATGTCGATCCTGCTCATCCCGGTCGTGGTGGTCTACGCGCGCTACATGGGACCCCGCCTGGAGGCGAGCGTGGAGTCGGGCCTGGTCCCCGAGAACGCCGCCGCGGGCGGGCCGGGAGCGGCCACCCGCGAGGTCGCCGGGACCGGCAGCGCCGCCCCGGCCGCCGGACGCGACATCAGCGAGGAGCCCCCGGACCCGGGCGTGAGCGCGCTGACCGCCTCCATCCCGCTGCTGCTGCCCCTGCTGCTCATCGTGGGCAACACCCTCACCGGCGCGCTCGCCGAGGGCAGCGCGGTCGCCGACGTCTTCGCCTTCCTCGGCAACCCCGCCATCGCCCTGGTCATCGGGCTGGTCGTGGCCGTCTACACGCTGCCGCCCCGGGGGACCGGGCGCAGGGAGGTCGTCTCCTGGCTGACCGCGGCCGCCGCCTCGGCCGGGATGATCGTGTTCATCACCGGTGCCGGAGGGGCCTTCGGCGAGGTCCTGCGCGCCTCCGGCGTGGGCGACGCGCTGGCCGACGCCGTCTCGGGCTGGCCCGTGCCGATGTTCCTGCTGCCGTTCGTGATCGCCACGTTCGTCCGGCTGGCCCAGGGCTCGGGAACCGTCGCCATCATCACCTCCGCCACCCTCAGCGCCCCGATCGTGGCGGCGGCGGGGATCAACCCCGCGCTCGCCGTGGCCTCCGCCTGCGCCGGTTCCTTCGTCTTCTCCTACGTCAGCGACTCCTACTTCTGGGTCGTGACCCGGTTCACCGGCCTGTCCGGCGGCGCCGCCATGAAGATGTGGAGCGGGATGACCACCGTGCTGTGGCTGGCCAGCCTGCCGCTGCTGTGCGTCGCCGCCCTGGTCCTGGGATAGGGGGATCCCGTGGCGCAGATCCTCGTCCTGTCCGACGACCTCACCGGAGCCAACGCCACCGGCGCGCGCTTCGCCCAGACCGGCATGCGCGTGGCCTCGGTGGACGCCGGGCACGCCGCCCACGCGGCCCCGGCCTACGACGCGGTCGTGGCCAACCTGGACAGCCGCCACCTGCCCGCCCACGAGGCCGCCGGGCTCGTCGCCGCCACCGTGGACCGGCTCTGGCCGGTGGACCTGGTGGTCAAGCGCACCGACACCACCCTGCGCGGCAACGTCGGGGCCGAACTGGAGGCCGCCTGGCGGGCGGTGCGCGGGCGCACACCGCCCGGAGTCCGCGTCCGCGTGCTCTTCGCGCCCGCCCACCCCGCCTCCGGGCGGATCACCGTGGACGGCGTCCAACTGCTCGACGGGGTGCCCCTGGAACGCACCCAGCTGGCCCTGGACCCGCTGAACCCGGTCCGCACCAGCGTGGTGGCCGACCTCGTCGCCGAGCAGAGCGCCCTGGCCGTGCGGCACCTGTCCCTGGGGCGGGTCACCCGCGCCGACCTCGTCGGTGAGCTGCTCGCGGGCGACGAACCCGTCGTGCTGTGCGACGCCGTGACCGAGGACCACCTGGCCGACATCGCCCGGGCGGCGGCCGCGGCCTCCCGCAGGGACGGCACCGTCTGGGTGGCCGCCGACCCCGGCCCGTTCGGGGCGCTGCTCGCCCGCGAACTGGGGCTGCGCGGCACCGCACCCGACCCCGGGCCGGTCCTGGCGGTGGTGGGCAGCGCGACCGAGCTGACCCGGCGCCAGCTCGACACCGTCGCCGAGGACCCCTCCGCGGAGTTCGTCGACGTCGACGCCCGGCGCTTCACGTCCGACCCCGGGCACCGCGACGAGGTCGCGCGGCTCCTGGTCGGAGCCCTGACCAGGTCCTCCTTCCCCGCGGCGGTGGTCGTGCGCACCCGCGCCTCGGCCGAGGACGTCGTGCGCCTGCCGGCCGAGGCGCGCCGTGCCATGCCCGGCATGCTGGCCGCGCTGGTCGCCGGGGCCGTCGCCCGGGTCCGGCCCAGCGCGCTGTTCTCCAGCGGCGGCGACGTCACCTCCGCCCTGCTCACCGCCCTGGACGTGCGGGCACTGGACGTGGGCGGCGAACTCGTCCCGTTGGCCGTGCACGGCCGCCTGGACGGCGGACCGCTGGAGGGCACCCCGATCATCACCAAGGGAGGACTGGTCGGGGACCAGGACACCATCGCGCGCTGCCTGGCGCGGCTGCGCGACACGGTCAACGACAGGCTGCGCGGGGTGTCCGCGCGGATCCCGAGCGGAGGAAGACAAAAAGATGACTGAACGCCCGACCCTGGCCGTCACCGTCGGAGACCCCGTCGGCATCGGCCCCGAGATCACCGTGCGCACCCTGGCCGAGGTGGGCGCCACCGCCCCCGCGCGCGGGGTGGTCGTCGCCGACCCCGCCGTGCTGCGCCGAGCGGCCGCCGTCCTGGACCTGGACGTGCGGGTGCGCGCCCTGTCCTCCTGGGACCTTCCGCCGGAGCAGGAGGGGGTGGTCGACTGCCTCGACATCGACGCACTCGGCGACACCGCACTGGAGTGGGGCGTGGTCGACGCGCGCGCCGGGGCCGCCGCGGTCCGCGCGATCGAGGTGGCCACGCGGGCGGCGATGGAGCGGCGTGTGGACGGGATCGTCACCGGGCCCATCAACAAGGAGGCCATCTGGGCCTCGGGCAGCCGCCACCTCGGCCACACCGAGATGCTCGGGGAGCTGACCGGCGTCACCCGCCAGAACACCATGTTCGTGGTGCGGGGCAAGAAGATCTTCTTCGCCACCCGGCACGTCTCGCTGCGCGGCGCGCTGGACATGATCAACGAGGAGCAGCAGGTGGGGGCGATCACCGAGGCGCTCACCGCGCTGCGCGTGTTCGGCCACGACGAGCCCACCCTGGCGGTGGCGGCGATCAACCCGCACGGCGGCGAGAACGGCGCCTTCGGCGACGAGGAGATCCGCCACCTGGCCCCGGCGGTGGAGCGCACGCGCGCCTCGGGCGCGGACGTGGTCGGGCCGGTACCGGCGGACTCGGTCTTCCACCGCCTGCTGACCGGCCACTACGACGGGGTGCTCTCGCAGTACCACGACCAGGGCCACATCGCGGCCAAGACCTTCGACTTCGACGGGACGATCTCGGTGACGGTGGGCCTGCCGATCCTGCGCACGTCGGTGGACCACGGCACCGCCTTCGACATCGCGGGCCAGGGGAGGGCCGACCACGGCACCATGCGCTCGGCCTTCCTGCACGGGGCCGACTTCGCCCGCTTCGCCGACCGCATCCGCGCCGAGTACGGGAACTGACCGCGGGCGGGGGCACCGCCGTCCGCGCCTCCCGGGATCCCGGTCCACCCGTCGTCCGTCCGCGTGTGGGGCACGGACGGGCGGCGGGCGCCCCGACTTCAGCCCTCCCCGACGGCGGCGGGCGGCCGTGACGGGGCCGGGCCGGACCGCTCGGAGCCGCCACACGTCCCGGTGCCGCGGAGCCCGTCCGCGGAGCGCACGAGCGAGGCGACCTCCCGGGAGCGGCTGCCCGAGGGCCACGCGAGCACCGTGGTGACCGGCGGTGCGTCGACCACGGGCACCGAGACGTGTTCGGGCCACTGCCAGGCGCGGCTGGAGGCGGGGATGACCAGCAGCGTCCGGCCCAGCGCCACGAGCTGGGCGAGCTGTGACTGGGTGCGCACCTCCGGCCCGGGCCCGTCGGGGTAGGTCCCGTCGAGCCGGGGCCACCGGGCGATCGGCAGGCCCGGAACGTCGGCGACCTCCGCCAGCGTGAGCCGGTCGCGTGCGGCGAGCGGGTGCGCGGCGGGAAGGATCGCCACCTGGCCCTCGACGCAGAGCTCCTCGGTGTCGAACCCGGCGACGTCGTCGAAGGGGAGGTGCATGATCGCCACGTCGGCGCTCCCGTCGCGGAGCAGCCCCGCCTGCTCGCCGACCTCGCACAGCAGGACCTCGACCGGCGCCGCGCCGGGTGCGCTCCCCGCCGCGTCGAGGAGCCGTCGCAGCAACTCGTGGGAGGCCCCGGCCTTCGTCACGAGCACCAGCGGCCGATCCGGGGCCCCGGCCCGCCGGGTCCGGCGCGCGGCGGCCGCGACCGCGTCCAGAGCCGCCCGGGCCTCCCGGAGCAGCACCCCGCCGGCGTCGGTGAGCGCCACGCCGCGGCGGTTCCGGTCGAGGAGGGGGACACCGAGCCGCCGCTCCAGCCGCCCGATCGCGCGCGAGAGCGGAGGCTGCGCGATGCCGAGCCGGTCGGCGGCGCGCCCGAAGTGCAGTTCTTCGGCGACGGCGACGAAGTAACGGAGTTCGCGGGTTTCGAGATCGTCCACACCGACAGCCTATGGACCCATACCCGGCGGGTATCACGGCCGACCGAGCCGGTATTGGACCGCGGGTGCGCGCTCCGCCGAGCATGGACTCCGTGAACGACACGAAGACCGCGCTGGTCACCGGCGCGAACAAGGGAATCGGTTTCGCCATCGCCCAAGGCCTGGGGGAGTTGGGCTTCACGGTCGCGGTAGGGGCCCGCGACGACGCCAGGAGGAAGGAGGCCGTCGAGCGGCTGCGCGCGGCGGGCGCCGACGCGTTCGGGGTCGCCCTCGACGTCACGAGCGACGACAGCGTCGCCGCCGCGGCGAAGACGATCGAGCGCGAGGCGGGACGGCTCGACGTGCTCGTCAACAACGCGGGCATCGCCGGCCGCGCCGACGGCGGCGCCCAGGACCCGACCACCCTCGACCTCGACGTCCTCCGCGAGGTCCTGGACACGAACGTGTTCGGGGTCGTGCGGGTGACGAACGCGATGCTGCCGCTGCTCGGCCGCGCGAGCTCGCCGCGCATCGTCAACATGTCGAGCAACATGGGCTCGCTGACGCTGCAGACAGGCCCGGTCCTGGCCGCGTACGCGCCGTCCAAGAGCATGCTCAACAGCGTCACGGCGCAGTACGCCCGCCGGTTCGCCGACACGAACGTCATCGTCAACGCCGCCTGCCCGGGCTACGTGGCGACCGACTTCACCGGGTTCAACGCGCCGCGTACGCCCGAGCAGGGCGCGGCGATCGCGATCCGGCTCGCCACCCTGCCCGACGACGGACCGCGCGGCGGCTTCTTCGACGACGAGGGCGCCGTGCCCTGGTGACCCCGGACAGGCGGCGGGCGGCCGGTCAGGCGCCCAGACCCGACATCAGGTCGGCGAAGGGAACCGGCTCCTCGTAGGGGTCCGCGGCCGCGGGGGAGCGGTCCGCGGCCAGCGCCGCGAGCTGGCGTCCGGCGCGCTCGACGCGCTGGGTCAGCTCGCGGCCGCCGCCCTCGCCCGAGCCCCAGTCCTCCGAGGCCGCGTACACGCCGGTGGGCGCGACCACCGAGCGGGTGTGGGCGAACATGGGCCGCAGCGCGTGCTCCAGCACCAGCGAGTGGCGCGGGCTGCCGCCGGTCGCGCCGATCAGCACCGGCATGCCGTCCAGGTCCTCGGGGTCGACCACGTCGAAGAAGGACTTGAACAGGCCGCTGTAGGAGGCGTTGAACACCGGGGTCACCGCGATGATCCCGTCGGCTCCGGCGACGTCCTCCAGCACACCGCGCAGCTCACCGGTGGGCACCCGGGTGGTCATCGCGTTCACGATGTCGTGCGCCACCTCGCGCAGCTCCACGGTGCGGGTGCGGACCTCGTCGCCGCGCTCGCGCAGCGAGGCCTCGGCGGCGGCGGTCAGCCGGTCGGCGAGCAGGCGGGTCGAGGACGGCGTGCTCATCCCCGCCGAGACGGTCACCAGTGTGCGGGTCGCCATCTGTCCCCCTAGTAAAAAGCTTCTTGAGAAGTAGTTTCGCGATGAAACTACCAGAGGAACGGCGCGTCCGCCCCCGCTATTCCCGTAAGGACACCCCGGGGCGAGGGGCGGGCGCGCGCCGTGCGGCCGGGGGTTCCCCGAAGCCGGGCCGCGTCACCGAACGCTGTTTTTTACGGGGTGTTTACATGTGAAGCCGTGGTGGTTATTCTCATGGGAGCGCTCCCGCATGACCTGGATCACACTGATTCGGGTTGCGCTTGGGGGAGCGTGAGTGTCCGCATCCCCGACCCATCCCGTTCCCGCCCTTCGCACTCCTGTTCTGGGAGCGCTCCCACCCATGGGGTCACCCCCCGCGTCGCCGCACCCTCCCCGGAGGACGACGTGCCCCGCGCACCACCCGTACCACCCGCATCACCATCCGGATTCCACGCATCAGTCGGCGGCCCCGTGCCCCGACACTCTCGTCCCTCTGGCACCACCCCCCAACCATGAGGAAAAGCAAGAGATGAGCAGAATCCTGCGCACTCCGGACAGACGTCCGGGCGCACGGCGCGGCCTCGCCGCGACATCGGCCCTGATCGTGGGCGCCGCACTGGCCACGGCCGTGCCCGCCCCCGCCAGCGCGGCGGCCGGTTGCGAGGTCGACTACCAACTCAACGACTGGGGCTCCGGGTTCACCGCGAGCGTGGAGATCACCAACCTCGGCGACGCGGTCAACGGCTGGACCCTGGAATGGGACTTCGCCGGAAACCAGCGGATCACCAACTCCTGGAACGGCACCGTCACCCAGAGCGGACAGAGCGTCTCGGCCACCGACGCCGGGTACAACGGCGCGATCGCGACGGACGGCACGGCCACCTTCGGTTTCCAGGCCACGTACTCGGGCGCCAACGCCGTCCCCGCCGAGTTCACCCTGAACGGTGTGGCCTGTGAGGGCCTGGTCGACCCCGACCCCGATCCCGACCCCGACCCCGATCCGGACCCGGACCCCGGTACGGGCGAGCGGGTGGACAACCCGTACGTGGGCGCTGAGGTGTACGTCAACCCGATCTGGTCGGCCAACGCCGCCGCCGAGCCCGGCGGGGACGCCGTGGCCGACGAGCCCACCGGGGTGTGGCTGGACCGCATCAGCGCCATCGAGGGCAACGACAGCCCCACCACCGGCAGCATGGGACTGCGCGATCACCTGGACGAGGCCCTGGCCCAGGCCAACGGTGAGCCCCTGGTGTTCCAGGTGGTCATCTACAACCTGCCCGGCCGTGACTGCGCCGCTTTGGCCTCCAACGGCGAGCTGGGCCCGGACGAGATCGACCGGTACAAGAACGACTACATCGACCCCATCGCCCAGATCCTGGCCGATTACGAGGACACCGAGCTGCGGGTGGTGACCACGGTCGAGATCGACT
>NZ_KB906895.1:0-21475 GCF_000381685.1 Nocardiopsis sp. CNS-639
AAGACGTTGGGGTGGAAGACTCCGGCTGAGGCTTTGGAAGAACAGCTAGCCTTGCTACAACAAGCCGGTGTTGCGACCACCGATTGAATCCGGTCTGTGCTCCCCGCGCACGCGGGGATGGTCCCTCCCCGTCCAGGGCGTCCCCCGCCAACTCTGGGTGCTCCCCGCGCACGCGGGGATGGTCCCCTCGGCCGCCTCGACCTGCCGTCGCACGAGTAGTGCTCCCCGCGCACGCGGGGATGGTCCCTCGTCGAGCAGGCCGGGCGCGTCGGCCAGGGTGTGCTCCCCGCGCACGCGGGGATGGTCCCGGAGTGGCTATCTCGTTCAGACCGTCGTCTAGGTGCTCCCCGCGCACGCGGGGATGGTCCCTCGTCGAGCAGGCCGGGCGCGTCGGCCAGGGTGTGCTCCCCGCGCACGCGGGGATGGTCCCGGAGTGGCTATCTCGTTCAGACCGTCGTCTAGGTGCTCCCCGCGCACGCGGGGATGGTCCCTGAGGGATGAGCTGGTAGTCGCTGCTCACCGCGTGCTCCCCGCGCACGCGGGGATGGCCCCCTCACCGGCCGCCATCACACCGGCCACTAGGGGTGCTCCCCGCGCACGCGGGGATGGTCCCCCCGCCAGTGCGACCGGCAGTGCGGCCAGCCCGTGCTCCCCGCGCACGCGGGGATGGTCCCCTCGGCGCGACCCTGATGCAGGCCGGTCGAGAGTGCTCCCCGCGCAGGCGGGGATGGTCCCACCGGCAGGTCCTCGGACGGGGGCAGGATCGTGTGCTCCCCGCGCACGCGGGGATGGTCCCGACTATGCACAACCCCAGTTCACAGCGCTACAGTGCTCCCCGCGCACGCGGGGATGGTCCCCCGGCCCTGTAGTGGTCGACGACGTGGGTGGGGTGCTCCCCGCGCACGCGGGGATACGCCCGGCACACGAGCCACTCGGTTTACATGGACAGTTAAACCGGCTTGGCCGGATGAGGTCAGGGCGAGTTTCGGCGTTTGCCTGCGAAGGCGCCTCGAACCCTTGTTCAATGTCGGCCATGACGCACGAAGGGCGCCCTCAGCCCTGGAAAGACCGCCTCTCCGAGGCCGCCCGCACCGTGTGGGCCAAGCACGACTTCGATGCCAACGGTTGGCTGCCCCTCTACCGCCATATGGCCGACAGCGCCGCCGTCGCCACCCGGCTATGGGACTCCTGGCTCCCCGCGCAGGTCCGCGACCACATCAGCCGCATACTCCCCGACGGCGATCACGACGCCCGCGTCCTCACTGTCTGGCTCGCCGCCACCCACGACATCGGCAAGGCCACCCCCGCCTTCGCCTGCCAGGTCGAACACCTCGCGGCCGACATGCGCGCGCACGGCCTCGACATGCCCCTCCAGAAGCAGATGGCCGACCGCGGCCTCGCCCCCCACGGCCTGGCCGGACAGCTTCTCCTCCGCGACTGGCTCGTCGAGCACCACGGCTGGACGGAACGCGCCACCCACCAGCTCACCGTCGTCGCCGGAGGCCACCACGGCGTCCCGCCCACTGTCAACGCCATCAAGGAGCTGGACCTTCACCCCGGACTCCTGCGCACCCCCGGTCACGAGCAGGCCTGGACAGCCGTTCAGCACGAACTCCTGGACACCGTCGCCCGCATCACCGGAGCATCCGAACGCCTCTCCGCCTGGAACTCCCTCAAACTCTCGCAGACCGCGCAGGTCCTGCTCACCGCCCTGGTCATCACCGCCGACTGGATCGCCAGCAACCCCGAACTCTTCCCGCTCTTCCCGGGAGCCGGAGAACGCGGTAGCGACCCCGAACGCACCGAGGCGGCCTGGCGCCTCCTCGACCTGCCCCGGCAGTGGGAGCCCAAGGAACCCCAGGGCACGGCGGCCGAGATCTTCGAGGCCCGCTTCGACCTCCCACCGGGAGCCGTCCCGCGCCCCGTCCAGGAACAGGCCGTCGAGGCCGCCCGGGCGATGTCGGGCCCCGGCCTCATGGTCATGGAGGCCCCGATGGGCGAGGGCAAGACCGAGGCCGCCCTGGCCGCCGCCGAGATCCTGGGTGCCCGCACCGGCGCGGGCGGTTGCTTCGTCGCCCTGCCCACCATGGCCACCAGCAACGCCATGTTCCAGCGCTACCTGCACTGGCTCGAACGCCTCCCCGGGATGCCCGAGCAGGCCGTGTCGGTCTTCCTCGCCCACTCCAAGGCCCACCTCAACAAGGACTTCACCGAACTCATGGGCGGCGGCCGTCACCTGGCCACGGACACCGACCGCGACGGCCGCGACGGCCCGGACGGCCGCGGCGCCGATCCCTCCAAGGGCAACAGCCCGGCGGAACTGGTCGCCCACCGCTGGCTCCGGGGCCGCAAGAAGGGCATGCTCTCCTCCTTCGCCGTCGGCACGGTCGACCAGCTCCTCTTCACCGGACTCAAGAGCAAGCACCTGGCCCTGCGCCACCTCGCCCTGGCGGGCAAGGTCGTGGTCATCGACGAGGCCCACGCCTACGACACCTACATGAACGTCTACCTGGACCGCGCCCTGGCCTGGCTCGGCGAGTACGGCGTCCCGGTCGTCATCCTCTCCGCGACCCTGCCCGCCCGCCGCAGGCGCGAGCTGGTCGACGCCTACACCGGCACGTCCAAGCCGTCAGGCGGTGCCGCTGCGGAGGCCACTGAGGCGGTGGAGAGCGCACGCGAGTACCCGCTGATCACCACCGCCGAACGCGGCTCGGCACCGCGTGTCCACACCCCCGCCGCCTCCGGCCGCTCCACCGACGTCGCCCTCGAACCGCTGGACGACGACCTCGGAGTCCTCGCTGACCGCCTCGACGCCGAACTGGCCGAGGGCGGCTGCGCCCTGGTCGTGCGCAACACCGTCGCCCGCGTCCACGAGACCGCCTCCCACCTGCGCGACCGCTTCGGCTCCGACACCATCACCGTCGCGCACTCGCGCTTCCTCGACCTGGACCGGGCCGACCGGGACGCCCAGCTCCTCCAGGCGTACGGGCCGCCCGCCAAGGTCGCCGAACTCGGCGGCGAGCGCCCCACCCGCCACATCGTGGTCGCCAGCCAGGTCGTGGAGCAGTCCCTGGACGTGGACTTCGACCTGCTGGTCACCGACCTCGCCCCGGTCGACCTCGTTCTCCAGCGCATGGGCCGCCTGCACCGTCACCCGCGCGGCGAGGACCAGAGCCAGCGCCCGCCCCGGCTGCGGGCGGCCCGCTGCCTGGTCACCGGCGTGGACTGGACCCAGACCCCTCCCCAGCCCGTAAGGGGCTCGCGCACCGTCTACGGCGCCTACCCCCTGCTCCGCTCCCTGGCGGTGCTGCGCTCCCGGCTGGAGGCCGGTCCCAGCCCCGACGAGGTCGGCCCCGGCCCAGACGGGGCCGGTGGCGCCGCCAACACGGTCGCCCTGCCCGGCGACATCAGCCCCCTGGTCCAGGACGCCTACGGTGATGCCGAGAAGGCGCCGCCGACCTGGGCCGAACGGCTCACCGAGGCCAGGGAGGCGCACGAGCGCGAGCACGCCCGCAAGGGCGAGAAGGCCCAGACCTTCCTCCTCAGACCGGCGGGCCGCGACGGCAGGGCCATCGTGGGCTGGGTCGACGCCGGGGTCGGTGAGGCCGACGAGACCCGGGCCGGAAAGGCCCAGGTCCGCGACACCGGGGAGAGCCTGGAGGTTCTAGTGGCCCGCCGGTACGCCGACGGAACGGTCACCACCGTTCCCTGGCTGTCCGAGGAGCGCGGTGGCCTGCCCCTGCCCACCCACGACGCGCCCCCGCCTCGCTCCGCCCGTGCCCTGGCCGCCTCCGGACTGCGCCTGCCCTACCAGCTGACCGCCTCCGGAGCGGTCATGGACCAGGCCATCAGCGAACTGGAGTCGCAGGTCGTCATGGACTGGCAGAACAAGGACGCCCACTGGATCGCCAAGGAACTCGTCCTGTTCCTGGACGAGGACAACCGCGCCGAACTCGCCGGACACACGCTCCACTACACCGAATCCGACGGCCTGGAGGTCCACCGTGCCGACTGACGCCACCACGTCACCGCCACCGCTTCGGCCCGCTTCATTCGACCTGACCTCGCGCCCATGGATCCCGGTCCAGCGCCTGGACGGGGAGGAGGTCGAACTCTCCCTGACCGGGGTCTTCGAGCAGGCGCCGGACATCCGCCGCCTGGTCGGCGACGTGCCCACCCAGGACTTCGCCCTCCTGCGCCTGCTCCTGGCGGTTCTGCACGACGCGATCGACGGCCCGCGCGAGATCGAGGACTGGGAGGAGCTGTGGCGGGACGGAATCCCGGCCGACCGGGTCCGCGACTACCTGCGTGAGCACCGGGAGCGCTTCGACCTGCTGCACCCCGAAACGCCGTTCTTCCAGGTCGCGGACCTGAGCACCGGAAAGGGGGAGTACTCCTCGCCCGACCCGATCGTGGCGGACGTGCCCAACAACGCGCGCTTCTTCACCATGCGCGCGCACGGCGCCGAGCGCCTGACCTTCGCCGAGGCCGCCCGCTGGCTGCTGCACGCCCACGCCTACGACACCTCGGGCATCAAGTCGGGCGCGGTCGGAGACCCCCGCCTCAAGGGCGGCAAGGTCTACCCGCAGGGCGTGGGCTGGTCCGGGAACCTCGGCGGGGTGTACGTGGAGGGCGACGACCTCCAGCGGACGCTGCTGCTCAACCTGATCGCCTTCGACACCGACGGTCTGCGCGCCGACTCCGACCAGGACGCCCCGGCCTGGCGCCGGGCCCAGGTCACCGCCCAGCCCCTGAAGGGCGCGCAGGCCGAGACCCGCCCCCACGGGCTCCGCGACCTCTACACCTGGCAGAGCCGCCGCGTCCGGCTGCACCACGACGGCGAAGCGGTCCACGGCGTCCTGCTCGCCTACGGGGACCCGCTCACCCCGCGCAACAAGCACGACCGCGAGCCGATGACCGCGTGGCGGCGCAGCCCCGCGCAGGAGAAGAAGCTGCGCGAGAGCACCGTCTACCTGCCGCGCGACCACGACCCCGCCCGTGCGGCCTGGCGCGGGCTCGGGGCGCTGGTCACCGGCAGGGTCCGAGGGGCCGAACAGCGCCAGGAGGCCGCGAAGGTGGTGCGTCCGCGCGTTCTGGACTGGATCTCCCTTCTCACGTTCGAGGGGATCCTGCCCAAGGACTTCCTGGTCCGCGCGCGCCTGGTCGGCGCTGTCTACGGCACCCAGCAGTCCGTCATCGACGAGATCGTGGACGACGCCGTGGCCATGCCCGTCGTCCTGTTCCACGACCGCGACAGCGCCCTCACCCAGACCGCGATCGACGCGGTCAACGACGCCGAGGAGGCCGTCACGGTCCTCGGTGACCTGGCTACCGCCCTCGCCGACGCGGCGGGCGCGGACGGCGAGGGGCCGAGGGCCACCGCTCGCGACCGCGGGTTCGCGGAGCTGGACGAGCCCTTCCGCAAGTGGCTGCGCGGCCTCGACACCACCGAACCCCCTCTGGAGCAGCGCCGCGCGTGGCAGCTCACGGCGCACGAGATCGTGTTCCGCCTCGGCGCCGAACTCATGGACACGGCAGGGGAGGCCGCCTGGACGGGCCGGATCGTGGCCACCAAGAAGGGTTCGGTCTGGCTCACCGCCTCCCGGGCCGACCTGCGCTTCCGCTCCGCCCTGCGCAGGGCGCTCCCGCTGACCAACACCGACCACTCCCCGCAGGAGGAGCAGTGACCACCACGAGCACCGCCGGGTTCGTGCCCCAACTCAAGGACGTCGGGGAGCTGGTCGACGAACGCGTCCGCCAGCTCCAGGGCGGCTACCTCAAGGACCTCCCCGAGGCCGTCGCCACCCTGGCCAAGCTGCGCCGGGGCGCGGGCAAGCCCGTCGAGGCCGTGCCGGAACTGGTGGGGCTGGCCCTGGACCACCGCTTCTACGAGCGCTTCTCCGTCTCCGACCCCCGCACCGAGGACGCCGAGGCCGCCGCGCACGAGGCGCTGACCCTCTACGCCCTGCACCAGCAGTCCAAGCGCGAGAAGGGCATGCATCGGCGCGGGCGCGACCTCGGCGGGGCCGTCCGCCGACTCATGCCCTCCGGGGACATCGACGAGCCGCTGCGCAGGAGGTTCGTGCAGGCGGGAAGCGCCGCGCACCACGCCACCCGCCTCGACCGGCTCCGGGGGATCGTCCAGCTCCTGCGAGCCGAGGACGTCCCGCTCGACTACGGCCTCCTGGCCGACCAGCTGTACGACGCCCGCACCCGGCCCGGGGCCGAACGCGTGCGCCGGGCCTGGGGCCGCGGGTTCCAGGCCTACCGGCCACAGGAGGCCGGTGGGACAGCCGTCGGTTCCGACACCGACGCGGAGACCGGCGACCCGACCGCGACGGACTGAACTCCGGGGACGCCGCCGGTCCCGACACCTTTCGGGCGCGGTCGCTCCCGGCGCCCGGCGCCCTTCGGAACCCGACGTTCTCCGAGGCCCGATGTGCTCCGGAGGCCGACGCTCCCCGAGGCCCGGTCCGCCGACTTCCCGTCGGCGCGTGGACGCTCGCTCCGGCCGACGGGAAGCGGGCGTGCCCCGCTCGCACCGCCCCTTCTGCCTGTTGTCCTTTCAGCCCGCACTTTTCAGTACCCAGATGAGGAACACCATGAGCCGCACCATTCTCGACGTGCACGTGTTGCAGACCGTGCCGCCCAGCAACATCAACCGCGACGACACCGGCGCTCCCAAGACGGCCGTCTACGGTGGCGTGCGCCGATCCCGGGTCTCCAGCCAGGCCTGGAAGCGCGCCACCCGCCTGGCCTTCGACGCCCTGCTCGACCCCCGGGAACTGGGCACCCGCACCAAGCGCGTCGCCGAACTGGTCGCCTCCCGCATCCGTGAGATCGACCCCTCGATCGAGGAGGCCGAGGCGCTGGCCCTGGCCGCCGAGACCGTCCAGGTCGCCACCGGCTCCAAGATCGAGGTGCCCAAGCGCAAGGCCGACGCCGCCAAGAAGAACGGCACCAAGGAGCCCGCCCCCGAGTCCGCCTACCTGATGTTCCTCAGCGCCCGCCAGCGCGACGGGCTCGCCGAACTCGCCGTGGAGGGCCGCGAGGACATCAAGGCCTTCCTCAAGGACAAGGACAACAAGGCCCGCGCCAAGGCGGTGGCCGACACCCGCCACTCGGTGGACATCGCCCTGTTCGGCCGTATGGTCGCCGACGGCGCCGACGTCAACGTGGACGCCGCCGCACAGGTCGCGCACGCCATCAGCGTGCACGCGGTGGAGAACGAGTCCGACTACTACACGGCCGTGGACGACCGCAACCCCGAGGAGGAGACCGGCGCTGGCATGATCGGCACCGTCGAGTTCAACTCCGCCACCCTGTACCGCTACGCCGCCGTGGACGTGGACCTGTTGCGGAAGAACCTGGGGGAGGGGCTGCACGAGGACGAGCCGGTCACCGAACCGCTGCGCCGCGCCGTGGAGGCGTTCGTGCGCGGGTTCGTGGAGTCGATGCCCACCGGCAAGGTCAACACCTTCGGCAACCACACCCTGCCCGACGCGGTCGTCGTCAAGCTGCGCGGCGCGCGCCCGATCAGCTTCGTGGGGGCCTTCGAGGAGCCCGTGGAGGCGGGCGCGGGGCACGTCGCCCAGGCCAGCGCGCGCCTGGCCGAGTACGTGCCGCAGGTGGAGCGGGCGTTCGGTGCGGCCGACGACGTCGACACCTGGGTGGTGCGGGTGGGGGAGCGCACCGCCAAGCTCTCCGGCCTGGGCGAGGAGGTCACCCTCCCCGAACTGGTCGAGCGGGTCGGCGCGGCCGTCGCCCAACGCCAGGCGCCGCGGGCATGAGTGCGCTGAGCGTCCTGCCCCTGGTTCTGGCGGGCCCGCTCCAGGCCTGGGGCTCCGCCTCCCGGTTCGCCCGCCGGGGCACGGAGAACGCCCCCACCAAGAGCGGCGTGCTCGGGCTGCTCGCCGCCGCCCTGGGCCGGGACCGCACCGCAGACCTGTCCGACCTGGCGGCGCTGCGCTTCGGCGTGCGGGTGGACCAGCCCGGAATCCGCGTGCGCGACTACCAGACCGCCAAACACCTGGACACGGGCACGTCCATGCCGGTGTCGGAGCGCTTCTACCTGTCCGACGCCGTGTTCGTCGCGGCGGTGGAGGGCGAACGGGACATGATCGCCGAGCTGTACCGGGCAGTCCGCGAACCCGTCTACCTGCCCTACCTCGGCAGGCGCTCGTGCCCGCCCTCCCGCCCGCTCGACCTGGGCGAACCCGAGGAGGGGCGCGTCGAGGACGTCCTGGCGGGGCGCCCCTGGCAGGCGGCCGACTGGTACCAGCGGCGCACTGGGCGCCGCCGGGGCGCGGTGATCACGCTGACCACGCTGGTGGACGCGGCGCCCGGAGACGGCCGGGCGGACTCGCTGCGCGACCTGCCGCTGAGCTTCGATCCGGCGCACCGGCGCTACGCCCTGCGCGCGGTGCGCTCCGGTTCGGTGGACGTGCCGAACCCGTTCGCGCGGCGCCGGCCGGTTCCCGACCACGATCCCACGGCTGCCCTGGGAGGAAACTGATGTACCTCACCCGATTCCGGTTCAACACCCACCGCCCCGGAGCGAGGAAGCTGCTGTCCTCGCCGCAGGCCCTGCACGCGGCCGTGATGGGCTCCTACGCGAACCTGCTGCCCAGCGATACCGGCGGCCCCCGGGTGCTGTGGCGGGTGGACCGCAACGCCCGCGCGGAGGTGTTCCTGTACGTGGTGGGCCCGGACCGGCCCGACCTGACCCACGTGGTGGAGCAGGCCGGGTGGCCGACCGACCCGGAGAACACGTGGCAGACGCACGAGTACACCGGGTTCCTGAAGAGGCTGGAGGCCGGGCAGACGTGGGCGTTCCGGCTCACCGCCAACCCCGTGCACAGCATCCGCCGAAAAGACGGCGAGCCCACCAAGCCCACCGCGCACGTCACGCCGCGCCACCAGGCGGGGTGGCTGCTCCAGCGCCAGGAGCGGTGCGGTTTCGAGGTCGTGCGCAAGCCCGCCGAACAGCAGCTCCTTCCGGGTGAGGACGAGCACGAACTGGTCGTGCACGACCGCGACGCGCGCGGCTTCGACAAGGCGGACCCGCGCCCGGACCGGCGGGGAAAGCGGATGCGGGTTCCCGTGGTCACCGCGACCTTCGACGGCAGGCTGACCGTCACCGACCCCGACGCGCTGCGCCGCACGCTGTGCGCCGGACTGGGTCGGGCCAAGGCCTACGGCTGCGGGCTGATGACCCTGGCTCCGGTGGGGTGAGGCATGAAGACCGTGGGAAAGCGCAGGACCTCGGGGCCGCGCGAACTGACCAGGGTGGGCGACCGGTTGTCCTTCCTGTACCTGGAGCGGTGCATCGTGCACCGCGACTCCAACGCCATCACCGCCGAGGACGGGGACGGGACGCGCTACCTGCCGTCCGCGACCATCGGCACGCTGCTGCTGGGGCCGGGCACGAACGTGACCCACTCGGCGATGAGCCTGCTCGGCGAGTGCGGGGCGACGGTGGTGTGGGTGGGGGAGCACGGGGTGCGCTACTACGCGGCCGGGCGCGCGCTCACCCGTTCCTCCCGGTTGGTGGAGGCGCAGGCGACGGCGTGGGCGAACCGGCGGAGCAGGCTCGACGTGGCGCGGGCGATGTACCGGATGCGTTTTCCGGACCTGGACGTGGAGGCGCTGAGCCGTCAGGCGCTGCTGGGCAAGGAGGGCGACCGGGTCAAGGCGTGCTACCGGGAGCAGGCGGCGCGGACCGGTGTGACCTGGCGCGGGCGGCGGTACGTGCCGGGGGACCACGACGTCTCGGATTCGCCGAACAAGGCGATCACCGCGGCGGCGCAGTGCTTCTACGGGGTGGCGCACGCGGTGACGGCCGCGCTCGGGTGCAGTCCGGGGTTGGGGTTCGTTCACTCGGGGCACGAACGCGGGTTCGTGATGGACGTGGCCGATCTGTACAAGGTGGAGATCGGGATTCCGGTGGCCTTCGACGCGGCGGCGCAGGGTGAGGAGGACGTGGACGGGGTGACGCGCAGGCTCTTGCGGGATCAGATCAATGAGAAGGGGCTGCTGGAGCGGTGCGTGCGCGATATCAAGAAACTGCTGCTCGGTGATGGGGCAGATGGGGTCGGGGCCGAGGGCGCGGGCGAGGGTGCGAACGACGACGTGGCGGACACGGTCGGGCTGGTGGGCGACCGGGGTGAGCTGCTGGAGTCGGGTTACAGCTACGCCGACGAGGTGGTCTGGTGACGGTCGTCGTGCTCACGAACTGTCCGGCCGGGCTGCGCGGGTTCCTGACCCGGTGGCTCATGGAGATCTCGGCGGGGGTGTTCATCGGCAACCCGTCGCGCCGGATCCGGGAGGCGCTGTGGGCGGAGGTGAAGGAGTACGCGGGGAACGGGAGGGCGTTGCTGGCGTACAGCGACGACTCCGAGCAGGGGTTCACTTTTCAGACCTTCGAGCACCACTGGGAGCCGGTGGACCACGAGGGGTTGACCCTGATGCACCGTCCGAAGAAGGCGGTGGAGGAGACCCGGAGGCCGCCGAAGAGCGGGTGGAGCAAGGCGTCGAAGAGGCGGCGCTTTGGTGGGAGGTGAGTTCTTTGGGGGTTTTGGGGTCGGTGGGGTGCGTGTCCGTCTCTGAAGAAGTTGGAAAAATGGCTGCTTGCCGTTGGTAAGTTCGCAGGTCGTTGACGTGCTCCCCGCCCGCGCGGGGATGGTCCCTGGCCCGGCATGTACGTCGACTCCCTGGAGGAGCGCCTGGACGTGGTGCTCCCCGCACACGCGGGGGTGATCCCACCCTCCGCGCGTAGTCCTCGCATTGCAGTAGGTGCTCCCCGCGCACGCGGGGATGGTCCCCGGGGGAGACCGGCAAGCCACGGCACGGCCTGTGCTCCCCGCGCACGCGGGGATGGTCCCTTACCGTGGGCGGCGAACTGTGCTTGGTAGTCGTGCTCCCCGCGCACGCGGGGATGGTCCGGGGCGGCCCCCCAGGCCCACCGCATGCAGCGTCAGGCGCTCTCCTCGCTCAGGGTGCCGCCGAAGCTCCTGCGCCGTTCCGCGTAGGTGTTGACGGCGCGCACCAGGTGGGGGTGGTCGAAGTCGGGCCAGAGGGCGTCCTCGAAGACGAGTTCGGCGTAGGCGGTGTGCCAGGGCAGGAAGTTGCTGGTGCGCTGCTCGCCGGCGGTCCTGATCAGGAGGTCCACGTCGGGCAGGGTGGGATCGTAGAGGTACCCGGCGAGGTCGGACTCCGCCATGCGCGTCGGGTCCAGCCGCCCCGAGAGCGCCTCGGCCGCCGCGTGTTTGACCGCGTCCACCATCTCCTGGCGGCCTCCGTAGTCCAGGCAGAACGTGAACGTCACCCCGCTGTTGCCCGACGTCAGCTCCTCGGCCCACTCCAGCCGTTCGCGGAGCGCCGCCTCGACCCTGGTGCGGCGGCCGTACCAGCGCATCCGGACGCCCCGGGCGTGCAGGCGCCCGGTAACCCCCGTGACGCGCCGGGCGAACACCTTGAACAAGGAGGACACCTCTTCGGGAGAGCGCGACCAGTTCTCGGTGGAGAAGGCGAAGGTGGTCACGTACTTGATGCCCAGGTCCCCGGCGGCGTCCATCAGACGGTACATCGCCTCCTCCCCGGCCATGTGCCCTTCCACCGCGGCCAGCCCGAGTGCCCCGGCCCAGCGCCGGTTACCGTCCATGATCACGGCCACGTGCTCGGGGACCGCGGCGGGAGGGCCCCCGGGTGCAGGCGACGGGGCGGGCGGCTGCCGTTGCCGCGTCCCCGAGGCGACCGGCAGGACCTCGACGGGTGTCTTCCTGGTCTGTGACAACCGGGCGGGAACGGCTGTTCGCGGTGGGGCGTCCGGCCGGACCGCAGGGAGGTACTCGCACTCGTCCAGGCCCGTTCGCAGCCCGGCCAGCATGGAGGCGAGGAAGGGGCGGCTGGAGGGGTGCGCGGCATCGACCACCTCCTGCCCCCGCTCCAGAAGGCCGCGCGCCCGTCGCACCTGCAGGGCGATCAGTTCCCGACAGGCATCCGTGCCGAGCGCGCCGATCAGGCCGTCCGCGTCCAGGCCGAACCGCTCCAGGTCCTGGCGGGGCAGGTAACAGCGGCCCTGTTCGAGGTCTTCGGGCAGGTCGTTGAGGATGTCGATGTACTGGAAGACCTCGCCCAGCAGCGACATGAGTTCCGGGGTGTCCTCCCGGACCGGCTCCAACACGGTGCCGAACAGCTCCGCGACGGTGCCGCTCATACCGCGCAGGTAGCGGCGCAGGTCGGCGAAGCCGGGAAAGTCGGGCGGTCGGCGGCTGTCCTGTTCGAGTGTGGTGAGAAGCTCCTCCAGAACCGGCACGGGCATGTCCCACGCCCGCACCGTGTGGACCACGGCGCGCTGGACCGGCGGCAGGCGAACGGGCGCGCCGGGTCCGTCGGCCAGCGCGGTCAGGATCTCCGCGCGGAACCGGGCCAGGGCCGGTCCGCGCTCGGAGACCTCCCCCTCGTCGGCCAGCCGATCGGCCCATATCCCGAAGGCGGCCAGTGCGTGCGCGTAGGGGCGCTTGTGGGCGGGCAGCAGATCGACGACCCGGGGGGAGACGTGGTCCGCGGCCGTGTGGATCCTGCGGCAGACCTCGAAGGCGCGCGCCAGGCCGGTGTTGGCGCCCCGCTCCGCGATCAGCGGGGGACCCGTCCTCGTGTAACCGCTCATCGCCGTTCCTCCTCGGTGGCCTGGGGAGGGAGCCCTCGCCTCCGAGAACCGTGTGCGGCGAAGGGGTCCGTCTGAGCCCGCACTCCCACGAACACCGAGGGGATCTGAATAATCACGATGAGTAGCATAGTGGTTCCCGTGATGACGAGGACCTGCCTGCCTCGATCACCGACACCACCGGAGTGGTGTGGAAGACCGCCTGCGACGACGACCAGGTCTTCGGTCCGACGGTGTCCGACGGCACCGGGGAGGGAGCGCGACCTCCTGCGGCCACGGTGAGCCCGGCGGCAGGAGGGAACAGGAGGGAAAGGGTGTTTCCCCCGGGCGGGGACGGCCCGCCATCCGACGGGTCACTCTGCCCGGTGGGCGCCTGAGTCCGTCCGGGGCCAAGGGAAAAGCCCCCGCGCGACGAGGTGTCGCGCGGGGGCTCCCGCGTCTCGCCGGACCGTCGCGGATCCCCCGAACCGCCGGTCCGGCGCGGGCCGTGCGCGCTCACCCCCGAGAGGCGCCGGCCCGGCACCCGCGCCGCGTCATCCCGGGCTGTACGGCCGTGGAGGCCGTCCCCGCGGCCCGAGGAGCGCGCGAGTGCACACCAACCTGTCTACCCGTCCGGCGGCGGGTAAACATCGTCCCTCCCGGCCTCCGTCGGGAGCGCGGTACGGCCAACCCCCCCATCAAAGGGGGACGGCGCCGCTGAAGAACACCGCGTCGTCCCCTTCGGGCTCGACCGCGATCAGCACCTGCTCGTGGTCGGGGTCCACGTTGAACCCGTAGGTGAGCGTCGCCTCCTCACCGTCGGGAAGCGGTTCGTCGAAGTGGGCCGAGCGCCCGGACCCGTTCTCGTCGAACTCCAGGATGATCGGAGGCGCCTCCCGGGTGTCGGGGCCGTGGAAGGCGAACACGGCGACGCGGGTCGCGTCGAAGGTCTGGCCGGTGGCGTTGGCGAGCGTGAGGTCGAAGGTCAGCGCCGGTTCCCCCTGGGCGTCCCGGGTGCGCTCGAAGTCCTCTACGGCCACGGTGAGTCCTTCGGTGATCTGGGCCTGGGTGGTGCCTTCGGGGTCCAGGCCGGTGACCCGGGAGGAGGACTCGCTGGCACCGGTGCCGGCATCGGCACTGGCACTTGCGCTGGCTGAAGGCGTCGGCTCGCTGGCGGCGGGGCGCTGTTCCTCCTGCGGTGTGGAGGGGGAGCAGGCGCCGACCGCCAGGACGGCGGCGGCCGACACCAGGGTCCGGGCCGCGCTGACGGGGTGGAGGGCAGGCGTGTCGTTCATGGGTTCCAGCATGGATCGCGACTCGACCGGTGTCCCTGGAAAACGAACACGATCCTCCGTGGGAACGCGTCGAGCTTCCGCGTACGCCGAGGCGGACCGCCCGACACTGTCGGCGGCCCGGTGAGGGGTCCGTCGCCGGGTCACCGCCTCCGGCTTTCCGTCACCTTGTCCTCACGATCCGTGTTACTGGTCTTGACAGGTCTAGACCACCCTTGCTTTGGTGACGGCACCCCCAGCGGCGCGCGGTCGGACGTCGCGCCGCACCCTAGGAGTGTGAACACGTGATCCGTCGTCTCCTGAGCAAGCTGGCCGCGCTCGGCGCGCTCGCGGCTGTGCTCGTCGTCCTCCCCGTGACCGTCGCGCAGGCCGCCGCCACCTGCGCGCCGGCCTGGAACTCCTCCGCCGTCTACACCGGCGGTGGGCAGGTCTCCTACGACGGCCGCAACTACACCGCCAGGTGGTGGACGCAGAACGAGCGTCCCGGCACCTCCGAGGTCTGGACCGACCAGGGCCCCTGCGGCACCGACGGCGGCGGTGAGGAGCCCGGCCCCAGCGGGTTCGTCGTCACCGAGGCCCAGTTCAACCAGATGTTCCCGAACCGGAACCCCTTCTACACCTACAGCGGCCTCACCGCCGCCCTCAGCTCCTACCCGGCCTTCGCCAACACCGGCAGCACCGAGGTGAGGAAGCGCGAGGCGGCCGCCTTCCTGGCCAACGTCAGCCACGAGACCGGCGGGCTGGTGCACATCAGGGAGACCAACGAGGCCAACTACCCGCACTACTGCGACTGGAACCAGCCCTTCGGCTGCCCGGCCGGTCAGGCCGCCTACTACGGGCGCGGCCCGATCCAGCTCAGCTGGAACTACAACTACAAGGCCGCTGGCGACGCCCTCGGCATCGACCTGCTGAACAACCCCTACCTGGTCGAGCAGAACGCCTCGGTCGCCTGGCGGACCGGCCTCTGGTACTGGAACACCCAGTCCGGACCCGGCACGATCACGCCGCACAACGCCATCGTCAACGGACACGGCTTCGGCGAGACGATCCGTGCGATCAACGGCTCGATCGAGTGCAACGGGGGCAACCCGGCGCAGGTCCAGAGCCGGATCAACAAGTTCACGCAGTTCACCCAGATCCTCGGCACCACCACCGGATCTAACCTGAGCTGCTGATCCCCGGACGGGGCCGAGCGCCCGCCGGACACATCCGGGCGGGGGCGCGCCCGGCCATCGCGGCCGGAGCGTCTCCGCCCGGTGCTCGAAGAGCGCGGGGCGCACGTACCGCGATTCCTGACGCGGCGGCCCCTTCCGTCCCATCCGGACCGTGACGGGGCCGCCCGGCGGGCCGTGCGCACACTAGGCTCCAGCGATGGACCGAGTCACCGATGTACCCCACACCCCCGCCCGGGCCGCGGATCCGGCCCGGACGAACGACTACGACGGCTTCGCCGAGGCGTACGCGGCGGACAACGAGAACAACATCCAGAACGCCTACTACGAACGTCCCGCGATGCTGGCCCTGGCCGGGGACGTGACCGGCCGCAGCATCCTGGACGCGGGCTGCGGCGCGGGCCCCCTGTCCGCCGCCCTGCGCGACCGGGGCGCCGACGTCACCGGCATCGACGCCAGCGCCGGAATGCTGGCGTTGGCCAGGCGCAGGCTCGGGGACGACGTGGACCTGCGCGTGGCCGACCTGAGCGATCCCCTCCCGTTCGCCGACGGCGCGTTCGACGACGTGGTCGCGTCGCTGGTGCTGCACTACCTGGAGGACTGGGGTCCGACGCTGGCCGAGTTCCGGCGCGTGCTCAGGCCCGGCGGTCGGCTGATCGCGTCGGTGCAGCACCCGTTCACGGACTACGCGATCCAGGACCCCCGGCCCGACTACTTCGCGACCACCAGCTACAGTGCCGAGTTCGCGTTCGGCGGGCGGACCGTTCCGCTGAGGTTCTGGCGCAGGCCGCTGCACGCGATGACCGACGCCTTCACCGCCGCCGGGTTCCGCCTGTGCGCCATCAGCGAGCCGAAGCCCGATCCGGCCGCCCGTGAGCTGTTCCCCGACGAGTTCCATGCCCTGTCGACCAGGATCGGCTTCCTCTTCTTCGTCCTGGAGGCGCCGCCGTCGCTCGCCGGTGCGTGACGGCAGGGACCACCGTGCGGCCCCGGCGCGGGTCAGCCCGCGCGTAGCGCCTCGATGACCGGGCGTTCGACCGGGGTGGGCCGCCGCGCGTCGAGGTCGAGTTCCCCCACGGGCAGCAGCGGCGGCTGGGCCATGAAGCGCGGGGCGGCGCCCCGGTGCGGCTGGGCGGCGTGCACGAGGAACGGGTGGCACAGGAAGACGTCCCCGGCCGCGCCGGTGGCCAGCGCCTCGGGGCGGCCCTCGCTGGCCGGGACGGCGGCGCCGCACAGGTCCATGAACTCGCGGCCACCGTCACCGGCGTCGGCCAGCAGGGGCGGCACGTCGCGGTGCGAGCCCACCCGGATGCGGGTGGGCGCGTCGTCAGGGCCGACGTCGGAGAACAGGAAGAGCATCAGCAGGGCGCGCCCGCGTGAGCGGAGGTTGACGCGGGGCTCCCCCCGGGCACCGGCGAACGACGCGTCGAGGTGCCAGCCGGCGTCCCCGGGGTCCTCGTCGCTGGGGAAGCGCACGGGGAAGGTGCCGAGCCCGCCCGGGCGCTGCCAACGGCCCTCGCCCACCAACTGGTCGAACGCCTCGTGCAGCGCGGGGGTGGTGGCGGCCTCCCGGAACGGCGGGTCGTGGTAGCCGCCGAGGCGGACGACCGGCCGGGTCCAGGTGGCGGGATCGTCGGGCTCGCAGCCGAGGTCGGCCCACAGCCGCTCCCGGCCCCGGTCGGCGAGTTCGCGCGGAAACGCCCCGCGCAGGGCGACGAACCCGTCCTCGACGAAGGCCCTGATGTCGTGATCGGTCAGCATGAACCGGTTCCCCTCTCGTTCACCGGCCACGTTAGGGAGCACTCCGGGGGAGCGACCCGACAGTTGCGGTTCGCCTCCGGTCGGGAACTCCGGCCCACGGCCGCTCGCGACACATGGAGTCCGCCTCTTGGTCGATCCCCTCGCCGGTCAGGGCGCTGGAGACCCCGTGGCGTACGTCCGGGTCGGGAACGGGTGCTCCTCGGGCGCGTCGATCCGCCGAGAGGAGGCCCGGCGAGCCTGTGATCGGCAGGTCCTGGATAGGTCCGCGCCGTGCGCCCAGGATCG
Organism: Nocardiopsis sp. CNS-639; assembly: GCF_000381685.1. Classification (NCBI taxonomy): domain Bacteria; kingdom Bacillati; phylum Actinomycetota; class Actinomycetes; order Streptosporangiales; family Nocardiopsidaceae; genus Nocardiopsis; species Nocardiopsis sp. CNS-639. Next base: position 17,157 of record NZ_KB906895.1, read on the forward strand.
GTACCAGGGCCCGAGCGGGACCCCGGAAGGCGAGCGGACGCGTGCTCGTCCACCGCCCCGACGTGCCCCCACCCACCGCCCCGGAGCGGTCGCGGGCGAACGCCACCGACGCCTTCGCCGGTGACGCGGCCGTCCGCTCCGGGAGCATCCGCACCAGGAGCACCCGCTCAAGGAGCACCCGCGCGGACCGGGGCCGCCGGACCGACCCGGCGGCGCACCCCCAGCCACGACATGAGGGAGAACGACCATGCCACGTCGAACCATCGACATCACCGTGCCCGACCTGACCGGGAAGCGCGCGCTCGTCACCGGCGCCAGCGACGGGATGGGCCTGGCCATGGCCAGGCGGCTGGCCGCCGCGGGCGCCGAGGTGATCATGCCCGTCCGCAACACGCGCAAGGGCGAGAACGCGGTCGCCGCGATCCGGCGGACGGTGCCCCGCGCGAACGTCTCGCTGCGCAGCCTCGACCTGTCCTCACTCGCCTCGGTCGCCGCCCTCGGCGACACCCTGCGCGGGGAGGGCCTGCCGATCCACATCCTCATCAACAACGCGGGCGTGATGAGGCCCCCGAACCAGCAGACCACCACCGACGGCCACGAACTCCAGTTCGCCACCAACCACCTCGGCCACTTCGCCCTCGTGGGCCACATCCTCCCGCTGCTGCGCGCGGGCCGGGCGCGGGTGACCTCGCAGATCAGCGTCGCCGCGCGCCGCGGCTCCATCAACTGGGAGGACCTGAACTGGGAGCGCTCCTACAACGGGATGCGCGCCTACAGCCAGTCCAAGATCGCGTTCGGGCTCTTCGGCCTCGAACTGGATCGCCGCAGCACGGCCCACGGGTGGGGCATCACCAGCAACCTCTCCCACCCCGGTGTGGCCCCGACCAGCCTTCTGGCCGCCCGCCCCGAGATCGGCCGCGGCGAGGACACCCCCCACATCCGCCGGATCCGGGCCCTGTCGGCCCGCGGGATCCTGCTGGGCACCCTCGAAACGTCCAAGCTGCCCGCGCTCATGGCCGCGACCGACCCGGCCGCCAAACCGGGCGCGCTCTACAGCCCCAGCGGATTCGGGAGGCTGGGCGGCCCGCCGTCCGAGCAGCGGCTGTACCCGCCGCTGCGCAGCGCGCGGGAAGCCGCGCGCGTCTGGCAGGTCTCCGAGGACCTGACCAGGGTCTCCTTCCCCGCGGCCGTCTGATCACCGCCGTTTGACCGCCACTGCCTGCCCGACCGCCCCACGACCCACGGAGACCGCATGAGTACAGCCGCCCCCCGCACACCGAGACCCAGGAGCCCCTGGTGGGTGCTCGTCGGCAGCGGCACCGCCAACGCCGTCGGCCCCCAGATGTACCTGGCCACCATCGGCCTGTTCGTACTGCCGATCGTGGAGGACACCGGCTTCAGCCGCACGACCGTCACCGGGGCCTTCTCGGTCGCGGCGGTCGGGATGGCGATCGGCCTGGTCATCGTCGCCCAGCTCGTGGACCGCTTCGCCGCGCGGTACATCCTCGTGCCGGGGTTCGTGCTGTTCGCGGCCTCCATGGCGCTGATCGGACTGGTGCCGCCGGTCGAGTGGGTCTACCTCGTCCCGTGCTTCTTCGTGGGCTTCTTCGGGGCCGGGACGGCCGTGCCCGCCACCAGGGCGGTGGTGAGCTGGTTCGACAACAACCGCGCCCTCGCCGTCGGAGTGGTGACGGGCATCATCGGGCTGGGCTCGGCCCTGGCCCCGCTGCTGGCCGGAGCGCTCATCGAAGGCTTCGGATGGCGGACGGCCTACGGCCTCATGGCGCTGATCTCGGTCCTGGTGTCGGTCACGATGGTCACCCTGTTCGTGCGCGCCCGCGCCGAACGGCACGTGCGCGGACGGCTCGTCCAGGAGGCCCGGGTGGAGGGCCGCGAGGTCAGCCTCGAACTCCCCGGCCTGACGGTCGGCGAGGCGGTCCGCACCCGGCAGTTCTGGGGCATCGCGCTCGGGCTGGGCCTGGTCGGGGTCGTCGTCTACGGCCTCCAGGTCCACCTCGTGCCGATGATGACCGACCGCGGGCTGAGCGCCGACCAGGCCGCCACCCTGCTGGTCGTCTTCGGCCTCGCCTCGCTGGTGGGCCGGGTGGCGGGCGGCCTCATCCTCGACCGCGTGCACGCGGGCGTCATCGGTCCGATCGTGATGATCGCCCCCATCATTGGCATGTTCTTCCTGGAGCCGCCGTTCGGTGTCGCGGTCGTCGCGGTCGCCTTCATCGGCGTCGCCTTCGGCATCGAGGGCGACCTGCTCGCCCTGCTCATCACCCGCTACCTGGGCACGCGCTACTTCGGCCGCATCCTGGGCCTGGTCCAGGCCGCGTTCCTCCTGGGCAGCGCGCTGGGGCCGCTGCTCCTCGGGCTGGGGTACGACCTGCTGGGCTCCTACGACCCCGTCATCCCCGTCCTGATGGGCGTCCTCGTCGTCGGCGCGGTCCTCATCGCGACCCTGGGCCGCTACGTCTACCCGGCCGTCAACGGCTTCGACCGCCTCGCCGCCCGCGACGAACTCGCCGCCTCCGAGGTGCTGAGCGACATCGCCGGGAGCGGCGACGCCCACGGCTCCCAGGACAGGCCGCGGGCCGAGGCCCACGGCTGACCGGTCCGAGAGCGGTACACCACCGGGCCGTCGCGGGCCCGGGGAGCACGGTCCCGTCCCGTCCGCCCGGGTCAGGACCCGTGGGCACACCACCCGGCCCGGGCGGACGGCCGACACCCGACTGCCAACACCAGACCGCCAAGGAGAGAGCATGACCGAGCAGAACCCGTGGCCGACGCGGAGGGCGGGGCGGTCGACCGTCCTGGCCCAGTTCGGCCGGGCCCGAGCCGACCTGATGCAGTGGGCGCTGACCACCGGTGACGTGCTAGCCGACGCGGTCGTCGCCGAGATGCACGAGATCGGGATGCAACAGGCCAGGCCGGTGGTGGACAAGGGCATCCGGGAGGGCCTGGCCTCCCTCGCCGACCCGCCTCCGGCACTGGCGGCGCTGCTGCGGCAGACCGAGAGCCCGCCCGACTACGTGGACGACGCCCTGCTCGACCAGGGCCCCATGCCGTTCTACACCTCGCCGCCGCCGGTGCACATCATCGCGCTCAACGCGGGCTCCCTGATCCGGGTCTACGAGTCGCCGTCGATCTCCAAGGTGCTGACCACGACGGGACGGCTGGTCGAATCCGCGCAGCGGCGCATCCAGGAGACCGGGGCGTGGCTCACCCGGACCATGCTGCCCGGCAGCCTCCGCGTCGGACAGCCGGGCTACGTGGCGACCCTGGAGGTGCGGATGCTGCACGCGCATATGCGAAGGCTCGCGCTGAACCGCGGCTACGACAGCTCGGCGGACGGCTGCCCGATCAACCAGGTCGATCTGGGGCGGACCTGGATGGACTTCACCCTGACCGCCTACACCGCCGAAGAGCTTCTCGGGTTCGGGCTGAGCAGCCGCGAGCAGGCCGACCTGTACCGCTACTGGTGGTACGTCGCCCACCTGCTGGGGATCGACGCGCGCCTGGTCGAGGGGATCACGGGCAACGAGGCCGCCGCACGCCTGGACGCCGTGTTCCAGGCCGTGACCGGACCGGCCACGGAGGAGTCGGCCGTGCTGGCGGACGCGACGCTGGCCTCGGCGACCTCCGCGCTGCACGCGATGCTCAAGGTTCCCGGCGAGCTGGCCCGACCGGCGCTGAACGCGATCGCCCGCCGGATCCACGGCGACGGAGCGTGCCAGGACCTGCGGATCCCTCCGGCCCCGATCGCCGACGCGTGGCTGGGCCCGGTGCTGTCCGGGCTCGCGCTGGCGCGCGAACGCCGCCGCCGGGACCCGGGGCGATGGCAGGCCGCGATCGACCAGAACCTGGCGGCCGCCCGCGAGCTGGTGGCCAGGCCCGGCCAGCCGACCGCCTACCAGCGCGGCGCGACCGGTTCCGAGGACTGAGGGAGCGGCCGCGAGTACGGGTGCTATGGGCCGGAGGGGTTCCAGCAGGCCAAGGGGCTGGTGTTCGGCGCCGACGCTGTCGACTCCGGTGGATATCGCTGACGGAAGTGGTGTGGGAGGGCGGTCGCTGCTGGGAGACAACAGAAGGGGCGCACTTCTCGGCCGGTATTCTGCGGCCATGGTGTTTTCAGGGCAGAGTGCTTCGTCCGCTTTGTCTGTTTCCCAAGAAGTTGGAAAAACGGCTGCTTGCCGCTGGTAAGTTCGCAGGTCGTTGACTGACCGGATTCAATCGGTGGTCGCAACACCGGCTTGTTGTAGCAAGGCTAGCTGTTCTTCCAAAGCCTCAGCCGGAGTCTTCCACCCCAACGTCTT
>NZ_KB906896.1:0-18788 GCF_000381685.1 Nocardiopsis sp. CNS-639
CCAACGCCGCCGGGGCCACTCCGGCCGATGTGCACGGGTTCATCGCCAACACCGCGAACTACTCGGCTCTGGTGGAGGACAACTTCTCCATCGACCAGACCATCGCGGGCACGCCGGTGCGCCAGTCGGACTGGGTGGACTGGAACCAGTTCACCGACGAGCTGTCCTTCGCCCAGGCGTTGCGTGAGGAGCTGGTGGGCCAGGGGTTCGATTCGGGGATCGGGATGCTCATCGACACCTCCCGTAACGGGTGGGGTGGACCGGACCGTCCGGACGGGCCGGGGCCGAGCACGGATGTGAACGCCTACGTGGACGGGGGCCGCTACGACCGCCGTCTCCAGGCCGGGAACTGGTGCAACCAGTCCGGTGCGGGGCTGGGTGAGCGCCCCCAGGCCGCTCCAGAGGCGGGGATCGACGCCTATGTGTGGATGAAGCCGCCGGGTGAGTCCGACGGGTCCAGTGAGTTCATCGAGAACCCCGAGGGCAAGGGGTTCGACCGGATGTGCGACCCGACCTATGAGGGCAACCCGCGCAACAACTACAACATGAGTGGTGCGCTGCCCGACGCGCCGATCTCGGGGCACTGGTTCTCCGCGCAGTTCCAGGAGCTTTTGGCCAACGCCTACCCGCCCATCCAGTAGCAACTCCCGGATCTCGGCTCCCTTCCGAGACGGGGCGCCCGTCCACCCCTGGGGGTGGGCGGGCGCCCGCCATGCGCGGGCCCTGGGATCATGGGACGGGGCTCCGGGCGGCGGAGCCCCGGACACCGGACCTGGGGGAAACGCGTGGCGGCACCGTTGGAGACCGACACCGTCGTGGTCGGACTGGGAGCCATGGGGGCGCAGGCCCTGTGGCGCCTGGCCCGGCGCGGTGTGGACGTGATCGGGGTCGAGCAGTTCACGCCCGGGCACGACCGGGGCTCCAGCCACGGCGAGTCCCGCATCATCCGCACCGCCTACATGGAGGGCGCCGCCTACGTGCCGTTCGTGCGGTCGGCCTGGCGCGCGTGGTCGGAGCTGGAGGAGGCCTCCGGAACCCGGCTCGTGGTGCGCACCGGCGCCCTGATGCTCGGCGCACCGGACAGCCCCGCCGTCACCGGGTCGGTCGCCGCCGCCGAACACCACGGCCTCCCCCACCAGGTGCTCTCCCGCGACCAGGTCGCCGAGCGCTTCCCCCAGCACGTGCTGCGCCCGGGTGAGGTGGGCGTCTTCGAGGAGGACGCCGGCGTGGTCCTGCCCGAGGCCGCGATCACGGCGGCCGTGCGGCTCGCGCGGGAGGCGGGCGCGCGGGTGCTCACCGGCGCCCGGGCGACCCGCGTCGTCCCCGACCCGGACCGCCCCCGTGTGGTGGTCGGGGACACCGTGATCCGGGCCCGCCGGGTGGTCGTGACCGCCGGGTCCTGGCTGCCGCGGCTGGTGCCCGAGGTGGCGGAGCTGGGCGGCGGCCTGCGGGTGGAGCGGCGGGTGCTGGGCTGGTTCCGCACCACGCGGGACCCGTCCCCGCACGCGCACGGACCGGTGTTCGCCCGGGACGAGGACGACTGCACGTGGTACGGGTTCCCCAGCATGGACGGCGGCCGGACCGTCAAGATCGGTGTGCACGCCGAGGCTCCGGGGAACAGGGGCGAGGGCGCCCAGTGGGGCGAACCGGTCGACCCCGACGCGGGGCCGCGGGAGCCCGACGCCGCCGACGCGCGGCGGCTGGGACGGCTGGCCGCCGGACTGAACGGTGTGGCCCCGCTGCCCGAGCGGATGGCGTCGTGCATGTACACGATGACGCGGGACGAGCACTTCGTCATCGGGCAGCGCCGCGAACTGCCCGGACTGGTGCTGGCGGGCGGCTTCTCGGGGCACGGCTACAAGTTCGCCTCCGCGGTCGGGGAGGCGCTGGCCGACCTGGCCCGGCACGGGCGCACGGACCTGGCCGTGGACCTGTTCGACCCGCACCGCTGGGACTGAGCCGGGCGGTCGACGGGCCCCGGGGCGGGGTGCGGTCGGCGCGCGCGGGCGTGCGATCATCGCTTCCACGCGCGGCGCGAGCGCGGCCTCCCTCCCCCCCTCAGCCTCCCTCCGGAAGGACCGCCATGAACAGTCCCACCGTCCCGCGGACCGCGCTCGTCACGGGCGCGTCGTCGGGGATCGGCGCCGCCGTGGCCGCCGAGCTGGTCCGCCGCGGCTACCGCGTGTACGGGACCAGCCGCGACCCCGGGGCGGTGGCCGAGCCGGTTCCGGGCGTGGAGTACCTGGCCCTGGACCTGGCCGACGGGGCGTCGGTCGAGGCGTGCGCGGCCGCCGCGGGTGACGTGGACGTGCTGGTCAACAACGCCGGGGAGAGCCAGAGCGGGCCCTTCGAGGAACTGCCGCCGGAGGCGGTGGAGCGGTTGTTCCGGATCAACGTGTTCGGCGCGGTGCGGCTCACCCAGCTGCTGCTGCCGGGAATGCGCGCCCGAGGGTACGGGCGCGTGGTGATGGTGGGTTCGATGCTGGCGAGCTTCCCGCTGGCCTACCGGTCCTCCTATGTGGCCTCCAAGGCGGCGCTCAAGGGGTTCGCGAACGCGCTGCGCCGAGAGATGTCCCCGTACGGGGTGGGGGTGGCCACGGTCGAGCCGGGGTCGATCAACACCGGCATCAGCGAGCGGCGGACCCAGTACCTGCGGGAGGGGTCGCCGTTCGCGGCCGAGTACCGCACCATGCTCAGGGCGCTCAACGCCAACGAGGCGTCGGGGATCACGCCGGGGGCGGTGGCCCGGACCATCGTGCGCGCCGTCGAGGCGGACCCGCCCCGGCCGTTCTACGCGGTGGGCAGCAACGCCCCGGTGGTCTTCGCGCTGCGGCGGCTGTTCCCGCGCTCGCTCGTCCTGCGCATGGTCGCCCGCAGGCACGGGCTGTAGCCGCGGGTGCGCCCGGGCGGCCCTGGGGCCCGGGTGTCCTGGGCTTCCCGGCAAGCCTGGCGTCCCGGGCTTGCCGGCCGGGGTGGTCGAGACCCCGCCCAACCGGCGCCTGGGGTCCGGTGTCCTGGGCGTCCCCGGGGCCCGGGCCCGCGCGGACCCGCCGCGCCCGAGGGGTTCCGGTGGCGTGTCCCCGGTCCCGGATAGGTTGTCCCGACCACAGGACACCGCCCGCCCCGGGCCCTTTCGGGGCGGGGTACAGCGACGGAGCCGCCGTGAAACAACAGGTTCACTTCATCACTCTGGCCACGGCCGACCTGGACGCCGCCCGCGCGTTCTACCGGGACGGGCTCGGCTGGGAACCGCTCGCGGACGTCCCCGGGGAGATCGTCTTCTTCCAGGTCGCGCCGGGGCAGGTCCTGGGCCTGTTCGACGCGGAGAAGTTCGACCGCGACCTGGGGCGACCGCCCGGCACGACCGGCGTGTCGGGGCTGACGCTGTCGCACAACGTCGACGGCCCCGAGGAGGTCGAGCGGACCGTGGAGGCCATGGCGCGGGCGGGCGCGCGGGTGCTCAAGGCCCCGCAGCCGGGTGAGTTCGGCGGGGTCTTCCACGCCCACGTGCGGGACCCCAACGGCGTGGTGTGGGAGATCGCGCACAACCCGGGCTGGCGTGTGGACGAGACCGGCCGGGTCGTGTTCGGCTGAGGTCCGGGCGCCCGCCGGGGACCGCCGCACCCGTCGAAGCGGCGGCCCCCGGCGGCGCCGGGCGGTCGGGGCCCGACGCCCCGGCCGGTTCACGGTTCCAGGGGGCGCAGGCGGATGTCGTGGCCCTCGGAGTCGGCCGCCGCGAAACGGAGCAGCCGTGCGCCCTCCTCGGTGACCGCCTCCTCCTCGGCCGGGGTGAGCGGTGCGAACAGCCGCACGTCCAGTACGGCGGGGCCTCCGCGCCGGGTCCGCTCGATCCGCCACAGTCCGCGCACGAACCCGTCCACGGTCAACGGCGCCTCGACCACGATGTGGGGGCGCTGGTGGTCGGCGACGACACGGGAGCGGTCGTCGTAGGAGACCAGCACGTTGTCGAGCAGCGCCAGGAAGCGGACCGGCGCGGGCGTGTCGGGGTCGGGGCGGGGCGCGTCGGGCAGGTCGAACAGCTCGCGGCCGTCCGGGTCGTGCAGGACCCGCAGCCGCGGCCGCAGGCCCTCCACGACCGCGCGCATGCGGGTCATCCCGCTCCAGGCCTGGACGTCCCTGGCGGTGGCCGGACCGAACGCGGCGAGGTAGCGCAGCACGAGGGTGTCCGGGGAGGGCTCGGCGACCAGCGGCGCGCCGAGCCACTCCTCGGCGAGGGTGAAGGGTGTGGCGCCGCGCCGTCCCCACGTGCCGTCGGGCGGCGGGTGCAGGACGGGCAGGAGCCCCTGGACCGAACGGGCCAGGGAGACGGGGGCGCGTCCGGGCCAGCGCTCGGCCAGGGCCCGGCCCAGGTCGGGGCGGGGGAGTCCGCCGTCGGCGAGGAGCGCGCGTGCGGCGGCGGCCAGCTCGGCGGGTTCGACACCGGGCAGGTCCCGGCCGAAGGCTCCCTTCTGCCAGCGGGTCAGCATGGGGTGCAGGGTCGGACGCAGCCACAGGTAGTCGGCGGCGGTGACCAGGTGCTGGGTGCCTCTCAGGAGGGTGGCGCGCACGACCTCGCGGCTGTGCAGTAGCCCGGTGAGGTCGTCGATCCGAAAGTCCCGGACACGGGACCACAGGCCCACGTAGGGAGGCTCGGGGTCCTGCGCCTGGAGTCCGACGAGGTGGTGGACGACCTCGGCGGCGGTGTGGTCGGCGGTCCGGCCGAGGAGCAGTTGGCGGGACAGGGTCGCCCGGTTGAGGGCGCGGCGGTCGAGCGCGGTCATGGACGCGACCCTAGGAGGGGTGGAGGTCATCGGCTGTCCTCCACTCGCCGGCCGGGGACGGTCACCGCGTGCGGCCGTGCGGGCGGTCGGGAGCACGGGGCGGGCGGGGACGCGGGTCGGCCGGTCGAGGGGTGTGTTCGGGGCGGGGCGGCGCGGGCGTCGGCGGAGGTTGTCCTAGGTTGGGCGGGAGAACCGCAGACAACCGAGAGAGGTGCCGCGTGAGCAGCGTCGTCAAGTTCAACGTCCTGACCGTCCCCGAGGGCGCCGGGGCGACCCTGGAGGAGCGTTTCGCCAAGCGGGCCGGGCTCGTGGAGGACCAGCCGGGGTTCGAGGAGTTCCAGCTGCTGCGCCCGGTCGAGGGCACCGACAAGTACCTGGTGTACACCCGGTGGCGGTCCGAGGAGGACTTCCAGAACTGGGTGAACGGCCAGGCCTTCCGCCAGGGGCACGCCCAGGCCGCCGCGGACGCCCAGAAGGAGGGCGCACCGGCCGGGCACGGCCGGGGTCACGGGCACGGCCACGGCGGCCCGGCCGCGACCAACAGCGAGATCTGGGGCTTCGAGGTCGTCCAGCGGGTCTCGGCCCGCTCCTGACCGCCGGAGGCGGGTGCCCGCGCCCCGCGGCCCGGACGGGTCAGCGGGGCTTGCGGGCCTCGATGAGGAAGCGGGTCGTGGTGGCCCTGAACGACCCCTCGCGCTCGATATGCTCGTGCATGTCCCGGAGCCGGTCCCGGTAGGCCTCCACGGTGAACCCGGGCACCATCCAGACCACCTTGCGCAGGAAGTACACGACCGCGCCGACGTCGAAGAACTCCGTGCGCAGCCGCTCCACGCGCAGATCGGTCACCTCCAGCCCGGCCGCCCGCGCCCCCTCGCGCGCCTGGTCCGGGTGGCGGGAGGCGCGTGTCTCCTCGGGCTGCGGCCCCAGGAAGAACTCCACGACCTCGAAGACGCTCGCCGGGCCCACCTGCTGGGACAGGTAGGTTCCGCCCGGTGCCAGGACCCGGGCGATCTCCTCCCACCACACGGTCACCGGATGGCGGGAGACCACCAGGTCGAAGGCACCGTCCGCGAAGGGCAGCGGCGGCTCGTCCTCGTCGGCGACGACCACGACCCCCAGCGGATGGAGCAGCCGGGTGGCCTCGGCGATGTTGGGCGGCCAGGACTCCGTCGCCGCGGTCAGGGGCGGGCGTTCGGGGATCCCCGCCAGCACCTCGCCGCCGCCGGTCTGGATGTCGAGCGCGGCGCTCGCGCGGGCCATGTACCCGGCCATGGTGCGCTGGTAGCCCCAGGAGGGGCGCTGTTCCGTGGCCCGGCCCTCCAGCCAGGAGAAGTCCCAGCCGTGCGTCGGCTCCGCGTCGGCCTCGGCGACGAGTGCGTCGAAATCGCGTCCCATGGCGGCATCCTCCCCCGGGCGCCGCGGCCGGGTCCAGCGGTTTTCCCTCCCCCGGGCGACGGCGCGGGTCCGGTGGCGCGCGAGGATGGTGGACTATGAGAACCCTCGTCCGTCTTGTCGGCCTCGTGGCCCCCGCGCCCGCCGTCGCGGCCGGTCTGGTCGCCGTGCTGGTCGGGGTGACCAGCTCGGCGGCGATCGTGTTCACCGCGGCCGAGGCCGCCGGTGCCTCCTCCGAGCAGACCGCCTCGTGGATGCTGGCCCTGGGTGTGGGGATGGCGGTGACCTGTGTGGGACTGTCCCTGCGCCACCGGGCCCCGATCGTGACCGCCTGGTCCACGCCCGGCGCCGCGCTGCTGGCGGTGGGGCTGGACGGGGTGACGATGGCGCAGGCGGTGGGGGCGTTCCTGTTCTCGGCCGTGCTGATCACCCTGAGCGGCGTCACCGGGTGGTTCGAGAGGGTCATGGACCACGTGCCGGTGCCGCTCGCGGCGGGGCTGCTGGCCGGAGTGCTACTCCAGTTCGGCATGGGGCTGTTCACGAGCATGGAGGACGACTTCGCGGTCGTGTTCACCATGTTCGCGGCGTACCTGCTGAGCCGCCGGTGGCTGCCGCGCTACGCGGTCATCCTGTCCCTGGTCGCGGGCGGTGTCGCCGCGGCGCTGCGCGGAACCCTGGACCTGGGCGGGGTGACCCCGTCGCTGGCCCGGCCGGTGTTCGTGGCGCCCGAGTTCTCCTGGCAGGTGTTGGTGAGCGTGGGGCTGCCGCTGTTCGTGGTGACCATGGCCTCGCAGAACCTGCCGGGGGTCGCGGTACTGCGGGGCGACGGCTACCGGGTGCCGATCTCGCCGGTGATCGGGTGGACCGGGGCGACCAACCTGGTACTGGCGCCGTTCGGGTGCTTCGGGATGAACCTGGCCGCGATCACCGCGGCCATCTGCACGGGACCGCAGGCGCACCCCGATCGCGAGCGCCGCTACCTGGCCGGGGTGTGGGCGGGGATCTTCTACCTGTGCGTGGGGGTCTTCGGGGCGACGGTGGCGTCGCTGCTGGCCGCGCTGCCGCCGCCGCTGATCCTGGGGATCGCCGGGCTGGGCCTGCTCGGAACGATCGGGGGTTCGCTGGCGTCCGCGCTGGGGGACGAGCGCTCCCGGGAGGCCGCGGTGGTGACCTTCCTGGCCACGGCGTCGGGGTTCACCCTGTTCGGTGTGGGGTCGGCCTTCTGGGGTCTGCTGGCGGGTGCGCTGACGCTGGCGGTGACCAGTTCCTGGCGCCGGTCGCGGCACACGGCTTCGGTCGGCGGTGCCTGGCAGGACACCGAAGACGCGTGGGAGGCCGACGGGGCTCACGAGACGGGCGGGACTGGACAGGCCGGAGAAGACGGAACGACCACCGAGGGACAGGAGCCCGGTGATCCCGGTGCGGACAGCCGGTCGGCCCGCGGTTGAGGGGTGGGCAGCCCCACCGACCGGGGACGGCCACGGGTGTTCCGGCACCGGTCGGCCCGCGACCAAAAGGGCTTGCCCGCCGGTCGGAAGGCGGCTATAACAGTCGCGGCCCCGACCACAGCGGAACCGGGGCCCCGACGACGAAAGGAGGCGGAGCCGTGTTCACCGCAACCACCGCGCTCGCGCCCTCCCGGGGCAGCCTCGACAGCTGAATCCCCGGAGCGGCCGGGCGCACGCACCGAAGGTGTCGCCTTGACCGTGCATGACCTGACCATCCGTACGATCACCGGATCCGGGGAGCTCGACCTCTTCAACCGGTTCCCCTACCCCCTGAACTTCGAGTTCGCCGACGACCTCGCCCGGGGGCGCCGACGCCCCTCGTGGATGTGGGTCGCCCTGGACGGCGACCGCCTCCTGGCCCGCCTCTCCTGGTGGTGCCGGGGCGGTGACACCTCTCCCCTGCTGCTGGACGTCCTGGACGTGGACGACACCGCCGGGGACGTGGACCGCACGGGGATCCTCGAACACCTGCTGCGCACCGCCTCGGCGGCGACCCTGCCCGAAGGCCGGACCCCGCCCGAGTACCTGCGCATCGTCCCCGCCGACTGGCGCGAGGACGCCGACGGGCGCCGCGCCGTACGGGAGCGCATGGCCGCCGTCGAACGCACCGGCGGATCGCTCCTGGTGGAGCGGCTGCGCTTCGAGTGGACCCCCGACGTCCCGGCGCCGGGGCCGGGCGACCGCCTCCGGTTCCGGCCGGTCCGGGACGAGGAGGAGATCCTCGGCCTGATGGTCCGGACCCTGGAAGGCACGCTGGACGCCCACGACCGCGCCGATCTCGCACACACCACGGCGGAGCAGGTGGCCGCCGACAGCTGGAACGAGGAGTTCGCCCGGTACACGACGCCGCGCTCCTGGTGGCGGATCGCGACGCTTCCGGACGGCGAGCCGGTCGGCTTCGTGCTGCCCGCCCGCAACGACTACCACCCGATCATCGGCTACATCGCGGTGCTGCCCGAGCACCGCGGCAACGGGTACATCGACGAGGTCCTCGCCGAGGGCACCCGCGTCCTGGCCCAGGAGGGGGCGGACCGTATCCGCGCCGCCACCGACCTGGGCAACGTTCCGATGGCACGGGCCTTCCAGCGGGCGGAGTACGCCACGCTCAGCGGGGTCGTCAACATGACCTGGTAGGTCAGAACCGGCTGCCCGGGGCGCCGCCGCGCCGTGGCCCGGATCCCGGGCCACGGCGCGGCGGCGCACTCCCCCGGCCCGAGCCTGGAACCCGTGGTCGGTCCGAGCCCGGACCACTCCCCTGGCCCCGGGTCCCGGGCCGCAGGCGCTCTGGGCGCGGATCCGGCCCGCAGCGCGAGGACTCAGGCCGTGGCGAGAATCCGTCCGGCCTCGGCGACCGCCGAACTCAGGTCCTGGGGGTCGGCGGTCATTCCGGCGACCACGAAGTCGATCTCCTCCAGTTCCGCCATGGACAGCAGTGCCTTGTCGTTGGTGACCCAGACCCCGCGCTCGGCCAGGACCGCGTGCGCGGCCTGCGAGGCGGCCTGGGCGAGAAGGCCCGCGGTCTGGGCGACCCGGCCGTAGGGGGCGTGGTTGTGCTGGGCGTAGGACAGGGTGGCCGCGGCCGTGCCCCGCCAGACGGGCGGTGCGCTCCTGCGCAGCGCCTCGGGGTAGTCGGGCCGGGGCAGGTCCCCGACGAGGACCTGGCCGATGGCGAGTTCGGCGACGACCAGGTAGGTGGGGATACCCGCCAGGTGGAACATGAGCGGTTCCACCCGGAAGCGTCCCTGCCGCGCTTCGGCGATCTGGTGCTCGACCACGTCCAGGTCGCGGTAGTGCACGTCCACCGCCCGGCCGTCGATCCGAAGCCAGGCGCCGCCGTTGAAGACACCGCCTCCCCAGCCGCCGACCTCCGACACCTCCCCCTCCCAGCCGAGGTCCCGCAGCGCCTGCGGGTCGAACTCGCCCCGGTAGTAGACCGCCAGGTCCCAGTCGCTGTCGGGGCGGTGGGTGCCCTGGGCACGGGAACCGCCGAGGGTGACCGCCTCGACGGCCGGAAGGGCGGCGAGCCGGTCGGCGGTGGCGGACAGGAAGGTCGCGTCGTCATGTGCGGAGATGGACATGGCGACCATCATCGCGGATGACGTATCCGGTCGGCGATGAGGTTTCCGCCGGGCCGGTGGCCAGCGTAGGCAGCGGCCCCGCCGGTCTCACCGAGCGCTTCGGCACCCGGTCGTCTCCGCACCGGTACCCGCCCGAGGCCACCACCGCGCAGGCCGCGCCGAGCGTTCCCGCCTCCCGGCCTTCTCCGCACCGGCACCCGTCGGAGGCCGCCAGCCGCGCGGAGTGGGTGTCGGATGTTCCAGTCCGCGCAGGTCACGCCGGACGTTTCCGAGCGTGCGGTCATCTCCGCACTGGTTCGGCCTCCGGCTGCTCCGCTCGTACGGTTCTGTAGGTTCCCCAGCGCAGGAGGCGTTCGGCCGGACCCCGGACTCCCACGCGGCGCATGATGTCGGCCAGGACCACGGTGGCCAACCAGACGGCGACGCCGAGCAGGACGGCGGCGGTCCCGGACAGCTGTGGCCCGAGGTCGAGGGCGTAGGGCGCGAACAGCACGATCCAGCCCACCGACTGCAACAGGTAGCAGGTCATGGAGCGCTGGCCGGTGGCGACCAGGGCCCGCACGAGGGGCCCTCTGCGGTCACCGAGGCGGACCGCGACCAGCGCGATGAGCGCGGCGTAGCCGAAGCCGCCCGCGTAGCCGGTCAGAACGTGCAGCCAGCCCACACCGGCCTTGAGCACGAACTCGGGCACCCACAGCTCGGTGGCCACCAGGGCCTGCGGCAGTCCGCCGACCACGGCCACCGGGATACCGATGAAGGCGACGCGGCGCAGCAGCCCGAGGTGGAGCTCGGGCTGTTCCATGAGGCGGCGGCGGGCCGCCCAGACTCCGACGAGGAAGGGGAACACCGAACTCGCCACGAGCATCGGGGTCATGACCGGCCAGGTGAACAGGCGTGTGACCATGTCGGCCAGCGGGTCCTGGGTGAAGACCCCGCCCGCCTCGGGGTCGGAGAGCGGGAGGCTGTTCATGACCGCGTAGAACAGCGAACCCAGGGAGGCCCAGGTGAGGGCGTGGGCGAGCAGGCGCCGGTCACCGGCGTGCAGCAGACCCGCGAACATCAGGGCGATGAGCCCGTAGACCGCGACGATGTCGCCGAAGAAGAGCAGGACCGTGTGCAGGAGCCCGATCAGCACCATCCACCGGCCGCGTCGGCGCACCAGTGAGCGCACCCACGGCTCCGGGCGCCCCTCGGCGGTACGGCGCAGGTGGATCCAGGCGAGCCCGTAGCCGAACAGCGCCGCGAACATGGGGTACCCGCGCGCCTCGGCGAACAGCATCAGCAGGGCGGTGGAGGCGGCGTCGAGGAGGCCGCCCGAGGCGGGACTCTGACCCGCGGTGGCCATCACCCAGACGATGTGCGCGTGCACGACGGCGATGACCAGCAGCATCACCCCGCGTGCCAGGTCGGGCGCCAGGGAGCGCCGGTCGAGTGCCACGCCCCCGGTCGAAGGCGGCGGGGAGGGGGGAAGAGACATACTGAACTCCGATCACACGGAAGGGGATAGCATTGGATACGGAGGCGTATCCAATCCTCTTCTAAGATACGCCATCGTAGCTTAGTTGGGAAGAGCATGGTTGACCGGGAGCGGCCGCGGGTCGACGACGAGGCGCGGGAGACGGCGCCGGACACGCGGGAGGAGGCGCCCCGGGCCACGCGCAGACGCGGGCGGGAACTGCTGAACGCCATCCACGAGGCGGTCATCCTGGAGGCCGCGGACGTCGGTGTCGCCCGCCTGTCCATGGAGGGGATCGCCCGCAGGGCGGGCACGGCCAAGACCTCGCTGTACCGGCGCTGGCCCACGCCGGGGGACATCCTGCTGGACGCGATGTACCACACCTACCCGCAGGAGGCCCCCACGCCGGGCGCCGACGACCTGCGCGGGGACCTCGTCAGGGCCCTCATGCTCCTGCGCGACACCATGAGCCGGTCCCTGGGACAGGCGATGTTCTCCGTGGTCGCCGAGGCCAGGCACCACCCCGAGCTCTACGACCGGTTCGTGCGGGAGGTCTTCGACTCCCGCGGGGGGCGCTTCACCCGCACCGTCCTCGAGCACTACGCCGACCACGGCAGGATCGACCCCTCCCGCGTCACCTCCGTCACCGACGACATCGGTGAGGCCATGCTCATCAAGTACGCCATGGACCACCAGGGGCCGCCCGACGGGGAGTACGTGGAGCGGATCGTGGACGAGGTGATCCTGCCCGTCCTCGGCCTGGACCCGCGCGCTGCCTCCCCCACCGCTCCGGAGGAGGGTCCTTCCGCTCCCTCGGACGGTTAGCGCACACGGCGGCCCGGAGCCTCGCCGACGTGCGCGCCGCCGTCGGCGGGTCCGGTGTGCGCTCGGCGGAAGCCGCACGTCCGGTGGACCGCTGGGACCGGGGCGGGCGGTGGGACAGGCCGGTGGCTCCGCCCGTGCCCTAAACAGCTGGGACCGGGGCGGGCGGCGGGGCTAGGGTGCGGGGCATGCGCATCCCTCCGTCCGTGGACGCCGCCCGCGTCGAGGAACTCGACGTGGGGCTTTCCGGAGCCCGTGTGGCCCGGCTGTTCGACGCCCGGGACCGGCCCTTCGCGGTGCTCAAGTCGGTGGACGCCGACCGCCCCGACCTGGTGGCCGAACTCCTGGGCCAGGAGCGGCGCCTGCGCTGGCTGGCCGGACGGGGGCTGCCGGTGCCGCGCGTGCTGGACTCGGGCGCCTGGGCGGGGCTGCGCTGGCTGACCATGAACCACCTGGACGGACGCGCCGCCCACGAGCCCTGGCCCGCCGGGGACCGGTCACGGGTGGTCGTCCTGCTCGCCCGGGCCGCCCGCGCGCTGCACCGCGCTCCGGCCGCGGGGTGCCCCTTCGACATGACGCTGCCCGCCCAGCTCGGACGGGCCCGGGAGCGGGTCGCCTCCGGGCTGGTGGAACGCTCCTGGGCCGCCGCAGGGAAGGAGGGGCCGCCCGCCGCCGGGGTGCTCTCCGAGCTGGCCGGTCTGGCGCGCGCCCTGGGCCCCGGACGGACCGCGCTGGTCCACGGCGACTACTGCCTGCCCAACGTGCTGCTCGACACCGGCGCCGTGCGCGGCGTCGCGGCGCGCGCGCACCGGTCCGCGGGCGGGGTCCCCGGTCCTGCACGGCCGGACGGTCCCCCACCCGCCGGGGACGGCCGGGCGGACGGCTGGGCCCTGGTGGACCTGGGGCGGGCCGGGCTGGGGGACCCCCACGCGGACCTGGCCGACATGGTGGGCAGCCTGCTCAGTCCGATGAACCCGCAGTTCGGGCCGCCGGACGCCGAACGGTTCCTGGACGCCTACGGGCGGGAGGACGTCGACCCCGAGCGGCTGCGGCTGTGCGCCGGGGTCAACTCCTTCTTCTGGCCCGCGTGAGGGCCCCGGCCGGGGCGGCCGGGGCCCGTGACGGCACCGCTCCCTCCCCCTACCGGGGAACGCCGTTGCCGTTGCCGTTGCCGTTGCCGTTGCCCCCGTTGCGCTCACCGGCGCGGGCCCCCGCCTCGCCCAGGCGCCGGTGCCGCCTCTGGATCCTGCGCGCCCTGGTGGCCAGCGGCGCCTTGCGTTCGCGCTGGAGACCCGACCCCTCCGCGAACTCGCCGTGCAGCGAGCGCACGAGCCCCACCATCATGAAGAAGCCGATCACGAAGAAGGGCAGCCCGAACACGATGATCGTCTGTTGCAGGGCGTCAAGGCCGCCCACCCCGGAGGCGGTGAGCACGGTCGCGGCGACGACGCCCTCGGTGATCCCCCAGAACACCCGCTGCCGGGTGGGGTTGTCGCTCTTGCCGGAGCAGAGCATGTCCACCACCAGGGAGGCCGAGTCCGAGGACGTGGTGAAGAAGATGATGACGATGAGGATGGCCACCACCGACACGAACGTGGTCAGCGGGAAGTGCTCCAGGAAGGCGAACAGGGAACCGGGGATGTCCTCCTGCGTGACCACCTCGTCCACCAGGCCGCCGCCCTGGTTGCGCTCGATGTCGAAGGCCGACAGGCCGAACACGCTGAACCACACGACGCTGAACGCGGTGGGCGCGGCCAGCACGCCGAGGATGAACTCCCGGATGGTCCGGCCCTTGGAGATGCGCGCGATGAAGATGCCGACGAAGGGCGACCAGGTGATGGTCCACGCCCAGTAGAAGACGGTCCAGGAGCCCTGCCAGCCGGTGTTGGCGAAGGTGTCGTTCCAGAACGACAGCGGGACCAGCATCTCCAGGTAGACGCCGGTGGTCTCGATGATCCCCTTGGCCAGGTAGAGCGTCGAGCCGGCGAGGAAGACGAAGACCAGCAGCCCCACGGCCATGTAGATGTTGATCGTGGACAGCCACTTGATGCCGACGTCGAGGCCGGTGGCCACGGAGATCACGGCGACGGTGGTGACGATCGCGATGAGGATCAGTTGGCTGACGCGGCTCTCCTCCAGGCCGAACAGGGTGTTGAGGCCGCTGTTCATCTGGAGGGTGCCCAGGCCGATGGTGACGGCGACGCCGAACAGGGTGCCCAGGACCGCGACGATGTCGATGGTCCGCCCGATGGGGCCGTTGATCCGGTCCCCGAGGAAGGGCTGGAAGACGGAGCTGACCCGGAAGGGCAGGCCCTTGCGGTACACGAAGTAGGCGAAGGCGAGCCCGGGCAGACAGAAGATCGTCCAGGTGTGCAGGCCGAAGTGGTAGAGCGTGAAGCCCATCGCCTCCTCGGCCGCCTCGATGGTCTGCGGGCCGACGTCGGAGCGCGGCGGCTCGGCGTAGTGGCTGATGGGTTCGGCCACTCCCCAGAACATCAGGATGCTGCCGATGCCGGCGGCGAACAGCATGGCGAACCAGGCGGAGTTGCTGTAGTCGGGCGTGCTCTCCGGCGGCCCCAGTCGTACCCGCCCGAACCTGCTGAACGCGATCCAGACCAGGAAGATGAGGAAGGTGGTCACACCGAGGATGTAGAACCATCCCAGGTTGGTGAGGATCCAGCCGGAGGTGGTTCCGAAGACGGCGTCCACCGTGTCGGTGAAGAAGATCGCGGACACCACGAAAACGATGGTCAACGCGGCGGACACGAAGAAGATCGCCGGGTTCGTCTCGAGCCCCAGTCTTTGCGCCAGCTTTTGGAACATGCCGATTGCTTTCTGGTGATTCGGGGACGTTCGTCGAGGGACAAGGGCCCGTCAGCCCGCACCGACCTCGGGCAAGGATACGTCCTTGGGCGGGGTTCCCTGTTTATCCTTCCTTTTGCGGAGAGTCGGGAACGTCCTTACCCGCCACCATTAGCAACACACCGAAAACTCGCTGTTTAAATATGCCGAAAGCCACATTAGGCATGTTCTTGCAGGGTTGAGTACGCTACGCGCGCTTTCGCACGGATACGTACCACCCTGTCACCGCACACGGGAACCGCGGGGAGAAGACCCGGAACGTCGGCCCGGAGCGGGCCGGGCGACGCCCGCGAACCACGCGTCGCGGCGCTCTCCGCCCCGGCGCGGAAGGGGCCGGGGCGCTGGGAAGAGGAGGGCGGGCCCTGCGACGGGCTCCGCCCTCGTGCGGAGGGACCGGCACTCCGGGGCGGGGGCGGGCCCTGCGACGGGCTCCGCCCCCGCACGGAGGGGGTCAGGAGTCGAGTGCGCCCAGCAGCTCGCGCACGCGCTCCGGCTGCTCGTACAGCGACAGGTGCCCCGCGCCCTCGATGGTGTGGACGTCGGCGTCCAGGAACCGGCGGGCCGGGCCGTGCAGGCGCGCTGGCGAGAAGAACGGGTCGTGCGACCCGGTCGCGACGGCGACCGGGGTGTGGGCCCAGGCGCGGAAGTGCTCCGCGGGCAGCGGGCTGGGGGTGGATCCCGCGCGGCAGTACCGGGCCACCAGGGTCAGCCACTCGGCCTCGGCCCGGTGCTTGTCGCACTCGGTGGAGGGGCCGCTGAGGAACTCCACCAGGCGCCCGCTGGTCTGCTCGTTGGGGTGGATCATCCACGGCAGGGTGGCGCGCATGGACTCGGAGCTGACCCCGGCTGCGGTCAGACCGGCCGGGTTGAGCAGCAGGATCCCGGCGACCAGGGGGGACGGCGTGGAGGCGAGCGCGATGGCGGCGCCGCGCGAGTGCCCCAGCACGAGGACGGGCCGGTCGGTGATCTGGGGCAGGAGCTCGTCGAGCCACGCGCCGTAGGTCTCGATCCTGGCGCCGCCGACCCTCTGGCTGCAGCTCAGGCCCGGCTGCCCGGGCAGGTCGACCAGCAGCACCGGCCGGTCCGCGGACAGCGCGCGGGCCGCGGGCACCGTGGCGGCCGCGTTGAAGTTGGTACCCGAGAGCACCAGCACCGGGGTGCCGGGGCCGCCCGCGGAGCGGAAGGCCTGCGTGCTGCCCAGACGGGTCTCCACGGGCGGGAGGGGTCCGAGTTCGGGCCACTGGCTCAGGGCTTTGTGGCACCAGGCGTGCACGGAGCGCTCGGCGTTGTCGGAGCGGTACACGCGCGCGGTGCGGTGCGGGACGACGGTCATGATCTGCTTCGCCTAAGAGGAGACTGGCCGCCGTCCTTGCTTGTCGGCGCGCCAAGAGAGGACTGTACGCCTCCGTTCGGCACCACGCCACTCGGGGACGCTCGGAGTGTCCGAACAGACACGCGAAAGAGATCCACACTCGGCATGGGGTGTCCCCTGTTGATCCGTTCGCCCTGGTCTGAGGGTTTTCGTCCGCCTCTTCCCAGCCGTGCCCGGCCCCGCTCCCCCGCCCCCGCGGGGGTGTTCCCGGACCGGGCGCCGGCCCGGGAACACGCCGGTCAGCCGACCGTGGCGGGGTCCGAGCCGATCCGGCCGCCCCGGTCGAGGGCCGAGACCCGGTCCATGTCCTCGGCGGACAGCTCGAAGCCGAACACGTCGAAGTTCTCGCGGATCCGGGACGGGGTCACCGACTTGGGGATCACGACGTTGCCGAGCTGGAGGTGCCAGCGCAGCACGACCTGCGCCGCCGACCTGCCGTGCTTCTCGCCGAGGGCGGTCAGCTCCGGGTCCTCCAGCAGCCCCTTGCCCTGGCCCAGCGGGCTCCAGGCCTCGGTGAGGAGGCCGTGGCGGGCGTTGACGGCCCGCATGGCCCCCTGCGAGAAGTAGGGGTGCAGCTCGATCTGGTTGAGGACCGGGACGACGTCGGTCTCCGCGACCAGGCGGTCCAGGGTCTGCTCGGTGAAGTTGGACACGCCGATGGACCTGGCGCGGCCCTCGGCGTGGATGCGCTCCATCGCCTTCCAGCTCTCGACGTAGGCGTCCTGCCTGGGGCAGGGCCAGTGGATCAGGTACAGGTCCACGTAGTCCAGGCCGAGGCGGTCCAGGCTGGCGTCGAAGGCCTTGAGGGTGCTGTCGTAGCCCTGCTCGTCGTTCCACAGCTTGGTGGTGACGAACAGCTCCTCGCGGGCGATGCCCGACTCGGCCAGGGCCCGGCCCGTGCCCCGCTCGTTGTCGTAGATCCTGGCGGTGTCGATGCTGCGGTACCCGGTCTCCAGGGCGGTCGCGACCGCGGCCCGGGCCTCGTCGTCGGGAACCTGCCAGACGCCGAACCCGAGTTGGGGCATGGTGAGGCCGTTGTTCAGCGTGACGTGCTGCATGAGCACCCTTCTGTCGTCGCGGATTCGTTGTTCCTCGTGGGGTGGTCCCCCATGGTGGCCACCTGGAGTGCACTCCAGGCAAGCGGTTCAGGGTGTGAGGTGGACCAGCATCTTGCCCGTGTTGGCGCCCCGCATCATGCCGAGGAAGGCCCGCACGGCGTTGTCGATGCCGTCGACGACGGTCTGCTCGCTGCGCAGCCTGCCGTCGACGATCCACCCGGAGGCGCGCTCGGCGTACTCCTTCATCAGGTGGCCGTGGTCTCCGGCGATGAAACCGCGCAGGGTGAGGCGCTTGCCGACGGCCAGGAAGAGGTTGTCGGGACCGGGCTCGGGCTTGGTGGCGTTGTACTGGGAGATCGCGCCGCACAGGGCGATCCGGCCGTGGTTGCGCATCGCGGCGATGGCGGCCCTCAGGTGGTCGCCCCCGACGTTGTCGAAGTAGACGTCGATCCCCTCGGGCGCGGCCTCGGCGAGCTGCTCCTCCAGGCGGCCCTCGCGGTAGTCGATGGCGGCGTCGAAGCCGAAGTCCCCCAGGAGGCGGCGCTTCTTCTCCGGACCGCCCGCGGACCCGACCACCCGGGACGCGCCCAGCTGGCGGGCGATCTGGCCGGCGGCGGAGCCGACCGCGCCCGCGGCGCCGGAGACGAACACCACGTCGCCCTCGCGTACCGGGGCGATCTCGGTCAGGCCCGCGTAGGCGGTGAGGCCGATCATGCCCAGCACGCCGAGGTAGGCCTCGGCGGGTGCCAGGGAGGCGTCCACCGCGCGCACGGAATCCGCGGGCAGCAGCGCGTACTCGCGCCATCCGGCCGAGTGCAGGACGGTGGTGCCCACGGGGACGTCGTCGCTGCCGGAGGCGGTGACCACGCCCACGGCGCCGCCGTCCATCGGCTCGCCGAGCCGGAACGGGGGGACGTAGGACTTGGCGTCGTTCATGCGGCCGCGCATGTACGGGTCCACGGACATCCAGTCGTTGCGCACCAGGACCTGTCCGGGACCGGGGTCGGCGACGGTGGTCTCCACGAGGGAGAAGTCGGTGGGCTCGGGCTCGCCGACGGGACGGGCCACCAGGTGGACCTCCCTGCTGGTGACGGACATGACGTGACCTCCGTGACTTCGCTGGGTGTTGGCGCGGTGACCCGCGGACCGAACAGACACTAGATCGTTGATGGGGGTTTCTCGGAACCCCTGCGCCCATGGCGAAGGGCGTCGAGGATCAGAGTGTGACCAATGACCTTGACGCCCTTCTGACCGCACTCTACGTCCATCTGGACGACCACGTCCTGCCTTCGCGTGAACAACCGGTCAAACGCGGCCCGAACCGGCTGCTCACCGACGCCGAACTCGTCTGTGTCGCGGTGGCCCAGGCCCTGCTGCGCCATGACTGCGAACGCCGCTGGATGCGCGCCGCCCCCGCCCGGATCGGGCACCTGTTCCCCCGCCTGCCCGGCCAGTCGGA
>NZ_KB906897.1:0-11975 GCF_000381685.1 Nocardiopsis sp. CNS-639
CACCTTCTCCGCGGCGATCGCCGCGGAGGCGTGCGGGGCCGCGCACGTGCGCTATCCCTGGGGCGCGGACGTGTTCGGCGCCGTACGCGCGCGTTTCCTGGCGCGGATGGGCGAGCAGCCCGCCTCACAGCGGGAGGACCCCCTGGCCGCGTGGTTGGGAGCCAGAGCGGCCCGGTACGGGGTGGACTTCTCCGAGACCCTGGTCCACGGCCAGGCCACCGTCGAGCAAATCCCCGCGTCCCTGCGGGTGGACACGCCCGCGCACCTGGACTACCTGCCGGTGCGCTACGTGCCCTACAACGGACGCGCGGTCGTCCCCGACTGGCTGCGCACACCCCCCACCCGCCCCCGGGTGGCCCTGTGCCTGGGCACCAGCACGGCGGCGTGGCTGGGCAGGTTCGGGGTGGACGTGGCCACGGTCCTGGAGGGTCTGGCCGAGCTGGACGTGGAGGTGGTGGCCACCCTGCCCGCCAGTGAGCAGGAGAGGCTCGGCACTGTCCCCGGCAACGCCCGCCTGGTCGAGTACGTGCCCCTGCACGCCCTGGCCCCCACCTGCGCCGCCATGATCACCCACGGCGGGACGGGCACCGTCCTGACCGGTCTGGCCCACGGGGTCCCGCAGCTCGTCTCGCCCCGGCCCACCTTCGACGAACCCCTGCTGGCCTCGTCGGTCGCGGCCGAGGGCGCGGCGCTGGTCATGGACCCCGACCGCCTGGACGCCGCCACCGTCACCGCCGGCGTACGCGACCTCCTGGAAGACCCCCGCCACACCAGCGCCGCCCACGCCCTGCGCGCACGCATGGACGCCATGCCCACCCCCGCCGACCTCGCCCACACCCTCACCGCACGCCGGCCCGCATTCCGAAGCAAATGAAACCAGGCCGAAACGCCACATCGAAAACAACCGGAACATAAACGGACACTTTCTGTGGTTCACTGGCCCGGACCGCGGAACGCCACGGAGAAAAGGCGGCGCGGAAAGGGCGCGGCCGCGTCGGGGAGGAACGCGCGAAACAGCCGACCGCCCGGCGGACCGCGAAGGCACAGAGGAGCGAGGAGGGCCCGTGCCCATCCTGGAAGTCCAAGGAGTGAGCAAGAGATATGGGAAGAACCTGGCGGTCGACGACGTCAGCTTCTTTATCGACGAGGGGGAGACCTACGGCCTGCTGGGACCCAACGGAGCAGGCAAGTCCACCACGATCGGCATGATCACCGGCATCCTGCGCCGGGACGCCGGAACGATCCTCGTGGACGGCGTCGAGCACAGCGTCACGAACAGGAAAAGCAAGTCCCTCATCGGGTTCGTCCCCCAGGAACTCGCCCTCTACCACGACCTCAGCGCACGCGACAATCTGCGTTTCTTCGCGCGCATGTACGGGCTCTCCTCATCGGAGGCGCGCAGCCGGACGGAGGAGGTCCTGGAAACAGTCGGCCTCTCCGAGCGCGCCGGTGAGGCCGTATCCAAATTCTCCGGAGGAATGGCCCGAAGGCTCAATATCGGCCTCGGACTGCTCAACAACCCGAGACTCCTCATCCTCGACGAACCGACGGTCGGCGTGGACCCCCAGAGCCGCAACTCCATCCTGGAGAGCGTGGACGCCCTGACCCGGGGCGGCGTCTCCGTGCTCTACACGACGCACTACATGGAGGAGGCCGAACGCCTCTGCGACCGCGTCGGCATCATCGAGGGCGGCCGCATCCGCGCCGAGGGCACGCAACGCGAACTGGTCGCCCAGGTGGGCGAGGACGACACGGTCCTGGTCACCCTGGACTCCCCCGGCGAGAGGCTGCTCGGCGCCCTGCGCGCGCTGGACCGCGTGGACGAGGCGACCTGCGAGGGGAACCGGATCAGGCTCCTGACGCCCGACGCCAGGGACGTCCTGCCCCGCATCCTCGACACCCTGACGCAGGAGGGCGCGGGCATCAGGTCGGTCGAGGTCCAGGAGCCGGATCTGGAAGCCGTCTTCCTGCGCCTGACCGGGAAGGGACTCCGGGAGTAGCCATGGCGAACGGAACCAACGCCCTCTCCATGACCGCGGCCATCGTCGCCAAGGACGTGCGCCAGCGGTTGCGGGACGGCAGCCTGCTGGTCTTCGGGCTGCTCCTGCCGCTCGGAGTGGCCTTCTTCTTCAACATGCTGCTCGGCGACGGGACGTCCCAGGGGACGAGCTCGGAGTACGTGGTCGTCGACGGCGACTCCGGATCGCTCGGCGAGGGCTTCGTCGACGAGGCGCTGCGCCCCCTGGAGGACGACGGGGTGCTGGAGCTGTCCGAGGCCGGTTCCGAGCGCGAGGCGCGCGAGGCGGTCGAGGCGGGGGACGCCGACGCGGCCTTCCTCATCCCCGAGGACTTCACCGAGTCGCTGGAGGCGGGCGAGGACGCGGTCCTCACCGTCGTCGGCGACGCCGACTCCCCCGTGGCCACCCACATCGCCCGGGAGATCGGCCGCGCCTACGCCACCGAGCACCACCGCATCCGACTCGCGATCGCCACCGGCTTCGACTCCGAACCCGACCCGGCCGCCGCGGCCCGGCTCCTGGAGGAGGCGGAGACGGCGGCGCCGCCGCTGACGGTGGTCGAGGACGCGGACCTGGAGTGGCGGGAGCTGGGCACCGCCACCTACTACTCGGCCTCCATGGCGTTCTTCTTCGTCTTCTTCGCGGCGATGTTCAGCGTCACCAGCATCTTCGACGAGAAGGCGGGCGGGACCCTGGCGCGCCTCCTGGCCAGCCCGATCCCGCGGGGGGCGATCCTGGTCGCGAAGCTCTCCAGCGGACTGCTCATCGGCCTGGCGAACATGGCGGTCCTGGCCGTCGCGACGACCCTGTTCTTCGGCGCCGACTGGGGCGACCCGCTGGGCGCGGCGGCGCTGATCACCACGGGCGTGCTGGCCGTCATCGGGCTCACCGCCGCCGTGGCGAGCTTCGCGCGCAGCTCGGAACAGGCCGCCAACTGGCTCTCGGTCCTGGCGATGCTGCTCGGAGCGTTCGGTGGAGCGCTGTTCCCGATCTCGCAGCTCAACGCGCTGGCGGTCGTCAGCTACCTGACCCCCCACCGGTGGTTCCTGCTCGGCCTGGGCGAGCTCTCGGCGGGAGGCGTCGGCTCGGTCCTCCTGCCGTGCGCGGTCCTGCTCGTGCTCGGCCTCGCCGGCTCGACCGTCGCGCTGTTCCGTATGGGACGGATGGTGAACTCATGAAATCGCTGACCATCGGCGTCCTCAACGTACGCCGCGTCTTCCGCGACCGGACGAACATCTTCTTCGTCCTGCTGCTCCCCTTCCTGATGGTCTTCATGATGGGGCTGATGTACGGGGAGGGGAAACCGGTCCTGGGCGTCGTCGCGCCTTCCGGCGGAGGGCTCGCCGAGCGCCTCGTGGGCGCCCTGGAGGAGGACGAGCGCATCGACGTCCTGCGTCTGGACGAGACGGAGATGCGCGACCTGGTGGAGGCCGGGGACGTCCAGGCGGGTCTGGTGGTCCCGGACGACTACGGGGACCTGGTGCGCGACGGCGGGCAGGTCGAGCTGGAGCTCGTCACACGCGGCAACGACTGGGCCGCCGCGGACGTGGGGACCTGGGTCCGCTCCGTGGTGGCGCAGGAGTCGGCGCTGCTGAGCACCGCCCGGGTCACGGAGAGCGTCCGCGACGACGGGTTCGAGGAGCGCCTGGCGGACGCGGAGGAGACCGAGGTGTCCGGCGTCCGGGTGGAGGTGGTCACCGCGGGTGAGGCCACGTTCCCCGAGGGCGTCTCCTCGCACAGCCTGGCGGCCCCCCCGCTGCTGCTGCTCTACACCTTCATCACGGCGCTGACGACGTCGCTGGGCATCGTCCAGGCCAGGCGTTCGGGGGTCCTGCGGCGCCTGTACGCCTCCCCCACCTCGGCGGGGTCCATCGTCCTCGGCGAGGCGCTGGGCAGGTTCCTCATCGCCCTGACACAGGCCCTGCTGATCCTCTTCGGGTCGGCCCTGCTGTTCGGAGTCGCGTGGGGGAACCTGTTCGCCACCTCGCTGGTGGTGACCGCGTTCTGCCTGGTCAGCAGCGGCGCTTCGCTACTGCTCGGCAGTCTGGCGAGGACCGAGGGCGGCGCGTTGGCGGCGGCGGTGGGCATCAGCCTCGGGGCGGGCGCGCTCGGCGGCACCATGCTCCCGCTGGAGTCCTTCGGCGACACCATGACCACCATCGCGTTCCTGACCCCGCACGCCTGGGGCTACGACGCGTTCAGCGCACTGGTCCGCGACCAGGCCTCACTCGTGGACGTGCTCCCGCACGTGGGAGTGCTCCTCGGGTACGCCGCCGTCCTCCTGGCGCTGGGCGTCTGGCGCTTCCGCGCCGCGGTCACCAGGTAGGCGGGCCCCGGCGGGGTGCCGCGCCCGGCGTGGCCGGACGCGGCACCCCTTCTCCGGGGGCGGCGGCGGATCAGGCGGACCGGTCCGTCACCGCCCGGTGGGAGGGCGTCAGCTGCAGCTCACGAGGCTGGCACCGCTGTTGAGGAAGGCGCCCTCCTCAACGAGGGTCTCCGCCTCCAGGGACTGCAGGTCGAGAACGTCGCTCACGGCCATTTCTTCACCTTTCAGGAGAAAGGAATCCCGGGCTGCCCGAGGCATTCGACCCGGGCCCGCACCGCGATCCGACCCGGCTTTGTGCCAGGGTCGTCTCACGATAACAGCGCCCGCCCCGCCGCTTCCTTCCCATATCCGAGAGCCCCTTTCCCCGAGTCCGGGAAAATTGACGGCGGCCCTGCGGCGGGGAATGGCGGGCGCACCTGGCGGGATGCGGCGGGAGCCGGGTCGGGGCTGCCCGGCGGCGGGGGCGGAACCGCCTGTACCTGCCAGAACAGAGCTCTCCAGGCGGCTAAGGTAACCGGAGCCGCCCCGCCTGTCCCGCTGGCGGGACAGGCGGCGGGAACCCCCGATACGTCCCCATTCCCTCCGTCCCCGTTTTCGGGAATCCTCCCCCTTCCGGCACACGGCAGGAACGGAACGGCTGCGAACCGACAAAAATTTGAGGCAGGAGAGCGTGCCAGAAAATACCGTGGAAACACGCAGAGTCAGGCTCCGACCGGTTGAGAACCTGGGCGCGGCCGCCGCCGTCAGCGCATTGGCGGAGAGGGGCGTCCCCGAATTCCCGGGAATGGACGACCTCGTCAGGCCGCTCCCCCGCGACGCCGCGGACGCGGCGGAGCAGTTCCTCGCCGTCGCCCCCTCCACCGGCGCCGTCCTGGGGTTCTGTTCGCTCTCGCGCCTGGACCGGGAGGAGCGGTGGGTCCAGGTGGACGTGGTCGTGGACGAGGGGGCCAACGCCGTCGGCATCGCGCTGGAGGCCACGGTGCTGACCGTGGACCGCGCCTTCCGCGCGTGGCCGGTGGACGAGGTCCGCTTCTGGTCGGTCGGCGAGCGGGCGAACGGCCTGCGCGACCACCCGACCATGGTGACCGAGTCGGAGCCCCCGCGGCGGCCCCCGGGCCTGGAGTCCGCCTCCCACTTCGTCATCCAGCGCGAGCGCTGGGAACGCTACGGCGCCAAGTTCGTCCAGCGTCTCTCCCAGGGGCCCGACGCGGGCTGAGGACGCCACCCCCACCACACCAGAGAAGAGGTTCGGCAACGATGGCCGCAGTAGACCAGAGCGAGATCCTGTCCCAGATCAAGGTCCAGGCGATGACCGTCCTGATGTTCACGTCGAACGAGCCCCAGTTCGACCTCCCCGAGCCCTCGCAGACGAGCGACCTGGACTCGTTCTCGATCGTGCAGCTCGTGCTGGCCCTGGAGGACGTCTACAACGTGTCCCTCCTGGAGGACATGTCGGAGTTCACCGGCAGCAGCTTCGAGGACCTGGCCGGGTTCGTGGCGGAGAGGATCCGTGAGCAGAAGGGGTCGCCCGACAGGGCGTGACCCCGGCGGGAACGCCGTGTCCGCCGCCGTAGCGGACACGGCGTTCCCGTTCTCAGGCGCTTCGGCCCTCGGCGGCCAGCTCCTCCAGCACCGGGACGAGTCCGGCCGGGCTGGTCATCCCGTGCGCCCTGTCGCGGAGCACGCGCGCGCCCTCGGCGAAGCGGGGCTCGTCGAGCAGGCGCCCGACCTGGAGGGCGACCTCTCCGCCGGTCATCCCGGCCCCCGCCAGCGTGAGGCCCGCCCCCAACCCGGTGATCCGCTCGGCGAGCAGCGGTTCGTCGAAGACGTACTGGGCCATGGAGAACTCGGGGAGGACGAGCTGCGGGACACCGTGGAACACCGCGGTGCAGAAGGTCCCGGCTCCCCCGTGGTGGACCACCGCGTCGCAGTGGGGCATGAGCGCGTGCAACGGCACGTGCTCCACCACCCGGACGTTGTCCGGCAGGGTTCCGGCCCGCGCGCTCTGCTCGGCGGAAAGGGTGGCGACGACCTCCACGTCCAGTCCGGCGACCGACTCCAGCAGCTCCGCGAGGGGCAGCCGGTAGCGGTCGTCGAACTTCTCCGGAACGGCCGAGCCGAGGGTCAGGCAGACCCGCCTGCGCCCGCCCGGGGAGCGCAGCCAGTCGGGCACCACCGCGGTCCCGTTGTAGGGCACGTAGCGCAGGGGGATGTGGCGCACGCCCTCCTCGGGGTCCAGGCGCACACCCGGCGGATAGGGGTCCAGGGTGGCCTGGCCCCGGACCAGGTCCTCGGAGAAGTCGGCGCCCACGCGCCGGGCGCTGCGCTCCAGCCAGTCGGCGAGGGGGTCCTCGCGGTCGGCGGCGGGCAGCGCGGCGGCGCGCTCCAGGAACCGGCGGCGGGTGCGGGAGAACACGTCCAGCCCCCACAGGACCCGGACGTGCGCCGCGCCCGAGGCCCGGGCCGCCACCGGCGCGGCGAAGGTGGTCGGCTCCCACAGGACCAGGTCGGGGCGCCACGAGCGGCACAGGTCGGTGAGGTCGTCCAGCATGGGCGTGTTGACCGGATGCCACCACAGCCGGACGAACTCGCGGTAGCCGTCGAGCAGGTAGTCCCAGCCCAGCGCCTCCGGATCGCTCCTGGTCATGTCGAAGCCCCGGCTGTCGCCGAAGCCCAGGCCCTTCAACGTGGTCAGCAGCTGGTGGAAGAGGTGGTCCCGGCCCACCTGGACGGCGGGCAGCCCGGTGCGCGCCGCGACGGGGACCAGCGCGGGCTGGCTGGCCACCCGCACCTCGTGCCCGGCGGCGCGCAGGGCCCACGCCTGCGGGATGAGGCCCAGCAGGTGGGTCTTCTCCGCCTGGCTGACGACGAGCACGCGCATGTGCGGTACTTCCTCCCGGTCCGGGCCGGGCGGGGCGCGCCCCGCCCTCAGCCCAGGGTGTGCAGGCAGACGAGGAGGGTCCTCGCCTCGATGTTGAGGTAGTGGCCGTGCCGGACCAGCTCCATGAGCTGGGCGACGGTGACCCAGAGGAAGTCCGGGGGGACCTCCGCGGGCAGGTC
Organism: Nocardiopsis sp. CNS-639; assembly: GCF_000381685.1. NCBI lineage: Bacteria > Bacillati > Actinomycetota > Actinomycetes > Streptosporangiales > Nocardiopsidaceae > Nocardiopsis > Nocardiopsis sp. CNS-639. The sequence goes on from NZ_KB906897.1 coordinate 7,405, forward strand.
CGGATCGGCTTCGACGATCCGGTACCTGGTCTGGGCGTGGTGGAAGCGCCCGCCCTCCTCCGAGAGCAGGGCGTCGTAGCGCACGCGGTGGGCCGGCGGCGACTCCGCCTGGGCGGCGAAGGGCTCCGGGCGGCCCAGGGCCTCCGCCGAGGCCGAGTACTGCACCGTCGGGGTGATCTCGACGCGGTCGAGGGTCCCCGGTTCGGCGCGTGCCCGGACCAGGACGTGGAGCACGCCGCCGATCTCGCGCACCAGGAAGGCGGCGAACCCGTGCCTCTCGGGGGCGAGCAGGGGCTGCGTCCAGGACGCGACCTCGCGGATGCGCGCCGAGACCGAGACCATGATGATCCGGAACCCGGGGCCGCCGGAGATCTCGTCCCCGGTCCTGTGCCACCCCTCGGCCCGGGGCAGCGGCAGCAGCTCGGAGCGCCAGTCCACGACCGTCTTGGCCTCGGTGAACCAGCTGACCACACCGGTCATCGGATGCAGCGCGCCGTCCCCGTAGGAGCGCGCGAGCGCCCGTTCGAAGGGGTCCGCGGGCTCCGGCCCCTCCCCCCGGGTCACCGGCAGACAGGACAGCACCGTGCGGGCGTCCATGTTGACGAGGTTGTCCCGGCGCAGCATCCCGTGGATCTGCCGGAGCGTGAACCACCGGTAGTCCTCGTGCTCGGGGACCTCCTCGTCGGGTCCCACCTCGACGACGATGTTGCGGTTGTGCTTGCGCCAGAACCACTCGCCCTGCTCGGACTGGAGCACGTCCACCAGGACCCGGCCGCGGCGCGGAGCGCGGAAGTACTCCACGTAGGGGGTGGCCCGGCCTCCGTGGACCCCCGTGTAGTTGCTGCGCGTGGCCTGCACGGTGGGCGAGATCTGGCGGAGGTTGACGTTGCCGGGCTCGAACTTGGCCTGCATCAGGAAGTGGGGCACCCCGTCGAACTCCTTGACCAGGATGCCCAGGATGCCGATCTCCGGCTGGTCGATGACCGGCTGGTGCACCACCGCCCCGCCGGAGGCCACGCGCAGCCCCCGGACGGAGAAGAAGCCGCCGCTCTCGTGGACGAGGTCCCCGGTCCCGGCGGAGAAGGACCAGCTGCTCGTGTGGTCGAAGCCGACCCGCTCGACGGAGAGCAGTTCGTGCCGGGGCCTGCTCTCCCACCACCGGGCGAACTCGGCGTCGGACACCAGCGGTACCGCCCGGTCCGACGCCGAGAGCGCGAACCGGGCTCCGTCCCCGGAACCGGTCACAGCCTGGCCAGGGTCTTGGTCAGGGCCTCGATGATCCGGTCCTGCTCCTGCCGGGGCAGCGAGGGGTACATCGGCAGCGAGAAGATCTCGTGGGCCAGCTTCTCGGTCACCGGCAGGCTCCCGGTCTCGTAGCCCAGGTGGGCGAAGCCGGACATCGTGTGGACGGGCCACGGGTAGCTGACGTTGAGCGCGACGTCGTGGGCCTTCATCTCCTCGATGATCCGGTCCCGCTCGGGGTGGCGGACCACGTAGAGGTAGTAGGCGTGCTCGTTCCCGGGCGCCGTCGCGGGCAGGACCAGGTCCGTGTCGGCGAGCGCCTCGTCGTAGGCGCGGGCCACCGCCCTGCGGCCCTCGATGTACTCGTCCAGGCGGCCGAGCTTGCGGCGCAGGATCTCCGCGTGGACCTCGTCGAGCCTGCTGTTCTGCCCGTTCGGCGTGACGACGTAGTAGCGCTCCTGGTCCATGCCGTAGTAGCGCAGGCGCCGGAGGGCGGCGTCGACCTCCGGGTCGTTGGTGATCGTCGCGCCCGCGTGGCCGTAGGCGCCGAGGATCTTCGTCGGGTAGAAGGAGAAGGCGGCGGCGTGGCCCATGGAGCCCGCCACGCGCCCGTGGTGGGTGGCTCCGTGCGCCTGGGCGCAGTCCTCCAGGACGACCAGGCCGTGCTCGGCGGCCAGCGCCTCCAGCGGGGCCATGTCCACGCACTGCCCGTACAGGTGGACCGGCAGGATGCAGCGCGTGCGCTCGGTGATCGCCGCGGCGACCTGGTCCACACGCATGAGGTAGGTGTCCGGGTCGATGTCGACGAAGACCGGCCGCGCCCCCACCAGGTCGATGGCCAGGACCGTGGGCGCGGCCGTGTTCGACACGGTGATGACCTCGTCGCCCTCACCGACGCCCAGGGCGCGCAGGGCGAGCACGATGGCGTTGGTACCGTTGTCGACGCCCGCGCAGTGCGCCACGCCGTGGTACTGGGCGAACTCCTCCTCGAAGGCCACCAGGGAGGGGCCCCAGATCAGCTTCCCCGACTTGAACACCTTGTCCACGGCGTCGAGGATGTCCTCCCTTTCCTTCTCGTACTCCTCCAGGTAGCCCCAGACATAGGTCGTCATGTGTTCCTCCGTTTTCAGGTCGCCCGCGGCCGGGAGAACCGGGCGCCTGGATCGTGTCAGCAAGGGTGGCCCCCGCGCGGCGATCACCCGGCTCCGTACCGGTTTCCGGCACACCAGAAGAATCGCCGGCGGGAGTTTTCCCACGGGGGGAGTCAAAATAAACGGCGGGTCCGTAACGTACCCGGGACCTCGGCTCAGCCGACCTCAATCATTTTCTTGGCAGCCATGTCCAAGGCCTTGGAAGCCCACTCCGGGAAACTCATACCAGAACTCTCGGCGGCTTCCTGCCATTGCCTCTTCCGCTCTGGGTTAATGGCCACCTGAACGTATATGGTCTCCCGTGCGGGGTCCACTCCCCGGGCCTTGAGGCGGATGCGGCGGCGGAGCTCGTTGCGGGACCAGCGGCCCGCCTCGGCCTCGGCCAACCAGCGCTCCTGCTCCTCCTCCGGGAGGCCGCACACCTCGGCGTGGTGCTGGAAGCTCAGCTTCTCGCGGCGCCGGGCGGGGACGAACTTCCTGGCGACCCAGGCGTAGTTGCGCAGGGTCTGGTAGTCGAGGGAGGTCTTCTCGATCGCGCGCTTGTACCGCTGGGGGTAGTTCTCCTGGCCGTAGATGAGCCAGTCCCCGAGCCACCAGGCGGACGCGTCGGAGATGACGAAGATGTGCTGTCCCCAGCGCTCCCAGTCGACCATGGCCATGCCGTCGGGCAGGTGGAGGCTCGTTCTGCGGGTGGGGTTGCCCGAGGCGCCCCGTCGGCCGCCCGTGTTCGCGGCGGACCGGCTCCGTCTGGCTTCGGGGACCTTCGCCTGGGGGCTGGCGTGGCTGTCCGGATTCATCACTGCTTCCATGTGGGTCCCCTTATCGACCTTCCTGAGAGGGCAAGAGAACTCAGCGCTCGGGCCAGGATCAGTCGTCTTGTAAGACAAGGTGGTCTGATATCGGTAAGAGGGCTCACTGCGCATGTTCGCGGTCTGTGCGGACAAGGGTCCGGGCACACGTCGACGCCGGGTTCATGGGAGCACACGTGAAAAGGGGAACGGTCGACAGAAGTCGATCCTCAACCCCTCAGCGCAGATATGCGGTGAGCACAGAACGGACACAGTCTTCAAACTGGTTTAAAGAGGTCAAGAAATCAACTGGAGCCTGAAGACCCTCCCTGGCCGATGCCGCAGCGAAACCGGTCGTGGATAACCGGCGATAACCAGTCCGTCAACATGGCCGGTATCGGTCAACGCCGTTCGTAAAGCAGCGTATGAGATAGCTGAGCGTACAGGCAACCCCCTGATTATTAAGCACTTTGTGCTAGGCGGCGCACACGGTAAGTCGCGCAGGTGGGACGCCAAACCGCGCGCCCCGGCTCGACGACACGCGGCCCGACCGGCGCTCACTCTCAGCGACGGAGCCCGGACGCAAGGAGGAAGTTCATGTGAGGAAAGGTTTTACCAATTCATTTGTGACCTTCGGCCTAGCATTTCTGACAGATAGCGAGGATCTCCGGTGCGTATCTTGTTCGCAACGTTCTCCGAGAAGACCCACTTCATCGGGATGACCCCCCTGGCCTGGGCGCTGCGCGCCGCCGGGCACGAGGTGCGCGTCGCCAGCCAGCCCGAACTCGCGCCGACGGTGGCCGCGACCGGGCTGCCGTTCGTCGCCGCGGGGTCGGACCACGTGCTCCCCCAGGTGATCGCCTGGGTCGGGCGCATGGCGCGGGACATGCGCCCCGACTTCGACATGATGCGCGTGGCGGCTCCGGAGGCCCCCTCCGGGGAGGAGCTGCGGGCCGCCTACCGCGACGTGCTGGTGCCGCTGTGGTGGAAGGTCGTCAACGACCCGATGCTGGAGGACCTGGTCGCCTTCTGCCGCGAGTGGCGCCCCGACCTGGTCGTGTGGGAGCCCATCACCTTCTCCGCGGCGATCGCCGCGGAGGCGTGCGGTGCGGCGCACGTGCGCTTCCTGTGGAGCCTGGACCTGTTCGCCGCGATGCGCGAACAGTACCTGCGCCACATGGAACGACAGCCCCCACAGGAACGCGACGACCCCCTCGCCGCGTGGCTGGGCGACCGCGCCGCCCGCCACGGCGTGGACTTCTCCGAAACCCTCGTCCGCGGCCAGGCCACCCTGGACTACCTGCCCGCCTCCCTGGGCGTGCCCGCCCCCACCGGCACCCACCGCCTGCCCATCCGCTACGTGCCCTACAACGGACGCGCCGTCGTCCCC
>NZ_KB906898.1:0-11911 GCF_000381685.1 Nocardiopsis sp. CNS-639
CCGGGGCCGCAACACCGTGGAGCGGTGTATCAACCTGCTCAAGCAGAACCGGGCGGTCGCGACCCGCTACGACAAGCGGGCCACGATCTTCGACGGGACCGTGTTAGTGGCCTCGATCCGGATCTGGCTCCGAGACCTCACCCGTCTAAAAAACAGTGCCTAGCGCGTGTGGCACGCCTTCAGGTAGCTCAGGAACGACGCCTGTAGCCCGGTGACGTGCGTCTCCCGCAACAACACCTGCGAAACCCGCTCCGACCGCCCCTTGGCGTGCAACTGTTCCACCGTCGTCAGGACGTTACGGGCCATCCCGCGGTAGAACGGAATGTCTCCCAGCAGCTCGGCTTCGTTCAGCGTGATGTGCAGCCGTGGAGCGGCCGCGTCCTCGCCGGGTTCCGGCAGGGCTTCGACGAGGGTGAGGATCCGGCTGTCCGCGCTGGCCACACCGGGGCTGCCCGCACCGACGCTCGCGAAGGGTCCTGTCCCGCGCAGCCACGCGTAGAGGGCGAAGAGGCCCCCGTAGGAGTAGCCGAAGAGGCCGTGCCCGGACTCGCTGACACGCAGCTTCGACCGCAGGTGAGGGTGGAGTTCGCCGGTCAGGAAGTCGAGGAAGAGGTCGGCCCGGGTTTCCCGCAGCTCCGCGAGGTAGGCGTCGACCTGCTCCCGGGTCATCGCACCCGACTCGCGGGCTGCCGCGAGGGTGGCCAGCATGTCGTCACCGACGGGTTCCCCCGGCGGCACGAGGTCGCGGTTGCGGATGTGCGCCCAGCCCGCGGCCTCCTCACCGGCGTACCCGACGCTGACCTGGATGTAGGGGGCGATCGTCAGGTACGGGTCCGCTTGGGTGACGATGAGGGGCGCGGTGAGGCCGACCGTCCAGTTACCGTCCAACACGTAGATCAGCGGCAGGTGGTCCGCGGAGTCCGCGTAACCGGGGGGTGTGGTCACCCATACGCCGTAGCGGTGCCCCGACCGCGCGGTGATCTCCAGGTACTCCGTGTCCGGCAGGCAGCCGTGCAGTATCCCGCTCATCGGGCTTCTCCCCTTCATGATGCGGCCGTCCTTCACGACGAGGACGGCCATGTCCGGATCGGCGAACACCGCCGCGTCCTGGAGCGGGTTCCGCCGCCAGGCGACCATGTCGGCGCGCATCCCCACCCGGATCGTCCCGCCCAGGCCGAAACGCCGAGGCCATGCGCTGACGGACCCCGGCGAGGCGGTCCCGCACGTCTACGTCGACCGCGGTCGGGTCGGCGCCCGATCCGTCCGCGACGATGCCGCCGGCGAACCGGACATCGGCCACGGGACCTCTTCTGCGGGGCTGCGACCCATCATCCTCAACAGTGGTGAATTCGCTGTGCGGTAACGTACTCAACAGTGGTGAACTCGTCAAGGGAGGCAGTGTGAGGTCACCGGTCGGGGAAGGCAGGGAGCGCCTCCTGCAGGCGCTGTTCGAGGAGTACGGCGGGAGCGGCCCCAGCCCGAACCTGTCGATGCGCCAGGTGGCGGAGCGGCTCGGCGTGCACCACACGCTGCTGACCTACCACTTCGGGTCGCGGCCGGGACTCCTGCGCGCCGTGCTGCTGGAGGCGCGCCGCCGCGACAACCTCGTCATCGCCGCGACCGGCGGCGAACTCGGGTTCGCCGCCCTGTGCAGGGCCGTGTGGAGCTTCTACGCGAACGACGCGCACGAGGACCGGATCCGCGCCTTCTTCCACCTGGTCGGGCTCGCGGTGTACGAGCACGACGTCTTCCACGAGTTCGTCGCCGACATCGACGACCTGGCGTCCCTCCTCGAAGCGGCCGCTCTTCGCGACGGACATACGGCGGCGGACGCGAGGCAGCGGAGCATCATCGCGACCTCGTGCCTGCGAGGGCTGTTGCTGCAGAGGCTGCTGGCCCCCTCCGCCGAGGTCGACGCCGCGGCCGAGCGCTTCATCGCGTCGTTGGCGGCGTCCGAGGGCGACAGCCCGGCGTCGTGAACCACGAGGGCGCGGTGGGCCGCGCCGGGGCCGCGCACGGGCTCCCCGTCGCGGCCCCGAAAGCGTCGGGCGGGCCGGTCGGAACGGTCAGGCCGACGCGGCGCCGGTGAGGGAGCAGCCCCGGCGTGACAGGTCCAGCTCCGAACGGTCGGTCAGGCAGGCCGGGACCGCGTGGACCTGCTGGCCGTAACCGCGTCCCCGCTCGAAGGTCACGTTCCCGTCCGCGTCCACCTCGCAGGGGTTGTCGTCGGTGCACTCCTCGCCGTCCCTGTTGTGGGTGTTGTGGACGCCCACGACGGTGGAACCGTCGGGGGCCAACAGCACCGAGCCGGACAGGCCCGGGTAGGGGAGGCATCCCTCGCCGGAGGCGTAGCGGATCGGGTCGTCCTGTTGGTAGCCGCCCTCGCGCAGGTGCGAGGGCACGGCCTCGACGGAGCAGTCCGAGCGGGTGCCCGGAGAGACCATGGTCACCTCGTCGCCGGGGCGCACGGGGGTGGTGCCGAGTTCGAAGGTCTTCGCCCCCTGGGAGGCCAACTGCTCGTAGGTCCGGTCCAGGCGGTAGAGCGCGATGTCGGTCCCGGTCATCGTCGCGTACACCAGGCGCTCGGCCCGGGCGGTGACCCGGGGGTAGCCCTGGGGGTCGGCCACGGGCACCTCCAGGTCGGCGGGCCGGTCCACGACGGCCTCCCCCGGCGCCGGCCGGTCCTCCCGTACGCAGTGGCCGTTGGTCAGCATCAGCGCCGGCGCGTCCGGATCCGAGGCCGGTGTGCGCACCACCGAGCCCACGCAGCCCCGGAGGTCCACCATGCCCTCCACGTCCGGGATCTCGTCGTCCGGGGGCACGTCGGTACCGGAGATGACGCCGTCGATCCACCCGGTGTGCCGGGTGGCGTCGGTGAACAGCGTGGGCGCCCCCTCCCCGCTGGGACCGCTGACCACCCCGGCCAGCGCCCACGCGCCGTCCTCGCGGACCAGGGCGGGACCGCCCGAGTCCATGTTGGCCGCGGCCACGCTCCCGTCCCGGCTGCCGACGCACAACTCGCCCTCGGCCTCCGCGCCGGGGCACGCCGAGAGCGGCTGCACCACGGTGTCGGCCTCCCGCAACCGTGTCGGGAAGCAGTCAGGGTTCCCGGTGTCGTCGCACGTCATGCCCCAGCCCATGATCCGCACCGGTGTCCCGGGTGGCGGCGAGGCCGAGGCGATGGGCAACGGTTGGGCCTCGACGGGGCGCTCCAGGTGCATCAGAGCGAGGTCCCTGCCCCAGAAACCCCCCTCGTCCCCGCTCGTGGCCAGCCGGTAGTAGTGGTCGACCTCGACCACCTCGCCTCCGGAGTCGGAGTCCGGCGACCCGACGCGGACGCTCCAGCCCCGCGGAACGCCCGTCCGCGCGTTGGTCGGGTTCTTGCCCGCGCAGTGGCTGGCGGTCAGCACCCACTGGGGAGCCAGGACGACGACCCCGCACCCGTGGCCGTCCGGGCGCGGCGGCGCGGGGTAGTCGGGCTGGAACGAGCCCATGAACTCATACGACTGTGTTGACGGGTTCCCGCCCACGATGGCGTGCGCCGGGACCGCGGTGACCACGGTCGCGGTCACCGCGAGGACGAGAGCGGACAGGAGAGTACGACTTCGCATGCGCCCGACCGTAGGAGGGCGGTTGTTGCGCGGATGTGTGGTCCTCGCGCCCGGCACCGCTCCCGCGCGGGCTCCGGACGCCCCCGCCGGGCCGGGCCCGCCGTCCGGGAACGGGACGGCCGGGTGGCCGGAAGGGGTGGCGCACGGGCCCGTGCCCGGCGCCCAACGTTTTCGCAACAGGCCCCCGCCTATGCTGAACGGCCACGGAGCCGGGTCGCGCGGGCTTGGCGCCGCCGGTGGGGCGTGCCGGGACGCGGCAGCGATCGGAGCGGGAGGGGACACCATGCGTGTGCTGATCGTCGAGGACGAGGTCTTCATGGCCGAGGCGCTCCAGGCGGGGCTGCGCCAGGAGGCCATCGCCGCCGACATCGCCCTCGACGGCGACCAGGCGCTGGAGCGCGCCGCGGTCAACGACTACGACGCGATCGTCCTCGACCGGGACATCCCGGGGGTCCACGGTGACGACGTGTGCGCGGCGGTGGTGCGCGACCATCCCGGGACCAGGGTTCTGATGCTCACCGCCGCGACCCGGCTACGGGACAAGGTGGGCGGGTTCGCCCTGGGCGCCGACGACTACCTCACCAAGCCCTTCGCGCTGGAGGAACTGGTCGTGCGCCTGCGCGCACTCGCCCGGAGGCCCTCGTCGTCCGTTCCGCCGGTCCTGGAATGGGGCGGCCTGCGCCTGGACCCGTACCGAAGGGAGGCCGACCGGGACGGGCGCCGTCTGAGGCTGCCCCGCAAACAGTTCGCCGTCCTGGAGCTGCTCATCAGGGCGGAAGGGGGCGTGGTCAGCTCCGAGACGCTGCTGGAGAAGGTCTGGGACGAGAACGCCGACCCGTTCACCAGCGCGCCCCGGGTGACGATGTCGCAGCTGCGCAGGTCCCTGGGCAGACCGGACCCCATCGTCACCGTCCCCGGAGCCGGGTACCGCCTCGCGGCCCCCGGGGAGGAGCGGTGAACGCCCACGTCCCCGCTCCGTCCGGGAGGAGGGGCAGCGCACGCCTGCGCCTGACCCTGAGCTACGCCGGTTTCCTCGTGGCGGCGGGCCTGGCGGTGCTGGCCGGGGTCTACGTGGTTCTGCGCTACGTCCCCGACTACCCGCTCACCGCGGCCAACCCGCGCGACTCCGGCGGCCCGGTCGTCCCCACCCGCGGGCAGATCCTCGACGCCGTCATCATGGTCTCCGGGATCGTCCTGGTGGTGTTGGCCGTGGTCGGACTCGTCGGCGGGTGGTTCCTCGCCGGATGGGTGCTGCGCCCCCTGCACCGGATCAACGAGGCCGTGCGCGTCGCCGCCTCGGGGCGGCTGGAGCACCGCATCCGGCTGCACGAGCGCAACGACGAGTTCCGACAGCTCGCCGACGCCTTCGACCACATGCTCGACCGTCTGGAGAACGCGTTCGAGACCCAGGAGCGCTTCGCCGCCAACGCCTCCCACGAGCTGCGGACCCCGCTGGCCGTGACGGCCACCCTCCTGGACGTGGCTCGCCGCGACCCGGAGGGGCAGGACGTCCCGCGCCTGGTCGAACGGCTCAGCGTCACCAACGCCCGGGCGGTCGAGCTCACCGAGGCCCTCCTGCGGCTGGCCGACGCGAACGCCGTGACCGCCGTCTCCGCGCCGGTCGACCTGGCCGACATCGTCCGCGATGCCGTGGCCGAGAACTCGGCGGAGGCCGAGCGCCGCGGGGTGCGGCTGTACCTCGCGCCGGCTCCGGCGCCGACGCTCGGCGACCCCGCGCTGCTCACCCAGCTCACGCAGAACCTGGTGCAGAACGCGTTGCGCCACAACGCGGGGCGGGGCGGGACGGCTTCGGTCAGCACCGGTCACGCCCCCGGCGCCGGGACCGTCCTGCGGGTCGACAACACCGGTCCGCACCACACGCCCGAGACGGTGGCCCGGCTGCACGAACCCTTCCTGCGCGGGCAGGGCAGGTTCGGGCCCGACCCGGGCCACGGGCTGGGCCTGGCCCTGGTCGCGCGGGTGGTCGAGGTCCACGGCGGCGCGCTGGACCTGCGACCGCGCGCGGGCGGGGGGCTGACCGTGACGGTCACGCTCCCCCGCCCTCACGGTCACCTCACGCCGTCACCGTAGACACGTCCCAGGTGACCGGGAGGCTCTTCAGCCCGTGCAGGTCCGCGGTCTCCGGACGCAGTCCGGCCTCGACCTCCTCGGCCGACGCGGCCAGGCGCAGCGTGGGGAAGCGGTCGAACAGCGCGGGCAGCGCGACCCGCATCTCGACGCGGGCCAGCTGCTGGCCCAGGCACTGGTGGATGCCGTGGCCGAAGGCCAGGTGCCCGCCCTCGCGCCGGCCGACGTCGAGGACGTGGGGGTCGGTGAAGCGCTCGGGGTCGCGGTTGGCGGTGTTGAGCGACACGATGACCGTCGTACCGGCCTCGATGGTCCGACCGGACCGGTCGTCGTCCGTCTCCGCGGCCGGGCTAGGCCGCGGGGTCGCGGTCGTACAGCTTCCGAGCCCACAGGTAGGAGACCAGGGCGATGCCCGCGCACCAGGCGACCGCGGCGACCCCGCCGTCACCGGTCCCGGTGCCCGTCAACAGCCCGCGCAGGGTGTCGATGACGGGCGTGAACGGCTGGTACTCGGCGAACCAGCGCAGGCCGGTCGGCAGTGTCTCCGTGGGGACGAACCCGCTGCTCAGGAAGGGCAGGAAGAGCAGCGGCATGGGGAGGTTGCTCGCGGCCTCGACGGTCTGGGAGACCAGGCCCAGCGCCACGGACAGCCAGGTCAGGGCGAAGGAGACCATCGCCAGCAGGCCGACGGCCGCCAGCCACTCCGCCGGGCCCGCCGTGGGCCGGAACCCGAGCAGCAGCGCCACCGCCGCGACCAGGGCCACGCCCAGCATCGACTGGACCAGGCTGCCGACGACGTGGCCGGTCAGGACCGACACCCGGGCGATGTCCATGGTGCGGAACCGGGCGACGATGCCGCCGGTCATGTCCATGGCCACCGAGATGGCCGTCCCCTGGGCCGTGCTCGCCACCGCGATCAGCATGATCCCGGGGGCGATGTAGTCGAGGTAGTCGGCGCGGCTGGCCGCGGCCCCGCCCGCGCCGGGGCCCATCGCGCCCCCGAAGACGTACACGAACAGCAGGAGGAGCAGGACCGGCGTCGCGGCCAGGAGCAGCGTCATGGACGGGTAGCGCAGCATGTGCCGGAGCTGGCGGGCCACCATCGTGGCCGAGTCGCCGACGGCGTGGGTGAGGGTGGTCATCGGTGGGCCTTCCGGGTGTTGTCGTCGGCGCTCCGGTGGCCCGTGAGCGCGAGGAAGACGTCGTCGAGGGCCGGGGTCTGCACCGACAGCTCCTCGGGGGTGACCGACGCCGCGTCGAGGCGGTCCAGGAGGTCGCGCAGGGAGGCGACCCCTCCTCCGCCGGGCACCCTGAGCGAGAGCGCGTCGGTGTCGGCCTCGCCGCCCAGGGCCCGGGCCGCCGACTCCAGCGCCTCGGCCCCGGTGAAGCGCAGACGGACGTGGCCGCCGGGGACGCGGCGCTTGAGTTCGGCCGCGGTGCCCTCGGCCACGATCGTGCCGTGGTCCAGGACCGCGATGCGGTCGGCGAGCTGGTCGGCCTCCTCCAGGTACTGCGTGGTGAGGAAGACGGTGACGCCGTCGGCCACGAGGTCGCGGACGATCTGCCACATGTCCCGGCGGCTGCGCGGGTCCAGGCCGGTGGTCGGCTCGTCGAGGAAGATCAGCCGCGGTCCACCCACCAGGGTCATCGCCAGGTCGAGGCGGCGGCGCATGCCCCCGGAGTAGGTGGAGGCGGGTCTGCCCGCCGCGTCCACGAGGTCGAAGTGCTCCAGCAGCTCGGTCGTGCGGCGGTCGGCGCGGGCACGCCCCAGGCGGTGCAGCCTCGCCATGAGCATCAGGTTCTCGCGTCCGGTGAGCAGGCCGTCCACCGCCGAGTACTGCCCGGTGACGCCGATCGCGGCGCGCACCGCGTCGGGCTCCGCCGCCACGTCGTGCCCCATGACCCGGGCTTGGCCGCCGTCGGCGCCGATCAGCGTGGACAGGATCCTGACGATGGTGGTCTTGCCCGCGCCGTTGGGTCCCAGCAACGAGAACACGGTTCCCTCGGGGATCTCCAGGTCGACGCCGTCCAACACGGTGTGGTCGCCGTAGGACTTGCGCAGTCCGGTGACCGCGACGGCCGAGCGGGGGGTGCGCTGGTTCATGTTCGGTCTCTTCTTCCGTCTGTTCAGGACCGGTGGACGATGACGTCGCCGTGGACGCTGCGGGCGCGGATCTCGACGGTCTCCTCGGCGGGGCCGGGGCCGTCGGCGGCCTCCAGGGAACTGCGCACGACGCCCTTCTTGGACACCGCGTCCAACCAGGCGGCGGTGCCCTCGCGGACGCCGATCTCCAGTTCCCCGAAGGCGGTCCCGATGTCGATGCCGCCCCGGACCACCTGGCCGAGCCGAATGCTGCCGTGGTGGGTGCGCGCGGTGACGGAGGCCAGGGCGCGGTCGGCGGTGATGTCACCGTGCGCGGAGTTGGCCCGCAGGTCACCGGTCACCGTGCCGAGGGTGAGGGCGCCGCCCGTGGACTTGACCACGGCGGAGCCGTCGATCTCCCCCGCGCGGACCCAGCCGTGTCCCGTGGTGAGCTCGGCGTTGCCGGTGACGCGGTCCACGGCGATGTTGCCGTTGGAGAAGGTGATCTCGGACGCGCCCAGGACCCCCTCGCAGCGGGCGCTGCCGAAGCCGCCGCTGACGTGGACGCGCGAGCCCGCGGGCAGTTCGACGGTGATGTCGACCATGCCCTTGCGCCCGATCACGCGGCCCAGGCCCGAGGGCTGGGGGTCCCTCACCTGGAGGCGGCCTCCGGCGTACTCGACCTCGACCTGTTCGGCGGCCCGCACGTCGCTCTCCTTGGCGGCGTCGCGCGGGTGGACCTCGACGGTGGTCTCGGTGCGGCCTCCGGCGTTGATCTGGAGGGTTCCGGCGACCAGGGTGATGTCGGCGGTGACGGGTTCGGGGGTGTCGAAAGTTGGCATGGCTGTCTCCCTGACGTGGCGTTGGTGGTCGTCTCCGCTGGTGGGAGACGTGGTGGAGTCGGGCGGCCGGGTCCGGTCAGCGGACCCAGCCGGTGTAGCCGCGGCCGATCTGGCGTGCCCGGGTGTCGGGTCGGCGCCTGCCGCTGTCGAGGGACGCGGTCACCGCGCGCACCAGCCAGGCGTTGACCGACAGCCCCTCCCCGCGGGCCGCCTCCTCGACGTGCGGCTTGAGGCGGTCGGGCAGGCGCAGGGTGATCCGCGACGTGCCCCCGTCCTCGGCGTCGGCCCGGAGCTGCTCCGTGAGGGCCCGGTCGGCCTGCCTGACGTCATCCTGGTGCGTCTGTGGCGTCACGAGGCCGTCGTCTCCGACGTCCTCGAAGTCGGGTGACGTCACGATGAAGTCAGCCCGCCGCCCGCGCAGCCGGACCTCGACCGACCCGGGCGCGAGTTCGCGCGTGATCTCGTCTGCGGCGGCGGAGAGCGCGTCCAGCAGGGTCAGCCGCGCAGCGGGCTCCAGGGCTGCACTGAGGCGTTCGGCGATGACCCGGGCGTCCTCGTTCCCGGCTTCGGCGGCCACCTGGAGCTGGCGGCGGAGTTCGTCGACATACGGCATCAAATCCATGACGTCATCATGGCGTCAAATATGACGTCATGTCAAGCGTCCGCCGCGCACGACTGAGCGCCGTACCCCCGCGGGGGTACGGCGCGTCGCCGCCGGGCCCTGGGCGGCCGTCGGAGCCGCCCTGGTCAGGCGGGGTTCGGGCCGTGCAGGGGGGCGAAACCGCCGAAGGCGCCGCGGTGGTACAGCAGCGGCGGACGGAGGTCGTCCAGGACCAGGGTGTGCGTCACCTCGCCGACGACCAGCCAGTGGTCGCCGATCAGCCGGGTGTCGAACCTCCTGCACACCAGGCTGGCGGACACCCCGTCGAGCAGGGGGACCTCCTCGGGACCCGGGCGCCACGACGTCGGCGGGGCGAAGCGGTCCGCGCCGCTGCGGGCGAACCTCGCCGCCAGGTCCGTCTGGTCCTCCGCCAGGAGGTGTACGGCGAACGCCCCGGCCAGGTGCAGCGTCGTCCACGTCGAGGAGGTCTCGGCGACGTAGAAGGCCACCAGCGGCGGATCGAGGCTCACGCTGGTGAAGGAGGTGGCCGTCAGCCCGACGGGTCGGCCGTCGACACCGGCCGTGATGACGACGACCCCCGCCGGGTGGTGCCGCAGCGTCGCGCGGAACCGGGCGGCCTCGGAGGCGGGGTGGGGCGGGGAAGCGCTCTGCGCGGTGCTCATCGGACTCTCCCTCGGTACTGGGAACGCGGCGTTCAGGCGGCGTGCGCCACGGGGCGGGGCCGCCTCACGGCCAGTGGCCGGGAGGCGGCCGGGCGGTGGTCGGGACCCGTGGGGGCGCACAGGTCCGGGAGACGAACGGGTCTGGGGAGGCGACCGGCCTCCCGGGGCGGGACGACACATCCGGGGCGGAGAACGGGGCCGGGGAAGCGGATCCGGGGCGGGGCCTCGGCGCTCCGCGCGCAGCGGCCCTCCCCTGCCCCGGATCCGCGGGCCGACCGCGCGGTCGCCGCTCCGGCGGTCGTCGGAGCGGCGGCCGGAGGTCGGCCCCGGGGCGGCGGCTCCGCGATTCCACCGCCCCGTGTCGAGGGTCCTTCCCATCAATCTACTTTGTCAACCGAAAAAGTATGGAATAACCGCGGCGGCCGGGGACGCCGACGGCGCCGACGCCGCGGTCCCGTCCGCGGCCGTCTCAGACCGCGCCGGAGACCTCCGGTACCGGCACGGCTTCGGCGTACTGGCTGGGAGGACGGGGCAGACCGTAGTGGTCGCGCAGGGTCGTCCCCTCGTACTCCTCCCGGAAGAGGCCGCGCTCCCGGAGGATCGGCACCACCTGATCGACGAAGTCCTCCAGGCCGCCGGGGAGGTGGGGCGGCATGACGTTGAACCCGTCGGCGGCCCCGGCCTCGAACCAGCCCTGGATCTCGTCCGCCACCTGCTCGGGCGTGCCCGCGAAGGTCCGGTGGCCGCGCCCGCCGCCCAGGCGCCCGATCAGCTCCCCCACGGTCAGCGACTCGCGCGCCGCCAGGTCCGCGACCAGGGTGAACCGACTCTTGTTGCCGCGGATGCGGTCCTCGCCGGGCAGCGGGGGCAGGGGGGCGTCCAGCGGGTGCCCGGTCAGGTCCACCCCCAGCATCTGGGAGAGCTGGCGCAGGGCGTAGTCCGGGGAGATGAGCCCGGTGAACTCCGCCTCCAGCTCCTTGGCCGCGGCCTCCGTCGGCGCGATGAACGGCACGATCCCGGGCAGGACCTTCAACTCCTGCGGGGCGCGCCCGAAACGCGCCAACCGACCCTTGAGGTCGCGGTAGAAGTCCACCCCCTCCCGGAGGGTCTGCTGCGCGGTGAACACCGCCTCGGCGTAGCGCGCGGCGAACTCCCTGCCGTCCTCGGAGGACCCCGCCTGCACCAGCACCGGACGGCCCTGCGGCGGGCGAGGGGAGTTCAGCGGCCCGCGCACCCGGAACCGCTCGCCCTCGTGGTCGATGGCGTGGACGCGGTCGGGGTCGGCGAACACCCCCTCCTCGGCGTCGAGTCGCAGGGCGCCGTCCTCCCAGCTGTCCCACAGCTTGACGACGACGTCGGTGAACTCCGCCGCACGCGCGTAGCGGTCGGCGTGCTCGGGCACCTGGTCCAGTCCGAAGTTGGCCGCCTCGTCCTCGCGGCCGGAGGTGACGATGTTCCATCCGGCGCGCCCGCCGCTGATGTGGTCCAGCGAGGCGAAGGCCCTGGCCAGCAGGTAGGGCGGGTAGTAGCCGGTGGAGGCGGTGGCGATCAGCCCCACCCGCTCGGTCACCGCGGCCATCGCGCTGAGCAGGGTGATGGGTTCGAAGACGGCGAGGGTGTTGCGCTCGACCCGGTGGCCCACGGCCAGGCCGTCGGCGAAGAACACCGAGTCCAGCCGTCCGCGTTCGGCGACGCGCGCCAGGTTCTGGAAGTGCGCCACGTCCAGCACCCCGTCCTGCCGCGTGCGCGGGTGCCGCCAGGCCGCCTCGTGGTGCCCCACCCCCATGAGGAAGGCGTTGAGGTGGAGCCGTCGTCCGTCGGTCATCTGTTTGTTGGGCGTGGATACCCCGCCCTTCAGGACGGGAAGAACACGCCCTCTCCCTTCTCGTGACTTTCTGTTGGGTTTCGCTCACGCGATCGCAGGGCGGTCGCTACGGTGTGTGCCATGGCCAGGAAGAGCGTGAAGCGGGCCTATCGGTACCGCTTCTACCCGAGCGATGCGC
>NZ_KB906899.1:0-9421 GCF_000381685.1 Nocardiopsis sp. CNS-639
GCACCAGAAATGTAGAGCTCGCCCACCACCCCGGCCGGAACCAGGGACAACCCCTCATCCAGAACAAACAGCCGAGTACCCGCCACCGGACCACCCAGCGATGGGACGTCCCGCTCGGTGATCCGGGTGCTGGTCGCGTTGACGGTCGTCTCCGTCGGGCCGTAGTAGTTGTAGCCCGACGTCTCCGACCGGGCCAGCCTGTTCCACAGCGATTCGCCTATCGCTTCGCCGCCGGTTGACACGATGGCGGGGCGGTGCCGGGGATCGTCCAACAGGCCCGCGTTCACCAGGTACTGGGCGAGCGTCGGCGTCGTGTTCAGGAAGTCGATGCGCTGCTCGACGACGTAGTCCTTGAGCAGGTCGGCGTCATGCCGGACCTCATCGCTGATCAGGTGCAGTTCGTGACCGGCGAGCATGCCCGCGATCTCGTCCCAGCAGGCGTCGAACGAGAAGGGCGCGATAAGGGCCAGGCGCATTCGGCTCTTCCCCGCGGAGCGGCACTCCGGTGCGAGGAGCCCGTCCCGGATCGATCCCAGGTGGGCCCGGAGGGATCGGTGCTCCACGATCACACCCTTGGGAACTCCGGTCGAGCCGGACGTGTGGATCACGTAGGCCGGATGTCCTGGAGCGGGGCGGCCCTCGGGCCCGGGGTCGTCGGTGGACTGGAGGTCGATCTCCGCGCGGACGTCCTGGCTGTCCAGGACGAGTCTGGGTACGCCGAGCTCCCGTCCTTGGTTCCAGGCGCCGGTGGTCACGATCAGCGAAGGGAGGCTGTTCGCGAGGATGAGAGCGGTCCGGTCCGCTGGAGAGTCGGGTTCGACCGGAACGAAGGCGCCGCCCGCCTTGAGCACGGCCAGCATGGAGACCAGCAGGTCACAGGTGCGGGGTAGCGCCAGAACCACCCGGCTCTCAGCTCCCACGCCTCGCTGACGGAGCACGGCCGCGAGTCGGTTCGCGCGCGTGTTCAACGTCCTGAAGTCGAGTTCACCGTCCTGCGCGACCAGGGCGATCTCGTCGGGGGCCGTCTCCACCTGGGTGCGGAAGACGTCGAGGACCGTCTCCAAGGGGGCCGTGGCGGCGGGCTCGGCCGTCCCCCAGTCCTCAAGAAGGGTCTTCCGCTCCTCCGGGGCCAGGGAATCGAACCGGCTCACCGCGGTATCCGGATTCGCGCACGCCTGTTCCAGCATCCGCACCAGGCGCTCGCCCAACAACCGGGCCGTCTCCTCGTCGAAGAGGTCCTTCGTGTAGCCGACGTTCACGCTGAGCTGGAGACCGCTCCCGTCGAGGGCTTCCGCCTCCTCGAAGCTGAATTCGAGGTCGAAGTGCACGGCATCGCTCTGTACACGGTGAGCTGTGCTCACCAGGTCGGGCAGCGACATCATGTCCGCGCCGCCACTGGTGTACGACACGAACGCCTGGAACAGGGGATGACGAGCCAGCGACCGTGAGGGGCGCAGTGCTTCCACCACCCGCTCGAAGGGCACCTGGGCGTGATCGAAAGCCGCCAGATCGGCCTGCCGCACCCGCCCCAGCAACTCCGTGAAAGACGGATCACCGCTCAGGTCGGTGCGTAGCACCACGGTGTTGACGAAGAACCCCACCAGGTCCTCCAACGCCGGGTCCTCACGGCCCTCCACCACGGTGCCCACCACGATGTCGGTGCCCGCACCGAGCCGGCTCAGCAGGGCAGCGACCGCGGCTTGGGCGACCATGAACACCGTCGCTCCGCTGGCCCGGGCGAGTTCACGCACCCGCTCCACCGCCCCTTGGGGGGCGGGCACGCTGATCTGTCCTCCCTGGTAGGAGGAGACGGCCGGGCGGGGCCGGTCGGTGGGCAACACCAGCTCCTCGGGGGCCCCGGCCAGGTGCTGACGCCAGAACCCGACCTGCTCCCGGGCCAGGTCGGTGGGGTGGTCGTCGCTGCCCCACAACTCGTGTTGCCACAGCGCGTAGTCCACGTACTGCACCGGCAACTCCTCCCACCGGGGGATCTGACCGCTGCATCGGGCTTGGTAGGCCTGGCCCAGGTCCCGGGAGAGCGGCCCCATCGAGGCGCCGTCTCCCGCGATGTGATGCACCACCAACACCAACACCCACTCCTGAACAGGACCTGGCGCGGCCTCCTGGTCAGCACCCGCCGCAGGATCCTGGCCCGAAACTGCCCCAGCCTTCTGGTCAGGACCCGGATCGGCCTTCTGTTCAGCACCCGCCTCAGGTAGCACCCGCACCAGGTGCGCATGGACAGGAATGTCGTGTTCCAGATCGAACAGGTGAGCCGCGTGATCAGCCACCACCGCGCCCACACCATCAGGAGCGCACTCGCTCACCCCCAGCTCCACCCGCCCCCCAGTGTCGGCATCCAGCACCCGCTGCACCGGCTCGCCCCCGACTTCGGCGAACACCGTCCGCAACACCTCATGACGGCCCACCACATCATTGAGCGCCGCACCCAACGCACCCACATCCACCGGCCCCCGCACACGCGTCACCACCGGAATGTTGTACGTCGCCGAAGCACCCTCCAACCGCGACAAAAACCACAACCGACGCTGGGCAAACGACAACGGGTACACGGATCGGCCTCTCTGAAAGGGGTGCGGGCGTGGGGAGACACGGAAAAGGTCAGGGTTGCGGAATGGGTGACGGACGCCTGCGGTTCATCCCCTCCGCCGTATGCGGGCAGCGGGAATTCAGCTGCCGGCGTGGTCGGTGACGAACGAGGCGAAACGTTCGACACCGAGCGCGATCCTGTCCTGGGTGAGATGGCTGAAGGAGAGCCTGATCTCGTTCCGTGGAATTCCGTCGCCGTGGAAGTGGTGCATGGGGGTCCACAGCACACCGTGCTTTCGCGCGCAGACGCCAAGTGCCTCGTCACTCGCGGGAAAGGGGACCTTCAGGGTCAGGAAGAATCCGCCCGTCGGGGTGTTCCAACTGACGCCGTGGCCCTCGCCTTCGGGAAACCTCCGAGACATCTCCTGGAGGAGGCGGGACAGGTTGCCCTGGTAGACGTTCCTCTCCCGGGTGTTCGCCGAACGGAGGCTGAATCCGTTCATGATCAGCTTTCCCCCCATCACAGCCTGAGTGATCGGGGAGGTGTTGATGTTGAGCATTCCCTTGGCCTTGGCCAGGTGGTCGGCGAAAAGGGTGTCCGACGATTCGTGTGCCGACACACGCTGGTCGGCGACGACGTAGCCGACCCTCGCCCCCGGAATACCGGACTTGGCGAAGGAACCGAGGTAGACCACGGACCGCGACGCGTCCAGGGACTTCAGGGTGGGGGTGCCGCTCTCCTCGGGGCCGAAGATGCCGTAGGGGTTGTCCTCGATGAGGAGGATCCCCTGTTTCCCGGCGCTCTCCAGCAGGCTCCTCCGGGCGGCCACCGACAGGCTGCGCCCGGTGGGGTTGGCGAAGTCCGGGATCACGTAGCAGGCGCGGGGGTTGAGCCCTTCCCGGCGTGCCTGCTCCGCGGCTTCGGTGAGGCTCTCACCGTCGATCCCCGAAGCCGGCTCCCGGACCGGGTGGACCCCCATCTCCACCAGGCGCGCCGCCGCGTCGAGCCCCGAGTAGTTCGGCCGCACCGCGAGCACCACGTCCGACGGGTCCCCGCGCAGGGCGCGCAGCACCAGGAAGAGGGCCTCCTGGCAGCCGGAGGTGACGACGACGGCACGGGGGTCCACCCGGATACCCTCGTCCGTCTCCAGGTTGCGGCAGATGAGGTCGTTGACGATGCCTCTAGCGCTGCCGTACTGGAGCAGCGTGCGCCGGACCTGCTCCTCGCTCTGTCCCCGCTCCTCGGTGAGGTGGGCGCGGAACGCGTCCAGGTAGTGGTGGACGGCGTCGAGGTCGAAGAAGCCCTCGAACGGCTGCCCCGCGGCGAACGAGATGGCGTCGGGGTAGACGTTCCCGATCTCGTTCAGGAAATTCATCGACTCCGTGGTCGGTGAGTCAAGTGATGCGTGCATGTCGGAGAGCGCCAGGTCCACTTCGTATCCCCACCGTTCGTTCTTTTCCTGTTCCAGGTGATGCTGCGTGGACCCGTTTTCTCAGTTCTTCTCGTCCGAGAGCATGGCGTCGACCAGGCTTTTGGGGCGCATGTCGGTCCAGTTCTCCTCGATGTAGGAGAGGCATTCGGATCGCGGGGAACTCGGGACCCGGACTTCCCACCCCTCGGGGACGTCGGCGAAGGCGGGCCAGAGGGAGTGTTGGCCTTCTTCGTTGACGAGAACCAGGAAAGAGAGGTCCTCGTTGTCAAAGGGGTTGCCCATGGCGCTCTCCGGGGTGTGGTGGATGGTGAACGAGCCTTGCTCTGACGGCTTCGTGATGATTTGCCGGTGTCTAGGGAAGCGTAGGTAGACCCTCTCCGGAAGGACAAGGAGGGTATCGGGAAACTCCATGTCAGGAACCTGCCACGGACCCCTCCGGGTGTCGATCAAGGTTTGACCTGCGGAAACGAAGGGATGATCGGAAAGAGCGCCGGGTTGTCCGGTTGATGACAGGGAAAAAGCGCACTCGTGGAATATGCTTCGGACTGGCAAGCGGGTGACCAGCTGTTTTTCCTATGGCGGGTGCCCCGGCGGGAGGCGATCGGGAGCAGGGGAACCGCGTGGAAGACGAAGGACGAAAAGAAGCCGGGGCGCCGCCCGTGGACGTTCCGCTACGGCGGAACCGCAGGTTCCAGCTCCTGTGGGTGGGGTCGGCGTTCTCGTTCTTCGGGCTGGAGGTCTCCGAACTCGTCTACCCGCTGGTCGTCCTGGCCCTGACCGGTTCCCCCGCCTGGGCGGGCGCCTTCGGCGGCGTGCAGATGGTCGCCACGCTCCTCGCGGCCCTGCCCGCGGGGGAGCTCTGCGACAGGTACGACCGGCGCGCACTCCTGCTCCTGGCGGAGGGCACCCGGGCGGCCGCCACGCTGAGCGTGGTGGCGGCACTCCTGTTCGCGACACTCACCCTGCCCCACCTGCTGGTCGTCGCGGCACTCCTCGGCCTGGTCACACCGCTGGGCGGCTCGGCACGCATGCTTCTGGTCCGTGCCGTGGTGCCGAGGGAACAGCTCACCTCGGCCCTCACCCAGGAGGAGGTGCGCAGCAACGGCGCGGCCATGGCGGGTCCTCCGCTGGGCGGATTCCTGTACGCGGTGAGCATGGCGACGCCCTTCGTGTTCACCACGATCACCTTCGTCCTCTCCGTTGTGTGCGTGCTTTTCGTCCGCCCGGTCCCACCCCGGCCCGGGGGCTCCGAGGAGGACGCCGACGGATCGGCCTGGACCCGGATGCTGTCGGGTCTCAGGACGATGGCCGCCGCCACCGAGCTGCGCCGGGTCCTGCTCTTCACCGTCCTGATGAACGCGGTGAGCGCGCCCTTCCTCCTGATCTCGGTGGTGGTCCTGGAGGAACAGGGCGCGTCCTCCACGGTGATCGGTTTCGCCATGATGGGCCTGGCGGCGGGCGGCCTGGTCGGCGCCTTCCTGGTCAAGCCCCTGCACCGGCTGCTGCCCCCCGGCGGGGTCATGCTCGCGGTGGGCGGCAGCACCGTCCTCCTCATCGCGCTCTTCGCCGTCCCGTGGGGCCCCTGGTGGCTGGCCGCCCTCCTGTTCCTGCTCACCGTCGGCGTCCCGGCGATGCGGATCCTGGTCGACCTGCTGATCTTCCGTCAGGTGTCCGACGAGATCAGGGGAAGGGTGATCGCGGCGGCGATGACCCTCTACGGGGTGGGAGGCGCCGTCGGCATGGCCGGGGCCGGTCTGCTCCTGGAGTTCCTGCGGCCCGGCCACGCGGTCCTCACCCTGGCCGCCGTGCTCGCCGTGTGCGTGCTCCTCGCCTTCGCCCACCGGGACTTCCGGACCATGACGTGGCCCGTGGAGTCCGCTGACGGCGACGGGTCCCCGGAGAGGTCCACCAGCGAGGCCGACCCCAACTGACCAGGACACCAGCGGAGAAACGATCGGGGATTCATGATGGCGACCAACAGCGTGGTGAGCGGCGTGGAGGGGAAGACCCTCCTCACCGGCCTTCTCGAACGCCAGGCCGGGAACCAGCCGGACGCGACCGGCCTCGTGTATGCGGGCCGCGCCCACACCTACGCCGACCTCAACGCGAGGGCCAACCGGCTCGCGCGTGCGCTCATCGACGCCGGAGTGGGACCGGAGACGCGCGTGGCGGTGTCGATGCGGCGCTGCCCGGGCGCGATCGTCGCCCTCTTCGCCGTGCTCAAGGCGGGCGGCGTCTACCTTCCGATCGACGCCACCCACCCCCGCGAGCGCATCGGATACGTCCTGGCCGACAGCGCCCCGAAGGTCGCCGTCACCGATGACCGGGGCGCCGACGCCCTCGCCCACCACGGTGTGCCCATGGCGTTCCTGCGCCTGGGGGAGGACGGCGACACCGGCGGACACCCCGCCGACCACGACGTCCGCGACGAGGAGCGCCGGTCACCGCTGCGCCCCGACAACCTCGCGTACGTCATGTACACCTCCGGCTCCACGGGCAGACCCAAGGGCGTGCAGATCTCCCAGGCCAGCCTGGGTCTGTACAGCCGCCACTACGGCCGGTTCTTCGACGAGGTGGACGCCGGACGGCGCCTGCGCATCGCCCACACCGCAGCGCTGACCTTCGACGTCGGCTGGAACTCCGTCATCGGATTGGCCGCGGGCCACGAGATGCACCTCTACGCGGAGGAGGACTACCGGGACGTCGATCGCTTCGTGCGGATCATGAGCCGACACCGACTCGACTGCGTCGTGTTCACCGCGTCCTACTGGGGGGCGCTGGTGCAGTCCGCGGAGTGGGGCAGGGGGGAGCACGCGCCCCGGGTGCTGCTCTCCTGCGGGGAGGCGTTCCCGAACGCCCTCTGGCAGCGGCTCCGGGGGATCGAGGGAACCCGCGTGATGAACACCTACGGGCCGACCGAGGCCACCGTGGAGGCGGTGGCCACCGACACCGACGCCACCCCCCGCCCCACGCTGGGCACACCGATCCCGGACACGGGCATCCACGTCCTGGACGACGCGCTCGCGCCCGCGCCGGCCGGGTCGCCCGGCGAGCTCTACATCACCGGCGCCCGCCTCGCCCGCGGGTACCTCAACCGGCCCGGGCTGACCGCCGAGCGGTTCGTCGCCTCGCCGTTCGCCCCGGGAGAGCGCATGTACCGGACGGGTGACGTCGTCCGGCGGAACGACGCCGGTGATCTGGAGTTCCTCGGGCGCGTTGACGACCAGGTGAAGATCCGCGGCTTCCGTGTCGAGCCGGGGGAGGTCGAGGCGGTGCTCGCCTCCCACCCCGCCGTCTCCCGGGCCGCGGTCGTGGTGCGGGAGGACCGGGACGGGGCGCGCGGTCTCGTCGGCTACTTCGTCGTGGACGGTGGCGGCGTGGACGAGGCCGAACTGCGCCGGCACCTGGGCAGGGCACTGCCGGACTACATGGTGCCTTCCGCCCTGGTGAGAGTGGACGAGATGCCGCTCAACGCCAACGGCAAGCTCGACAGGGGAGCGCTCCCGGAGCCGACGAGGAACGCGGAGCGCGCACCGGACCGGGCGGACACGGCCGAGGAGGTCCTCCTCCACATCCTTCGCGAGGTGCTGGAGGAGCCCGGGCTCGGGCCCGGGGACCTCTTCACCGAACGCGGAGGCGACAGCATCCGGGCGTTCCGCGTGGTCACCCGGGCCCGGGACTCCGGAGTCGTGGTCTCCACGACCGACGTCCTCAGGCACCAGTCCGCGACGGCGATCGCAGGGGCGGCCACCGTGGACGCCGGGGCCGGGTCGGACGGGGCCGGGCCGACCGCACGTGTCCCGGAGCGCGAGGTCGGCGAACTCCAGAAGGAACTCGGCCTGTGAACCCGCACCCGCGGTCCTGACGAGGAGACCGTCCGCCCCAGCCGCCCGGACGCGGTGAGAAACCCACCCCACCCCCACCCCCCACCCTGAGGTTGGTACCCATGGCCAAGTCCGCCGTCGAAGACATCGTCGCGCTCCTCCCGGCGCAGCAGGGGATCCTCTTCCACTCCCTCTACGACGAGGCCGACCGGTCGCAGTACACGCAGCAGGTGGCCGTCGACATGGACGGGCGCCTGGACGCGGAGCGGCTGCGCCGCGCGGCCCAGCGGCTCGTGGACCGGCACGCCGCCCTGCGCACGAGCTTCCACCAGAGGCGCGACGGGGAGACCGTCCAGGCCGTCAGGGAGACCGCCCCGGTCGCATGGGCCGAACACGTGGTGGAGGGGGAGGACTTCGACGGGGAGTGCCGGGAGATCGTCGAGAAGGACCGCCGAGTCGCGTTCGACCTGGAGCAGGCACCGCTGGTCCGCTTCCTGCTCTTCTCCACCCCGGGGGGAGACGCCTGGCGCCTGGTCCTGAACCAGCACCACATCGTCGTCGACGGGTGGTCCACCGACGTGCTCCTCAACGACCTGTTCACCCTCTACCAGGAGGGCCCGGACGCGCCCTCGCTGTCACCGGCGGCCCGCTTCTCCGACTACGCGCGGTGGTTCTCCACACAGGGGAGGGAGGAGAGCACCCGGCTGTGGCGTGAGGAACTCAACGGGGTCGAGGGGCCCACGCACCTGGACCTTCCCGGGGGAGAGGGCGGGCCCGCGGCCTCCGACTCCGGGCAGGTGAGGTTCGAGGTCGACGCGAAGGTGTCGGCCGCGGTCGAGTCCCTGTGCGCCGAGCACCGGGTGACGGTCAGTACGTTCGTCCACGCGGCGCTGTCCGTTCTGCTGGCCAGGCTCATGGGGAGGTCGCAGGTGGTCTTCGGCGCCACCAGCCATGGGCGCGACCCCCGCTTCGACGGTGTGGAGGGCATGGCGGGGCAGTTCGTGACGACGATGCCGGTGCGGGTGGACCTCACCGACGCCACCGCGTTCGGTGAGCTGCTCGGGGCCCTGCACCGCAGGCACCTGCGGCTGCTCGGCCACGAGGACCTCGGACTCTTCGCCGCCCAGGAGGCGGCCGGGATCTCCGGTGAGCTGTTCAACGTGATGGTGACGTCCGAACAGTACGCGGGGGCGTTCCGGGGCGACGCGGTCGACGGGCTGCGCATCACGCGGCCGGAGGTGACGAACGCTTCCCACTACCCGCTGGTCCTCGCCTACCGGACCGAACCCGCGTTCGGGTTCGACCTGAACTTCCGGACCGACTCCTTCGACGAGGGCACGGTGCGGCTGGTGGGCGAGCGTTTGCTGCGGGTGGTGGAGCAGGTGTGCGCCGATCCCGGATCGGCGGTCGGCGCGCTTGAGGTCCTGGTCCCGGGGGAGGAAGCCCGGTTGCGCACCTGGGGGGCGGGCCCGGCGACCCCGGTCGTCGAGGGCACGGTGGTGGACTCCTTCCGCTCCCAAGCAGAGCGTTCCCCCCAGGCGGTCGCGGTCGAGTCGGGTTCGGAGCGGTTGTCGTACGCGGAGTTGGATGCGCGGTCGGATGTTTTCGCTGGTG
>NZ_KB906900.1:0-8739 GCF_000381685.1 Nocardiopsis sp. CNS-639
GTGACGACCGTCAACACGGCGCTGGTGGACGGCGACGAAGACGCACCGGCCCCGCAAGGACGATCCGGGGAATCGTCGACACCGGACCGGACCGGGGCCCCCGAACCGCGCGCGACGGACGCGGACACCCAGGCCCCGCCGACCCCGCTCTCCCCCTCCGAGGCCGAAACCGTGGCGCAGCGGGCCCGCGAGACGGCGGAGAACGCCCTGGGGCTGGCACGCGGGGCCGCGGACCGGGTGTCCGCGGCGGCCCGGACGGCGGCCGACGCCGCCACCGGGACCGCGGACGCCGTGACCGCCGCCGAACAGGCCGCCCGGGCGCGCGAGGAGACCGCCCGCGCGGCCGGAGCGGCGCGGGACGCGGCGCGCCTGGCCGTCGAGGCCGCCCGCGGGACGTCCGCCGCCCTCGACCGTGCCGAGCAGGCGGTACGGGAAGCGGCTCCGGGCACGGACGCCCACCGCGCCGCCGCCGACGCCGAGGCCGCCGTCCGCGCCCGCCACGAGGAGACGGTGCGGCTGCGGGACGGGGCGCAGCGCCACGCGCGGGACGCCGACGCCGCGCTCCGCGACGCCGCCGCGACCGCGGACGACGCCCTGACGACCGTCTCCCGTCGCGTCGCCGGGGAAGCGGAGCGGACCGCGACCGCGGCGGAGCGGGCCGCCAACGGAGCCGCCAACGCCCTGCGCGTCACACGCGAGGCCGCGGACCGGGCCGCGCGGGCGGCTCGGGACGCGGCCGACGCGGACGACACCGCGTCCGCCGTCACCGCGACGGAACAGGCCGCCCGGGAACGGGACACCGCCGCCAACGGAGCCGGATCGGTGCGGGTGGCCGCGGACCAGGCGGAGGGGTTCGCCGGCCGGACCGCCGCGTCGGTCGCGCTGGCCGAGCGGATCGCCCGGGCGGCCGCCCCCGGCACGGACGCCCACCGCATCGCCACGGACGACGAGGCGGCCGTCCGGGCCGGCAGCGACCGGGCGGACCGGCAGCGGACCGAGGCCCGGGCGCGCGTGGAGGAGGCCGCCACCGCACGCCACGACTCCACCACCGCGGCCGTCGAAGCCCTCACCGCGGCCGCGCACCGTGCGGCGTCCGACTCCGCCGGTACCCGGATGGCGGCCGACGACGCCTACCGGCGTTCCGGGATCGCGCGGAACCGGCTCGCGCGGGCGGAGGACGCCGTCCGGGCCGCGGTCCTGGCCGACACCGCGCGCCCCCGCCGGGCGCAGGAGTCCCGGGACGCGGCCCGGCGCCTCACCGACGCCGTCGGTGAGGCGCGGGAGGCCGCGGACGCCGCGCGGCGGGCGCGTACCGGCGCGGAGTCCTTCGCCGAACCCGCACGCGTCGCCGGTACCACCGCCGCTTTGGACTCCCTGGGCCGGGTGTCCGCCGCGCTGCGCTCAACCCCGGACAGCGCCCATCCGGCGGCCGCGCGGGTCGAGACGGACCTGCGGCGGACGGACGCACTGGTGGGAGGCGCCCGCGACCTGCTCGGACGCACCGCGCAGGACCTCGCCGACGCCCGGCGCCACGCGCAGGACACCGCGCTCTCGGCCGACCGCGCCGAGGCGCTGCTCCCCCGAGACCTCCCGTCGGCGTCCCGCCTGCGCGAGAAGACGGACGCCCGGTACGACCTGGACTACCTCGTCACCTCGCGGCTGAGCGGCCCCGACCGCCTGTTCACCAGGGCGGTCCACCAAGCGGTCGCGGGCATCGTCGGACAGCGGATCGCCGACCCGCCGCCCGACCTCCCCCAGCTGGTCGACGCGGCCCTGAACCGGGTGGCGCACGAACACGGCATGTCCGCCTTCTTTGCGCCCGGGGGCCGGGAGATCACCGTCACCGACCCCGGGACGGACGGCGCCGCCCCCAGGTCCTGGACCGTCCGGGTCTCGCTGGCGTCCGAGGACCCCGCCGGGTACCGGCACCTGAACGTCGAGCACCGGAAGTCGGGAGCGCCCCTGGAGTCCCGGGAGGAGGAGCGCAGCCGCTCCACCACCACCGGGGGCTCATCGTCCTACGACCCGCGCCGTATCCTCGCGGCGCGTTTCACGGGAAGCCCGCTGCTGCTCGGCGACGTCAGCGGGTCCGCGGCGGGACCGTGGGTGACGGCCGGCGGCAGCTTCTCCCGCGGGCAGCGCGCGGCGTCCCACGGCGGGACGACCACCGCCGCCTCCAAGATCGAGTACACGACCTTCGCCAAGCCCGAGTTCTACGCCAACGACCTGCGGGTGTGGGCCGAGGTGACCGCGCGGCCGGAAGGGGCCGGGACGGCACCCGCCGCGGGCGGAACCAGCGGGAGGGACGCCGGTGAGGCCCCTGCGCCCGCCGTGGACCTCCCCGTCGGCTCCTCGGTGATCCGTGACGGCATGGTGTTCACCCTGGCCGGCGAGGTCCAGGGGCGGCCCGACGGGATGCCGGGGCACATCGACCTCGCCCCGGGCGCCGGGGAGGGGGACGGCCCCGGTCGCCGGCCCCGCAACCTCGGCCCGACGGGCGGCCTGCCCATCGCCGTCCACAGCGTCACGCCGAACGCCCCGGCCGGACGGGGCCCGGCGCACACCGACCTGGGCTCCTGGGTCGCCGACTACCTGGTTTCCGACGCCTACCGGCTGAACAGGGAGGCGACCAGCGAGAACACCGCGGTCCAGTGGATGAAGGACCTCACCGGGCCTGGCACCGGCCAGGACATCGCGCGGTGGCAGCACGAGATTCGACACGTCCTCGACAACGACTCCTTCCAGGAGTACCTCCCCCACCTGGACCGGGGTCCGGTCACCGTGAGCGCCTCCCACCCCCGTCTGGGCGAGGTGATGATGGAGTTCTCCGCGAGGCCGCGCGACTACCGGATCAAGGACCACAGTCCTCTGATCGACGACGCGACCTTCAAGGAGAGCGTCAAGGACGGCACCAGCCTCACCCAGAGCCGCAACACGAGCTTCACCCTGACGGGGGGGACCGGCTTCGGCCTGGTGGCCGAGCTCCCCTCCGGAGGAACCCTGCGTGTCAACGCCCCCCATGTGGAGGCCACCTGGTGGCAGTCGCTGCACTCCGAGAGCCACAACGCCTCCGGCTCGGGCGAGCACCGGTCCCTCAGCCGCTACGTCTCCTCCACGGAGAGGTTCGCCGCCTACGAGGCTTCCCACGACCTGTTCGTCCACGTCCAGGGCGAGGCGGCGCCCCACCACTTCACCGTCACCGGTGTGGAGCTGCTCCCCGGCGAGACCGCGGGCCGGCTGGACCGGGCGGCACGGGGCGAGGAGTCCGCCGACAGCGGGGGCGAGGGCGAGCGGCGCCCGCCCTTCCCGCACCTGGACACCGAAAACCCCGTCCACTTCCGGGGGTCCCACTTCCTCGGCCTGGAGTGGAGCTCTCCCGCTCCCGGCGCCGGGAGCGACGGGGACTCCGACGGCTCCCGGGGGGCCGATGCCCCAGGCACCTCCGGGGCGTCGGCACCGCCGGTCACGTCGGACGACCGGCGCGGCGTCCTGGACCGGTACCTGGACGACGTGCTGGCCGGGATCGCGCGCGAGCACCCGGGTCTGGTCATCCCCGAGCTGGCCCGTGACCGGGGCACCTACGCCCGCAGGCCAGGACGGGAGGAGGCCTCCTACTTCGAGCGTTCGTTCCGTGAGCGCTGGGGGTTCCGCCGCTCCTACGACACCGCCTACAAGAACACGATGCTGGTGCGCGACACCCTCCAGAGCACCCTGGGCAAGGACGGCCTCGAAAGACTCGCCCGCCCCGGGGAGGGCCTGCCCGTCCGGCTCCGGGAGTCGGCGACGGTGGACCCGACCCTGATGGCGAGGCTGAAGGAGTTCCTCCGCCCGGACACGGTCACCGTCCGGCTGCACGCGGAGTTCGGACGGCTGTCCCATGACGGGAAGAGCACCGCCGAGACGGGCCTTCGGGTACGCGGCACCGCCTCGGCCTCCACCGAGTCCGCGACCGGGAGCGCGTTCACCCTCGCCGTCTCCGCGGGTTCGGGCATGGTGCGCTCGGCCGAGGGCGACGCCCGCGGATTCGCCCGGCTGCTCGGCGGGTTCATGGCCTCGATGGGCTGGAACCGGGTCGACCACTTCGACGCGGCGTACGGCCTGGAGCACAAGTCCGACGCCCGCCTGTTCTTCCCCGAGGGCTCGGACCGGTGGAGCGGCGAGGTGATCCTCAGCGCCCGCCTGCACGACCACGACGCCGAGGAGCAGGCCGACGGCACCAGCCGGGGGACGGAGCTGCTGGACCGGCCCATCAAGGCCGCCTACTCCGTGGTCACGCCCACCACCGTCGGCGACAACCTGGTCTCCGCACGACCGGACCCGGACCGGCCCGACCGGGACCGGTCGGGAATGACCCCCGACGAGGCGCGGGAGATGCTCGACCCCCGCCCGGGGCGCCGCGACTCCCCCGAGGAGGACGCCCCGGGCGCCGAGGACGGGACCGCACCGGCCGAGGAGACCTCGCGGACCTCCGGGGCCGAGGGGGAGACCCCTGTCGCCCCGCCGACCGACAACACGCGTGTCCTGCTGGACCACGGCGCGATCATCGAGCACGTCAACCCCCTGCTCCGGGAGGCGGGCGACACGGGACCGGGCCGCAACCTCCTGCGCCGCACCCTCGACGCGTTCTCCCGTCCGCGCCGGTTCTGGTCCGACGGGGGGCGGACGAAGCTCTCCTCCTTCCTGGACAGCGTCGGCGGATCGGCCCTCCTCTCCAACCTGGTGTCCCCCACCGCGGTCGCCTCCGACCCGGCCTCCTTCGCGGAGACGGGCCGCCGCAGGCGGATCGAGATGCGGGGCACCTGGTTGTCCCCCAACGACATGCGGGCCACCGGGGTCACCAAGGTCGCGGTCGGTGAGATCACCGACCTGCGGCTGGCCAAGGCACAGGTCACCGTCCAGTCCGAGACGGTCTCGACGGCGTCCGCCGCCGTCACCAGGATCAGCGGCTTCTTCGCCCGGTTCACGGGCTTCGCCGGGGGGACCACCAACTCCATCGAGGAGGGCGGGGCCGAATCCGGCGCCGACCGGTCCACCGCCGACGGCATCGTCCCCATGGCCGGCCCCTCCCACAACAGGAGCTTCCTCCGCCGCGGCGAGACCATGGACTCCGGGGTCTCCTCCGCCTCGGGACTCCTCCTGCTGCCCAAGGCGGCGGCCGTCTACGCCTTCACCGCCGCGGGCTCGATCGCGCAGGCGTGGGAGTTCAAGAAGCACCGCGGCCTCAACCTCCCCAACTGGTGGACCCACAGGTACGCCGGATGGAAGGCACGGGTCGACGACCTCGTCTCCGGCTACATCACCGCCCGCGACGCCGAACAGGCCGGCGTCATCACCGACGCCGTGACCCACGGAGACGACGGCGCACCCGAACCCTCGACCCAGGCCAACCCCACACCACCGCCCCACGCCCGCGTCCGCGCCGGATTCGACAGCGCGGGCAGGCAGACCCTCCCCGTCGACCCGGCCCGCGCCGTGGACGCGTTGGAGACGAGGCTGCGCACCCACGGGCTCACCCTCAGCCGCGGGGGCAAGGAGCGCCTGCTCGTGACCCTGTCCGAGCAGTTGGGGACCGCGACGGACGCGCTCCCGCCGATCCCCGTCAACGTCGTGTCGACGGACCGCAACGCCCACTTCTCCAAGCCCGCACGGGTCCTGGTGGAGTTGGACAGGACCAATCCCCGGGTCGACTACGTCACCTCGGCGGCCGCCACCGTGGAGACCCACTCCTGGCAGGCCGAGCACTCGCACCAGGACTTCCGGCAGTCCTCGCACACCACGGGCCTGGACTTCGTGCCCTGGCAGCCCAGCGGCACGAACGGCGGCAGTGACCGGCCGCCGGACAGCAGCCTCCTCTTCGTCTCGCCCGCCGCGGGGGCCGGTGGGACCCGGAACGCGTCCGAGGGATTGTCCTCGTCCTCGGAGACCACCCACACCATCGTGATGGAGTCCTCCGGCCCCTACGTGAAGATGACGGAGGACGCGTCCCTGACCCTGACCATCGAGGTCGACGGCGACGGGCTCGTGCCCACCGCGGGGGTCCGGCGGGGAGAGAGGGCGCCGTACCTGGAGTACAAGCGACCGATCGTGGAGACGGCGACGGTGGACGGCGGGCGGGTCCGCACCTTCCACCTGGGTTCGTCGCTGGACTTCACCCCGCCCGCGGTGCCCGCCGCGCCGCTGGACACGGTGCCCGCGCCGCCCACCGCCGCCCCCCGCGCGGGCGACACCCTCGCGGGCGCCCTCACCACCGCCACCGGGGAGCTCGCACCGCCGCCGGACGCGCTGCGCGACGCCGTCATCATGCCCACCGCCGTCCACGGACCCGACCTGCGCGACACCGCGCTGCGGACCGTCGCCGCGTCGCTCGGCTGGGAGCCCCCGGCCGCCCCCGACTTCGGAGGTGACCCGACCGCCGAGCAGCTCGACCAGCTCCGCGCCCACCACGCCCGCGCCACCGAGGACGCCCGCCGCCACATCGCCGACCGCCTCGAACTCGACCCCCGCTACACCCCCATCGACAACTCCCTCAACCCCGTGGCCCTCAAGGGTCTCCTCTCCCACAACCTCGGCCGCCCCTCCGGTACCGACATCCTGCGGATCGGGCGCACCCAGTGGCGTGTCGCCGCCACCCCCGACTTCACCGGCGCCCGTATCGTCACCGCGCGCCCCGACGCCCGGCTCGTCCACAAGGAGGCCGAAGGACGGAGCGTCTCCCACAGCCGCTCCCAGGGCGGCGGAGCCACCGCCACCACGGCCTTCCGGCCCACCGGCCACCACACCGTGGACCCCGACGACAACGACCGCACCGCCTACCTCACCGGCTCCGGAGAGGCCACGGCCCGCACCATCACCGGTGACTCGCCCACCGCAGACGGCCTGGCCAGCGGAGAGCCCTCCGACATGGAGCGCCAGCGGCTCGGCACCGCCTACCTGGTGGAGTTCGACACCACCTGGACCACCGGCGCCCGAACCGACGAGAAGACGTTCTTCGGCGGCACCGCCCCCCGGCAGTTCACCTCCCACCACACCAACAGGACCAGCGCCTGGATCTCCTGGAGCGACGCCGTCGCCCTGGGCGTCCTCACCTCCGAGCAGGCCGACGCCGCCGAAGCTCCCATCACCGCCGAGTACGACGCCGCCAAGGCCATGGCCGACGCCGAGGCCGCCTACACCGAGCAGCGCGCCAAACTCCCCGCACTGGTCAAGGCCTACCTCGACGCCTACAAGGCCCACGCCGCCGACCCCACACCAGCGAACCGCGCGGCCCTCGACGGCGCCCGCACCGCCTACGGAACCCAGGCCACCGCCTACCGCACCGCCCTGGAGGCCTACGACGAGGCCGTCGCCGCCTGGACCACCGCGACCAACGCCACCGCCGCGCACCTCGCCGGCATCACCCCGCCCGACGCACCGCCTCCGGCGGCGCCCCGCCCCACCCCCAGCGCGCCTCTGGAGGAGCAGCTCCGCCCGGTGTTCGGCCTCACGCCCCGGGAGGCCCCGGCCGCGCCCGACCCGAGCGGCACGACGACGGAACCGGATTCGCGCACCCCGGCCCCCGCGGCCGGGCCGCCGCACCCCGGGACCACCTCCCGCACGACCGTCTTCGCCATGACCGACATCGCCGGAGAGGTACGGGATCCGGACGGGGACGGCACCGGGATGAGCGGCGCCGACCTCGACTCCCTGGCCCGCGGACTGGGACTGACCGACACCGACGGCTCCGCCGCGTCCGGGCCCGGGACGATCCGCCGACTGCCGACCGGGGCCGAAACCGACCGCTACGGCGCCCTCCTGCACGACCCCGCCTACAACCCCAACACCTTCGACGCCCTCCCCACCGCGACCCAGGACGCGGTCTCCGCCTACACCCGCTCCTCCTGGCTCAACCGCTTCGCTCGCCTGAGCCCGCTCGACGAGGCGACGGTGCAGGCCGAACTGGACCGGATCCGGGAGGAGAGCCGGTCCCACCCCGGATGGCAGGTCTACGAGATCGGCGGCGGCCGATGGCCCGACCTCACGCAACTGCAAGAAGCCGCGCAGCAGGGGACACTGAGCCCCGAGCAGCAGCGGATCGTGCGGGGCGTCCTCGACAACCCCTACCCGCAGGCGGCGCTGGAGAACCTCCGCGAACACGCCGGACGTGCGGGCCGGATCGCCGAATCCCTCGCCCTGGGCGGGGAACCGGCGCACTTCCCCGACGCCCCGGAAGCCCTGGCGCTGCTCCGGCGCCTGGACCGCGCCACCGGCCACCCCTTCCCCGAGGGCTTCGAGGCCGTGCACGGCACGTACCACCACCAGCACCTGCTGGGCGAGGGCAACACCGATCCCCACACCCTCGCGGGGACCACACACGTCGAACAGGGCTACCTGTCGGTCTCCCTGGGGACCGTCCCCTCCGCGGCGGGCGGCTCCCCCATCGACCTGATGCGGCTGACCGTGCCGCACGGCTCCCACGGGCTGTGGGTCGGCGACCGCAGCCAACACCCCCGCGAACGCGAGGTGATCCTCACCCGGGGGACCCGCTACCAGATCACCTCGGTCGAACCCTGGGGACGCGGCTACCTCTTCCACGCCCAGATCCTGCCCCCCACCCACGACGACGGGCCCACCACCGCGGCCCCGGCCTGGGCGGGCCAGGCGCTGGAGCGCATCGACCAGGCCCTGAACGCGAATGACACGGCAGCGGCCCTGACCGGGATACACCAGGCGGCGCGACACGTCACCGCTGACCTGGCCTCC
>NZ_KB906901.1:0-5472 GCF_000381685.1 Nocardiopsis sp. CNS-639
GGGCCGGGGCCAGATCGCGCACGTGGCGGTTGTACTCCGACTGGCCGGGCAGGCGGGGGAACAGGTGCCCGATCCGGGCGGGGGCGGCGCGCATCCAGCGGCGTTCGCAGTCATGGCGCAGCAGGGCCTGGGCCACCGCGACACAGACGAGTTCGGCGTCGGTGAGCAGCCGGTTCGGGCCGCGTTTGACCGGTTGTTCACGCGAAGGCAGGACGTGGTCGTCCAGATGGACGTAGAGTGCGGTCAGAAGGGCGTCAAGGTCATTGGTCACACTCTGATCCTCGACGCCCTTCGCCATGGGCGCAGGGGTTCCGAGAAACCCCCATCAACGATCTAGGCAGTGTTTTCTGGACTTCCGCTTCGCTTCGTCCCGCCCGTCGCCCGCCATCGCCCTCAGCGGGCGCCTGCGGCGCGGTCCTGCTCGTGTCCGGGCACCCTTCGACGCGGGCGCCTCGGCGCCCACGGCGGGTTCGCTCATTCCCCACGAACCCGCCTCCGGCAACTCCAGAACCCCGTGGTTGCCCGCCCCCGCGAACCGGGGTCGGTTCGGGCGGACAGGGCACGGTCCGCCGGCCGGTGCGGGTGCGGCGGAGGCCGAACACGAAGGACCCGACACACGGGGAGGGCCCGGCGGTGCGCACCGCCGGGCCCTCCCCCCGTTCTCACCGGCTCCGGTCACCACCGGATCCGGACCTCACCAGAGGTCGTCGCGTCTGGCCGGCGGGCTCTCACCGCCGCCACCGCCACCGCCTTCCTCTCCGCCGCCGCCCTCACCGGGACCCGGTTCGGTCCCGGGACCGGGGATCTCCGGCCACTCGGGCGTGGTGGGCACCTCCGGCTCCACCGGCGTCTCCGGCGTGGTGGGCACCTCCGGCTCGGTCGGCGTCTCCGGCTCCGCGGGCGCCTCCGGCTGCTGCGGCTGCTGGGGCTGCTCGGTGGACACGTCCGGAGCCCAGTTCTCGGTGGTGCCGCTGAAGGCCGGACTCGGGAACGAACCGGGCTCGTAACCCTCCATCGCGGTGCTCATGTACCGGTTCCACAGCGACGCCGGGAGCGTACCGCCCGACAGCGAGCCGTATCCGGGGATGCTGAAGCTCTCGTTGTTGCCGCTGTAGATCCCCACCGCCGTGGACAGCTGCGGGGTGTAACCGACGAACCAGGCGGCGACGCTGCCGTCGGTGGTACCGGTCTTGCCCGCGGTGGGGTGGTTGGCCAGCCGCGCCCCGGTACCGGTACCGCCGTTGACCACCTGCTGGAGGGCGTGGGTGACGTCGGCCGCGGTCTCCTCCTCCAGAGCCCTGTTGCTCTCCACCTCCGGGCGCACGTTCTCGCCCTCGGAGTCGATGATCTCCCGCACCACGTGCGTCTCGACGTGCACGCCGCCGTTGGCGAAGGTGGCGTACCCGCTGGCCTGGTCGACCGTGCGGGCGCTGGAGGCGCCCAGCGGCATGACCGGAACCAGTTGGCTGTCGGGCACACTCCCCTCGGGCCACCCCGCGGCGTAGACGGTGTCGCGGACGTTCTCGAAACCGACCTCCTGGGCCAGCTCGATGAAGCCGAGGTTGTTGGAGACCTGGGTGGCCTGCGTGAGCGTCATGATGCCGCCCGGCGAGTTGCCCGCGTTCTGGATGCGTGAGCCCGCGATGGTCTGCGGCCCGCGCCCGTCCACCGTGGAGTTGAGGCTGTAGCCCTGTTCCAGGGCGGTGGCGAGCACGTAGGGCTTGAACGCCGAACCGGTCTGCGCGGCGCCGAGGAAGGAGCTGTCGTACTGGTTCTCCCAGTAGTCGTGGCCGCCGTAGAAGGCCAGGACCTCGCCCGTGGCCGGGTCGACGGTGGTCAGACCGACGTTGACGCCCTCGGGCCGGTTCTCGAGCGGGACCATCTCCTCCACCGCGGCGTAGGCGGCGTCCATCATGTCCTGGTCGAACGTGGTGACGATCCTGTAGCCCTGGCGGTTGATCTGGTCCTCGGTGTAGCCGAGCCGCTCCAGCTCGTTCATGGCCTCCTGGAGCATGTAGCCCTTGTAGCCGCTCAGGTCGGTGCCCTCGCTGGGCCGCTCCGGCTCGGGCGCCGGGAACTCCATCGCGTCGGCCTCGGCCTGGGTGATGGCCTCCGTGGTGACCATGCCGTTGACGACGTACTCCCAGCGCCGCTCCATGGAGGGGGTGGTCTCCACGTCGGCCTCACCGAAGGGGGTGGGCTGCTGGATGGCGGCGGCCAGGAACGCTGCCTCGGCGGGCTCCAGGTCCTGGACGTCCTTGTGGTAGTACGCCTGCGAGGCGGCCTGGACTCCGTAGGCGTTGCGACCGAAGTAGATGGTGTTGAGGTACTGCTCCATCACCCACTCCTTCGACTCGCTCCGGTCGACCTTGAGGGCGATGATGATCTCCCGCACCTTGCGGGTGATGGACACGTCCCGGGAGATGCCCTCGTAGTAGTTGCGGACCATCTGCTGGGTGATGGTGGAGCCGCCCTGGACCTGCTGGCCGGTGACGGTGGACCAGACCGCGCGGGCGGTGCCGCTCACGGACACCCCGGGCTCGGTCCAGAAACCGCGGTCCTCCGCGGAGATGACCGCCTCGACGACGTGTTCGCCGCCCGCGGTCATCTCGTCGTAGGACAGGATCTCCCTGTGGGTGCCCCGGTAGGCGAACTCGGTCTCGCCGTCGGCGAAGTAGAAGGTGGAGCCCTCCTCCAGGACGTCGGCCTTGGCCGCGTCCGGAACCTCCACGGTGCTGTAGAAGAAGGCGAAGACACCGCACCCGATGATGAAGAACACGCCGGTGACGATGAGGAAGACCCGCAGGATCCTCCACCACATGGGCTTCTTGGCCTTCTGACCGGCGCCCTTCTTCTTGCCCCGTGCCTTGGGGTCACCCGGGCCCTTGGGTCCGCCGGGCCCGGTACCGCCAGGGCCAGCCGGACCCTTGGGGCCGCCAGGGCCGGTGGGACCGCTGGGTCCACCGGAGTTACTGGAACTGGTGGTGTCACCGGGACCGCTGGGGTCGCCGTGTGCCCCGGAGTGGGCGGCGGCCGCTCCCGCGGCACCCGCCGCTCCGGCCTCGGCCGCGGCGAAACCGGGGCGGGCGCCCCGGTCCTGCTGCTCCCGGGAGGGCGAATCGGCCACGTAGGAGGAGAGGCGACGCGGCTCGGGCCACAGGGACGCCGTCTCGGCCGCGGAGGACTCGTCGATCCTCTGCTCTCCGTCACGGTCCGGAGCGACCGCGTCCGGTGCGGCGGGCACAGCGGACGTGGCTGCCTCGGCGGATCCGTCCTCGAAGTCCTGGACGTCGGTCACGGTTCCGGCCACGGGGCTCTTGGGGACTCCCGTGCGCTCCTGCCCGCGCGGGCTCCAGAGGTCTGTCCCGCCCTCTTCGGCACCGGCGTCGCCGGAGGCGTCGTCGGACGTCTCCGCCGCCTCCGCGGAGGCGGCGGCGCGGACGGAGTCGAGCGAGATGGGCTCGGTCCGGTCGGACACCGGCGATGGGGGCTCGTCGGCGCCGGCCGTACCGTCCTGGTCGACGGACGTGTCGTCGGCCGCGAGGGGCGGGGCGGCCTGGGAGGGCCGTCCGTCCCCCCGGCCCCCGTCCTCGCGCGTGTCCGACTCCTCCGTGCCCGTGCTGCCGGCTGAGGCGGGGGAGCCGGCCGCGGGAGAGGTGTGGACGGCATCGGCGCCGTGCGCGTCGGCGGGAACGTCGGAGGCCTCCGCGGCGTCGTCGCCGGTGTCGTCGGATCCGAAGCCCTGTTCCGCGAGGTTCTGGGCGACCTTGTCACGGAGGAAGGTACCGCTGGTCTTGAAGGCGACCGGATTGATGAACTCCGGTTCGGGCTGTTCTCCTACGCTTTCTTCTCCTCCAGGAGTGTCATGAGTGGATTGGTTCCCCTCGATGTTGGGTACTCCACTCTCGGGACTGTGCTTGTTGGACAGCTCTTCGGCAGAGGTGTTCCTGGTGTCCGGCGTGTCCTTCCCGGGACGCTGTCCGTCCGCCCCGCTTTCGCCGTGTGTGCTCTCGCTCAGTTCCCCGCCCCCATGGCAAATCACGTCCGGCACCGTGCCGTCCTGATGTTTGACGCGCAAGTGCCCCGGATCGTTCAGTTCGAGTCAGGACCGAAGCGGTAATTCGGGGAATAACGCCGCCATCGCTCAGCCCTCCAGGCCACGATACCCGCCCGTAACCATGTCAAGTCCGAGCAGGTAAGCGTACTGTCACTTCTTACCCAAGGCTTACCCTGGGCAGCTGTGTATCGGAAAGACTGTTAGCCCACTCACTTCCCCCGAGTGCGTTCGAGCACCCGCAGGGAGCCCACCGCGCGCATCTCCTGGAACTCCCCCGAGTCGAGGGCCTTCCGGTAGATGTTGTAGGGCGGTCGGCCGCCGTCCTCGGGGTTGGGGAACACGTCGTGGATGACGAGGGCCCCGCCGGGGGCGACGTGGGGACTCCAACCATCGTAGTCGTTCTGGGCGGCCTCCTCGCTGTGGCCGCCGTCGATGAAGACCATGCCGAGCGGGGTACCCCAGACAGCCGCGACATCGGTGGACCGGCCCACGAGCGCGATGACCTCCTCGTCCAGGCCCGCTTCGGTGATCGTGCGCCGGAAGTGCGGAAGGGTGTCGAACCTGCCGGTCCCCTCGTCCACCAGGGACGCGTCGTGGTACTCCCAGCCCTCCTGGTGCTCCTCCGAGCCCCGGTGGTGGTCGACCGTGAGGACCTTGGCCCCGGTGGCGCGGGCGGCCGCGCCGAGGAAGATCGTGGACTTGCCGCAGTAGGTGCCGATCTCCACGATCGGCCCGACCTGGGCGTAGGCGACGGCGGTCTCGAAGAGGGCGGCGCCCTCGTCCGTGGGCATGAAACCCTTCGCGGCCTCCGCCGCGGCCAGAAGCTCTGAGGGGATTGTCTTCGTCATGCGGAAATTGTCCCACCAGCGGAAACAGAAACGGGCAGTGGCCCGTGCGGGCGGGCTACCGCGCCTTCGGAGTTGGGACGGCTGGTTGTCCACAGGAGGCAAGACGCTCTGGCCCCGCCACCCCCGCACCCGGTTGACTGGAACACGGGGGGCCCACCCCCACCCCCGCACCCCCACACACCCACTCTGGCGTTCACAAACGCACAAACACCCGCAAAAAAGAAGAGGGGCCGCCCCGCAAGGCGACCCCCCTCAACGAAAAACCGTGGCAGCGACCTACTCTCCCACCCCACCACAGGGCAGTACCATCAGCGCAAAGAGACTTAACGACCGGGTTCGGAAAGAGACCGGGTGTGACCCTCCAGCAATAACCACCACGGAAACCACACACCACCCACCCGACTCCACCCACCCCAAGAGGCAGGGAATCACCGTGAGCAGCAAGCTCCGTGAAAAATGTGCGCGAACATCCAATTATCTGCAGCGGACAAGCCCTCGGCCTATTAGTACCGGTCAGCTCCACCCCTCACAGGGCTTCCACACCCGGCCTATCAACCCCATCGTCTA
>NZ_KB906902.1:0-2090 GCF_000381685.1 Nocardiopsis sp. CNS-639
GCCCACGTGGCCGCAGCGAAACCTGTTCGTCTTTGACCAGTCCAACGGTCCCTTCAACGGGTCTGGTTGGAACCGCTTACACACGAATTAGGACCACCGTGAGCAGGAACTACGCCGGACTCAGCCGCGAGCGCATCATCCTCGAAGCGCTCCACATCATCGCTGGCCGCGGGCTCGGCGGCCTGTCCATGCGCCGCCTCGGCGACGCGCTGGAGGTGGAGGCCATGGCCATCTACCACCACTTCCCCCTGGGCAAGGAACAGCTGTTCAACGCCATCGCCGCCTACGTCACCTCCCCCGCGGCCACCGGCACCGTCCCCATCGACGACGGGGAGGCGTCGGAAGACGCGGAGGGGGCGAAGGAGCCCGAGGAGGACACCCGGCCCTGGGACGTGCGCCTCACCGAGTGGGCCGAGGCCTACCGGGAGCGGCTGCTGGAGTTCTCCGGGGCGCTCTCCCTGCTGGTCCACCGCGCCCCGCGCACGCCCAGCAGCGACGCCACCCGGGCCCTGGTCCGCGACGCCCTCGCCGAGGCGGGGTTGGAGGGCGAGGACCTGGAGCGCGCCGCCGACGCCCTGCACTCCTACTGCGTGGGCGCGGTCGTGCACCAGGTCCGCCACCAGGACGAGGAGGACGCCCCCGACGCCGCCGAGTCCCGGGCGCGCTTCCACCACGGGCTGCGCGCCCTGCTGCGCGGGCTCACCGCCTGAGCCGCGCCCGGGCGGGGTCGGGCGGCGGGACGCCCTCAAGGGTCGGCCCTGAGCCGTGCCCGGGCGGGACAGGAGGGAGGACTCCTTCGAGGGCCTGCGCGCGTCGGCCCTGAGCCGCGCGCCTGGACGGGCGGGCCCCGGCGTGATCGGCCTCCGTTGACCCGGCCTCCCCGCCCCGGACCCAAGGGGCGGGGCCCGCCGGTGTGCCCGGCTCCCGAGCCCCGCCGCGGGAAACAGGGACCTTCGTCGGGGAACCGAGTGCGTTCTCCCGGCGTCGTTACCAGAAGACAGCCCCCGACCCCGCTCCTCCTCCCGGCGCGGGGCGGTACAGAAAGGTCATCCATGGTTCTCAAGCGCCTGCTCGCCGGTATCGGATTCGGCGGGGCCTCGGTGGAAACCACCCTGCACTCCTCCGTGGCCACCCCGGGCGGCACCCTGCGGGGCACCGTCGTCATCGAGGGCGGCAACGTCGAGCAGCAGGTCGAGCGGCTCACCGTCGGCCTCCAGGCCCGGGTCGAGGTCGAGAGCGGCGACCACGAGAGCACCCGCGACCTGGAGTTCCACCGCGTCCAGATCGGCGGCGGCGTGACCCTGGCCCCCGGCCAGCGCTTCGAGGTGCCCTTCGAGCTCTTCGTGCCCTGGGAGACCCCCGTCACCGTCCACCGGGGCCGCCACCTGCACCGCATGAACGTCGGTGTGAACACGCGCCTGCACGTGGCGGGCGCAGTCGACCCGGGCGACCTGGACCCGGTGGCAGTGGAGCCGCTCCCCTCGCAGCTGGCCGTGCTGGACTCGCTGGCCTCCCTCGGCTTCTCCTTCAAGCAGGCCGACCTGGAGCAGGGCCGCATCCTGCGCACCCGCCAGCAGCTGCCCTTCTACCAGGAGATCGAGTTCTTCTCGCCCAGCCGCTACCGGGGCCTGAACGAGCTGGAGCTGTCGCTGGTCACCGACGAGCGCGGCATGGACGTGGTGCTGGAGCTGGACAAGAAGCCGGGTCTGCTCTTCTCGGAGAGCCGCGACACCTTCCACCGCTTCAGCGTCGACCACAACGAGGGCGCCGGGCGCGACTGGTCGGGCCACCTGCACCAGTGGATCGACTCGCTGGCGGGCAAGCGCAGCATGTTCTGATACTGACGGGCCCCGGGGACGGGCGTCCCCGGGGCCCGCGGCGCGGTCGGCGCGCGGATCACCCGGTCCGCGGGTTCACCCGGTCCGCTGGCGGGTGCGCTCCGCGCGCAGTTCGCGGGCCTGGTCGGGGTCCAGCACGGGCGCCGCGTTGAGCAGTTGGCGGGTGTAGTCGCTGGCGGGGTTCTCGTACACCGCGTCGCTGTCACCCATCTCCACCACCTCACCCGCACGCATCACCGCGACCCGGTCACT
>NZ_KB906903.1:0-1563 GCF_000381685.1 Nocardiopsis sp. CNS-639
GGCTCTGTCGGGGTGGACCGTGGAGTGGACCTTCGGTAGCGGTGAGAGTGTCTCGCACGCCTGGAACGCGTCGGTGTCGGGGAGTGGTGGCCGTGTGACCGCGACGAACGTGGGTTACAACGGCGCGTTGGCGGTGGGGCAGTCGACCTCGTTCGGGTTCGTCGGCAACTCCAGCGGTGGTGTCTCCACGCCCGAGCTGACGTGCAGCGCTTCCTGACCGGCGGCTGACCCCGCCCGCGGGGGATGACCGAACGACACTGACGCGACCGCCCCGGAACAGGCCGCGCCTGTGTCAGGACCGGGCGCCGGGGGAACGCAGCCGCCACCCCCGGCGCCCACCCGGTCCCCGCCCACGAGGACGGGACCCCCGCAACACGACAACGTTGTCCGCCCCTCTACCTGGAGCCCTCCCATGGTCAAACGCCTGCTGATCGCCCTCGGGTCGGTCATCACCCTGGTGGCCGCACTGCTCGTGCACTCGCTGCCCGCGCACGCCGACACCGGCTTCCGCGTCAGCGACGGCCGCCTCGTCGACGCCGCCGGAAACGACTTCGTCATCCGCGGCGTCAGCCACGCCCACACCTGGTACGCCCAGGAGACCCAGTCGTTCGCCGACATCAAGTCCCTGGGCGCCAACGCCGTCCGCGTCGTCCTCAGCAGCGGCCAGCGCTGGACGGAGAACACCGCCGCCGACGTGGCCAACGTCGTCGACGAGTGCAAGACCAACCGGCTGATCTGCGTCCTGGAGGTGCACGACACCACCGGTTACGGCGACCAGGCCGGGGCCGCCACGCTCGACCAGGCCGTCGACTACTGGCTGCGCATCCAGGAGGCCGTCGAGGGCGA
Source organism: Nocardiopsis sp. CNS-639 (assembly GCF_000381685.1). NCBI lineage: Bacteria > Bacillati > Actinomycetota > Actinomycetes > Streptosporangiales > Nocardiopsidaceae > Nocardiopsis > Nocardiopsis sp. CNS-639. Next base: position 847 of record NZ_KB906903.1, read on the forward strand.
GGAGGACCACATCCTCGTCAACATCGGCAACGAGCCCTACGGCAACGACGCCGCGATCAACCAGAACTGGGCCGCCGACACCAGCGACGCCGTCAACCGCCTGCGCGACGCGGGCTTCGACCACACCCTGGTCGTGGACGCGCCGAACTGGGGCCAGGACTGGGCGGGTGTCATGCGCGACAACGCCCAGTCGGTGTTCGACTCCGACCCGCACGCCAACACGGTCTTCTCCGTGCACATGTACGGCGTCTACCAGCAGGAGTCGACGGTCGTCTCCTACCTGGAGCACTTCGTCGACGCGGGCCTGCCGCTGATCGTCGGCGAGTTCGGCCACGACCACTCAGACGGCAACCCCGACGAGGACGCCATCATGTCCCACGCCGAGCGCCTGGGCCTGGGCTACATCGGCTGGTCCTGGAGCGGCAACGGCAGCCCCGTGGAGTACCTGGACATGGTCGAGGGCTTCGACGTCGACAGCCTGACCCCCTGGGGCGAGCGCATCTTCAACGGACCGGACGGCATCGCCGCCACCGCCGAGGAGGCCCCGGTCTACGGCGGCGGCCCCGACCCGACCGACCCGCCCACCGAGGAGCCCACCGACCCGCCGACCGAGGAGCCCACGGACCCGCCGTCGGGTGAGTGTGAGGCGGTGTACTCGGTGACGAACCAGTGGCAGGGGGGTTTCCAGGCTCAGGTGACGGTGACGGCGGGTGCGGC
>NZ_KB906904.1:0-1545 GCF_000381685.1 Nocardiopsis sp. CNS-639
ACACCTGATATGTGGGGTCTTTGTGTCAAGAGAGCAGCGTTGACCTGCGGTGATGCGTAGGGTCTCACCACCGCGGGTTTCCCGCCACCACATGCAACAGGTACTGCGTGAAGACCGGTGGGAGCACACCGCGTGGCTCGCGTGTCGTGCACGACGCGTGGTCAGACTGATATGCGCGGGTTGGCTACCGCAGGACGGACTGTTCGGCGGGAACGAGGCCGCGGCTCTAGAGATCGAGCGTGGCCCGGAAAAACAACCCCGGGCTGCTCATAGGTGTATCGCGGATCGTTCCTCACGCGGTGCCCGCGCTGTGGCCCCCACCGGTCGGCTTGTGCAAGCCGGGCCTTACTCCTCGGTCACGGCCAGGCTCCAGCACCACCCGGCCAGCTCCCGGGCGATCGCGACCACAGCCACTGACGGCTTCTTGCCGCGCTCATCGAAGCGGACCCAGCGCTGGTGTAGGCGGTGGTTGCCCGCGTGAGCACGCGCTCGGGCCGTGGCCGGGGCCTGTTCCCAGCGCTGGCGCATCTCCTGGGTGACGTGCCGGTAGGGGCGGCGGTGGTGCCATGCGGCTTCCACCAACAATCGGCGCACGTGGGTGTTGCCGGTCTTGGTGATCGGCCCCAGGACCCGACGAGTACCGGAGGAGTGCTCGCTGGGCACCAGCCCCACATAGGCGCCGATGCTGGAGCCGGTGAAGCGGTGCCAGTCACCGATCTCGGTGGCCAGGCCGAACGCGGTGGTGGTGGAGACTCCGCGCAGGCACCGCAACCGGCCCACCACTGCTGCCCAGTCCGGTTCGGCGGCCGTGGCCGTGATGGCCTGGTCCAAACGGTCACGCCGGTCTTTGGTGAGCAGGACCTGCTCGTGGGCGGCCTCGAAAGCCGCCTGTAGGGCGGGTGGGGTGAAGCGCTGGCGGGTGATCCAGTCGTGGTGGGCCCGCGACCAGGTGTTCTTGCCCTCCCACAGCATGCCCTGGCGCAGCAGGAGCTTGGACAGGCGGTGGCGGGCCCGCATCAGATCGGCGCGGGCGTCTTCGCGGGCCCGGGACAGGTCCCGGGCCGCTTCCTGGGCCGGGGTGGGCACGCGCACCGGGGTGACCTCGCCCAACCGCAGCAGGCGAGCCAGGTGCAGGGCGTCGCGGGCATCGGTCTTGACGCGGTCGCCGCTGGGGCGTTGGAGCTTGGAGGGTGCGGCGACCACGCAGTCGATGCCAGCGTCGTTCAAGGTGCGGGCCAGGGCGAAACCGGTGGGCCCGGCCTCGTAGACGGCCCGGACCAGGCCGGGCAGGGTATGAAGCCAGTTCAAGATCTGGGCGTGGTCGCTGGTGAGTTTGGTGGTGGTGATTTCGCCGGTGGGGTCGTGGATCGCGCACGCGGTGGTGGAGCGGGCGTGCACGTCCAGTCCCACGGTCGTAGGCTCGAAAGACACCGGGACCTCCCACACATGTAGGCACTACCGTCCAGGTTCTGCCTGGTCGGCAACCCACGGCAACGTGTGAGCGGGGTCCCGGCCCTTCAGCGAACCCTCCCTACATACCGTCTA
>NZ_KB906905.1:0-1360 GCF_000381685.1 Nocardiopsis sp. CNS-639
CCTGTAAAGACTCCTTAGAAAGGAGGTGATCCAGCCGCACCTTCCGGTACGGCTACCTTGTTACGACTTCGTCCCAATCGCCAGCCCCACCTTCACTCACTCCCTCCCACAAGGGGTTAGGCCGCAAGTTTCGGGTGTTGCCGACTTTCATGACGTGACGGGCGGTGTGTACAAGGCCCGGGAACGTATTCACCGCGGCGTTGCTGATCCGCGATTACTAGCGACTCCACCTTCATGGGGTCGAGTTGCAGACCCCAATCCGAACTGAGACCGGCTTTTAGGGATTCGCTCCACCTTACGGTATCGCACGCCCATTGTACCGGCCATTGTAGCATGTTTGCAGCCCAAGACATAAGGGGCATGATGACTTGACGTCATCCCCACCTTCCTCCGAGTTGACCCCGGCAGTCTCCCATGAGTCCCCACCATTACGTGCTGGCAACATGGAACAAGGGTTGCGCTCGTTGCGGGACTTAACCCAACATCTCACGACACGAGCTGACGACAGCCATGCACCACCTGTCACCCGCCAACTAAATGACCTCACATCTCTGCGAGTCCACGGGTGATGTCAAACCTTGGTAAGGTTCTTCGCGTTGCGTCGAATTAAGCAACATGCTCCGCCGCTTGTGCGGGCCCCCGTCAATTCCTTTGAGTTTTAGCCTTGCGGCCGTACTCCCCAGGCGGGGCGCTTAATGCGTTAGCTACGGCGCGGAAACCGTGGAAAGTCCCCACACCTAGCGCCCAACGTTTACGGCATGGACTACCAGGGTATCTAATCCTGTTCGCTCCCCATGCTTTCGCTCCTCAGCGTCAGGTAAGGCCCAGAGACCCGCCTTCGCCACCGGTGTTCCTCCTGATATCTGCGCATTTCACCGCTACACCAGGAATTCCAGTCTCCCCTACCTACCTCTAGCATGCCCGTATCCACTGCAGAACCGGAGTTAAGCCCCGGTCTTTCACAGCAGACGCGACACGCCGCCTACGAGCTCTTTACGCCCAATAATTCCGGACAACGCTCGGACCCTACGTATTACCGCGGCTGCTGGCACGTAGTTAGCCGGTCCTTATTCCCCACCTACCGTCAACCCGAAGAGAACTTCGAGCCTGCGTTGGTGGTAAAAGAGGTTTACAACCCGAAGGCCGTCATCCCCCACGCGGCGTCGCTGCGTCAGGCTTTCGCCCATTGCGCAATATTCCCCACTGCTGCCTCCCGCAGGAGTCTGGGCCGTGTCTCAGTCCCAGTGTGGCCGGTCGCCCTCTCAGGCCGGCTACCCGTAATCGCCTTGGTAGGCCGTTACCCCACCAACAAGCTGATAGGCCGCGAGCCCATCCCTGACCGAAAAACTTTCCACCCTCC